>DATBRS010000001.1:0-34468 GCA_036560185.1 Myxococcota bacterium
ACCGGCGGCAGGTCGGCCGCGAACGCGTCGTCGTCCGCCGTGATGCGCATCCGCAAGCCGGCGCGGTCGGCGGCGAGCACGCCGGCGCGCCCGTGCCGCGCGTCGTTCCCGGCCAGCTCCTCGAGGATGCGCTCGACCTCCGCCCGCTGACCAAGGTCCACTTCGAGGTCGAACGCGAGCCGCAGCACCGTCGAGCCGAGGTCGCGCGCCGCCAGCGCGCGCAGCGCGGCCTCGCGCGCCGCGGGCGCCGCGTTCGCGTCGTCGGCGCGCGCCGCCAGCTCCGCATCGTCGAGTGGCAGCCGGCCGTAATCACTCGCGATCGCGAGCGCGCGCTCGCCGAGATCGCCCTGCACGAGCGCGCGGCCGTGGCGATCGAGCGCGTCGAACACGAGCTCGCGCGGCCGCTCCGGCAGCGGGCGATAGAAGCCGAGCACGATCTCGCGCGGCTCCGGCTTCGCGAAGTGGGCGAGCGCCTCGAGCGCGATCTCGCGCAGCGCGCGCGCCTGCTGCTCGTTCGCGGCGTAGGCCGCGAGCGCCGTCGCGTTCTCGGCGCGGCCCTCGGCGAGGTTCGCGGCGATCGCGCGGCGGTGCAGCGCGAAGCCGGTCTCGAGGTCGTCGTCCGCGACGGGGGCGAGCCCGGGCAAGAGCGCTGCGAGCTGCGCGTTCGCGGCGGCGATCGGCACGTCGTGAATCGCGCGCGCGGCCTCGGCGACGAGCGAGCGATCTTCGTCGGCGAGGAAGCGCGCGATGCGCAAGTCGCCGAGGCCGCGCAGCGCCAGCAGCGCGCCCATGCGCACCGAGCGCGAGGCGTCGCCCGCGTGGGCGAGCACCGCGTCGGCGTCGCCGATGCGCTTCAGCGCCCACGTGGCCGCGTGGCGCAGGAACACGTCGCGGTCCGCGTTCTCCTGCAACAGCTCGAGGAGCGGATCGACCGCGGCGCGCGCGCCGAGCGCGCCCAGCGACTGCGCGGCGAAGAAGCGCACGCGCGGCTGCTCATCGCGCAGCAGTGCGAGCAGCAGCGGCTCGAAGCTCTGCGCCCTCGCGTCGCCCGCGACGCGCGCGAGCTGCGCGCGCAGCTCCGGCGTGAGCGCGGCCGCGAGCGCGGGCGCCTCGAAGCCCGCGAGCGCCGGCGCGCCGAGCTGTCCGAGCGCCCAGAGCGCGTGAATGCGCGCCAGCTCCGGGGCGTTCGCGTCGCGCGCCAGCGCCGCGAGCGGCGCCGCGTCGCCGCGCCGCGCCAGCTCGAACTGCGCGCGCAGGCGAATGCGCTGATCCGCGTGCCCGAGCAGCAGGGCGAGCTGCGCGGCGTCGCGTTGCCGGAAGCCTTCGCGCGCGAGCCGCGCCGTCTCGGCGACGCGCGAATCCTTGCGCGCCTCGGGATCCTCCATCACGAGGATGCGCTGCTTCTTCGAGAGATCCTCGTAGTGCGCGACGTAGAGGCGTCCGTCGAAGCCGAACGCGAGGTCGGTCGCGACGACCTGCGCGATGAACGGCTTGGCATCGACCATCTCGAAGCCCGCCCCCTTCGGCACCACGCCGAACGACCAGATCTGCGACGCGGCCGGCGTGTAGCGGTAATCCGCCATGAAGAAGCGGCCCTGATAAGTGTCGCCGAGGCCCGTGCCGGGATAGTGCGCAAATCCCGCAGGCCCGCGGCCGAGATGCGCGATCGGCGGCACTACCCAGGCCGGCTGCCCCTCGTGCTGCGTCTCCCACAATCGTTCGGCGACCCACGCCGCGCGCGGGTAAGGCGCGGCCATCGACTGGAACGGCATCGCCCAGCCCGCGTCGCTGCCCAGGGTCAGGTACGCGATGCGCGCCTCGTCGACGGAGTCGGAGTTGTTCTCGCCGGTGAACAGGTTGCCGTGGTCGTCGAAGGCGAGCTCCTGCGGATTGCGCAGGCCGGTCGCGAACACTTCGAGCTGCGAGCCGTCGCGATTCACGCGGAACACCGCGCCGCGCCCCGGATCGAGGGGCGGCGCGAGCGTCACGCCTTCACGCGTCACGACGTGATAGCCGCGATCGCCCATCGAGAAGTAGATCTTGCCGTCGGGGCCGAGCGTCAGGCCGTGCAGGTCGTGCCCGACCAGCGACGACTTCACGCCGAATCCGCGCGCGATGTCCTCGCGCCGCTCGGGAACGCCATCGCCGTCCGCGTCGCTCAGCTTCACCAGGAACGGGATGCTGGTGATCCAGAGCTCGTCGTCGATCGTGAGCACGCCCGCCGTGAGCCCGTCCACCAGGTCGTTCCAGGCGATCAGGTCCTTGCGCTCGTCGGCGACGCCGTCGCCGTCGGTGTCGGCGAGGCGGATCACGCGGTCGGAGCGGCGCGTGAAGTAGTCGGGCTCCTCCGCGAACTTGCCGGCCGCGATCCACTTCTCGTAGTAGGCGCGGCGATCCTCGACCGTCTTCGACGCGAGATCATCGAGCAGCCAGTACGCGTGCTGCCGGTTGTCGGCGACGCCGCCTTGATTCCGGTCCGCTTCGGCGACGTAGAGGTGGCCTTCCGGGTCGACGTCGATCGCGACGGGCGTCGAGCGCAGCAAGCGGTCGTCCCAGAGCTTCGACGTCATGCCTGCGGGCAGCTGCGCCGGGCAGCCGGTGATGGCGCAGTAGGTGCGGCTCCACAGCTCGGTCGCGACGATCCCGTAGAGCGTCGCGTACGGAATCTCGTCGCCCGCGCGATCCTTGAAGTAGGCGGTGATGGCCGCGATGCCGAGCGCGACGAACAAGACGAGAGCGAGCAGGATCGCCGCGAACCACCGGAGAGCTCTCACGCCACCGCCTCCCAGCGCTGACTCTCCGCCGAGCGCTCGATCGTCGCGAGCACGCGCTGCGTCGCGAGCCCGTCCTCGAAGCTCGGGCTCGCCGGCTCGCCGCGCGCGATCGCGCGCGTGAAATCCGCGACCGTGTGCACGAAGGTGTGCTCGTAGCCGAGCCCGTGGCCAGGCGGCCACCAGGCTTCCGCGTACGGGTGGCTCGGGTCGGTCGCGAGCACGGTGCGAAATCCGGAGCTCGGTCCCTGCTCCTCGTAGAGCTCGAGCTCGTTCATGCGCTCGAGGTCGAAGGCGAGGCTGCCGCGCGCGCCGTTGACCTCGAAGCGGTTCGCGTTCTTGCGCCCGGTCGCGAAGCGCGTGCCCTCGAGCGAGCCGATCGCGCCGCTCGCGAAGCGCAGCAGCGCGAGCGCCGCGTCGTCCACGTCGACGTGCCCGCGCCCGCCGCCGCCCGGCAGCGGGCGCTCCGCGATGAAGGTCTCGAGCAGCCCGCTCACCGCGCTGATTTCCCCTAACAGGTGGCGCGCGAGGTCGACTTGGTGCGAGCCGATGTCGCCGAGCGCGCCGCTGCCGGCGCGCGCGCGCTCGAGCCGCCAGACGCGCGGGAAGGCCGGGTCGACGATCCAGTCCTGCAGGTACGCGCCGCGGTAGTGCCGAATCGCGCCGAGCCGCCCCTCGTCGAGGATGCGCTTCGCGAGCGCGACCGCAGGCGCGCGCCGGTAGTTGTGGCAGACGAGGTTCGGCACCCCGGCCTCGCGCACGGCGTGCGCCATCGCCTCGGCCTCGGCGACCGTGTTCGCGAGCGGCTTCTCACACAGGATCGCCTTGCCCGCCTGAGCGGCGGCGATCGCGATCTCCGCGTGGGAGTCGCCGGGCGTGCAGATGTCCACCACGTCGACGTCGGGCCGGCGAATCGTCGCGCGCCAGTCCGTGGCGTGCTCCGCGAAGCCGAGTCGCGCGGCCCGGGCAGCGAGTTTCGCCGCGTCGCGCGCGCACACAACCTGCAGCACCGGCTCGCGCGGAAGCTCGAAGAAGCGCGGCGCCTGCCGCCAGGCGTTGGCGTGCGCGCGGCCCATGAACTCGGCGCCGATCAGCGCGACGCGCAGCTTCGCTTGGGGCAAGAGACACCTCGGAGCCGGAGGCAGATCATGCTCACACTCGATAGCCGCCGTCCACACTAATGACTTGGCCGGTGATGCCGCGCGCTTCTTCCGAGAGCAGCAGCACGCACATCGGCCCGAGCTCGTCGGGCTCGAGCACGCGGCGCTGCAGGTTCTCGCTCTCGGCGATGCGCCGCGCGCCGGCGGGATCCGTGCCGTACGACTTCGCGAGCGCGTTCCAGTCGACGAGGCTCGTGTTCGTCCAGCCCGGGCAGAGGCAGTTGACCGTGATGCCCTCGCCCGCGACCTGCGCCGCCAGCGCGCGCGTGTAGCCGACCAGGCCGTGCTTCGCGGCGGTGTAGGCGAGTGCGCCGCCGCTGCGCTTCGCGTAGCCGGAGCCGATCGTGATCACGCGCCCCCAGCGCTGCGCGCGCATCGCGGGCAGCGCAAAGCGCGTCGCGAAGTGGGCGGAGGTAAGGTTCAGCTTCAGGTTCGCTTCGAACAGCTCGTCCTCGTGCTCGGCGGGGTCCTTTTCCGGCGCGCGCTTCCAGCCGATGCCGCCGCCGGCGTTGTTGACGAGCCCGTCGATGCGCCCGAAGTGCGCGAGCGCGCGCTCGATCGCCGCTCTCGTGTCGGCGCGCGAGAGCGCGTCGGCGGTCAGCGCGAGCCCGTCGCTGCCGAGCGCGCGCATTTCGTCGACGACGGCGTCGAGCTCGCGCGGGGTGCGCGACGTGATCGCGACGCGCGCGCCTTCGCGCGCGGCCGCCAGCGCGAGCGAGCGCCCGATTCCCCGCCCGCCCCCTGTGATCACGACCACGCGGCCATCGAGCTTGCCCATCGCGCCTCCCGCGCGCGCAAAGTGGCACAAGTGGCCCATCGGGGTCTGACCCCGATGGGCCACTTGTGCTCGCAGTAGAGTGCGCCGCGGAGGTGACGCGATGCTCGAGGGCAGAGTCGCGATCGTGACGGGCGCCGCGCGCGGGATCGGGCGCGGCATCGCGGAGGCGCTCGCCGAAGCGGGCGCGCGCGTCGTGCTGTCGGACGTCGCGAGCGGCGCATCGGCGCTCGACTACGAGCTCTCCTCCGCCGCGCAGCTCGAGGCCGCGGCGCGCGAGATCGCCGCGCGCGGGCGCGGCGAGACGCTCGCGGTCGCGTGCGACGTGACGAACGCCGCGCAGGTGGAGGCGCTGGTAGTGCGCACGCGCGCCGCGTTCGGGCGCATCGACCTCGTCGTGAACAACGCGGGCGTCGTGCACTTCGCGCCGCTCGAGGAGATCGACGAGGCGCGCTGGGATTTCGTGTACGCCGTCAACGTGAAGGGCCCATATCTCGTCTCGCGTGCGGCGCTCGGCGAGCTCGCGAAGACCCAGGGCGCGATCGTGAACATCGCCTCCGTCGCGGGCAAGCGCGGCTACGCGACGGGCTCGCTCTACTGCTCGAGCAAATTTGCGGTGGTCGGCCTCACGCAATCGCTCGCGCAGGAGCTAGCGCCGCGCGGCGTGCGCGTGAACGCGGTCTGCCCCGGCATCCTCGCGACGCACATGTGGACGCATCACCTCACGCGCCCCGAGCGCGGCGGCAGGGCCGCCTACGACGCCGCGGTGAAGCAATCGATCCCGCTCGGCCGCGAGCAGACGCCCGCCGACATCGCCGCCGCGGTGATCTACCTCGCGACTTCGCCCAACATCACCGGCGTCTCGCTGAACGTGGCGGGCGGGATGGAGATGGCGTGAGCGGCGCGCCGGAGCGCATCGCTTTCGGCGACGGCGTCGAGATCGCCTACCGCGACGAGGGCAGCGGCGAGCCGCTGCTGCTGATCCACGGAATCACGGAGGATCAGCGCGCGTGGGATTCGCTCGCGCCGCTGCTCGCGCGGGATGCGCGCGTGATCCGCATCGACCTGCCCGGCCACGGCGCGTCGTCACCGCTGCCGGAGTACTCCGCCGGAGCGTTCACCAGCGCCGTCGCCCGCTTCGTCACGACGCTGGAGCTCGGCGCGCCGCGCGTCGTCGGCCACTCGCTCGGCGGCCTCGTCGCGACGCTGCTCGGCGCGTTCACTCCGGTGCGTTCCGTCGTGAACATCGACCAGCCGCTGCGCCTCGGCTCCTTCATCGAGTTGGTGCGCGCGCTCGCGCCGCGCCTCGCCGGCGCCTCGTTCTGCGACGCGATGAACGAGGAGATGGAGGAGATGGCGGGCCCGCGCCTCACCCCGGCGCTGCGCGACGAACTGCGCGGCTACCGCGTTCTCGAGCGGCGGCCCGCGGTGCTGGGGCTGTGGCTGCCGCTCGTCGACCAGACCGAGGAGCACGTGCTCGCGGTGCTGGAGCCGCTGCTCGCGCGCCTCCGTGCGCCCTACCTCGCGCTGCATGGCCTCGACCCCGGCCCCGGCTATGAGGCATGGCTGCGCGCGCGCATCGCCGGCGCGCGCGTCGAGCTGTGGGAAGGGCAGGGGCACTGGCTACATCGCCTCGAGCCCGAGCGCTTCGCCCTGCGCGTGCGCGCGTTCCATCGCGAGCACGCCTGAACGCAGCGCGCCGTGCCATCATGCGCCCATGCACTACGGGCTCACGTACTTCCCGACCGACTACTCGATTCAGCCCGTCGAGATCGCGCGCGAGGCCGAGGCGCGCGGCTTCGAGTCGCTGTGGCTGCCCGAGCACACGCACATTCCCGTGGAGCGGAAGTCGCCGTGGCCGGGCGGGCCCGAGCTGCCGAAGATGTACTACGACGTGTACGAGCCGTTCATCTCGCTCGCGTCGGCGGCCGCAGTAACAACGAAGCTCAAGCTCGCGACCGGCATCTGCCTGGTCGTGCAGCGCGACCCGCTGCAGACGGCGAAGGACGTCGCGACCCTCGATCGCGTCTCGAACGGTCGCTTCCTGTTCGGCATCGGCGCCGGCTGGAACGCCGAGGAGATGCGCAACCACGGCACCGAGTTCAAGACGCGCCTCTCGCTGATGCGCGAGCGCGTACTCGCGATGAAGGAGCTGTGGACGAAGCCTTCGCCCGAGTTCCACGGCAAGTTCGTCGAGTTCGCGCCGGTGATGACGTGGCCGAAGCCGGTGCAGAAGCCGCATCCGCCGATCCACGTGGGCGGCGGCTTCCCGAGAGCCGTGGAGCGAGCGATCGAGTATGGCGACGGCTGGATGCCGATCTTCGGGCGCGACGAGATCCTGGAGCGCGTTCCCGAGGTGCGGGAGCGCGTGCGCGCTGCGGGCCGCGACCCTGAGAAGTTCGAGATCTCGATCTTCGCGGCACCGCCGCAGCCCGAGCTGCTCGCCCGCGCGCGCGACGCCGGCATCACGCGCTGCGTGTTCGGCTTGCCGCCCGCACCGGCAGAGCAAGTGCTGCCGCTGCTCGATCGCTACGCGGAGCTGATGCGCAGAGCCGGCTGAGGCGCGCGAGAAACTCCGCGGCCACGCTCCGCCCCGGTGTAGGCTGCGCTCCCATTCCTCAGGAGGGGCCATGCATCTCGTCGCTCTCGTGATTGCGCTCGCGCTGCTCGAATACTTCGTGTTCGGATTCCTCGTGGGCCGCGCCCGTGGCACCTACAACGTTCCGGCGCCCGCGATCTCCGGGAATCCGGTCTTCGAGCGCTATTTCCGCGCCCACCAGAACACGCTCGAGCAGCTCGTGATCTTCGTGCCCTGCATGCTGATCTTCGCGCACGTCGTGAGCGAGCAGATCGCTGCGGGCCTGGGGCTCGTGTTCATCGTGGGCCGCGCGCTCTACATGCGCGGGTACGTCGCCGAAGCCGGCAAGCGCGGCACCGGCTTCCTGATCGGCGCACTCGCCCAGGTCGTGCTGCTGCTCGGCTCGGTGATCGGCGCGGCGATCAAGGCGCTCGGCTGAGGGAGAGCGACCGCGGGGCCCCGCCTAACACGGCAAGAACGTGAACGCGGCCGTGCCGAGCACGAACCAGAGCGCGGCGTAGGCGAGCCCGTAGCCGTAGAAGCTGCGGAAATCGACGCCCGCGATGCCGGCGACGATCAGGTACCAGAACGGCGAGGCGAGGTTGCCCATGTGGTCGCCGACGCCGAGCGAGAGCAGGCCGCGCTGCACCGAGACGCCGACTTCCATGGCCGCCTGAGAAGTCACGAAGCCCTGGATCGCCCACTGGCCGCCGCTCGATGGGATGAAGAGCGCGAACAGCGTGCCGCTCGCGGCGGTGAGCAGCGGGAAGCTGAGCGGCGTCGAGACGCTCGCGACCGCGCCCGCGATCTCGGCGCCGAGCGTCGTGTTCTGGATCAGACCCGCGACGCCGGCGTAGAGGTGGTAGAGCACGATCACCGGCCAGCCCGCCGTGACCGAGCGCTCGAGCGCGCGCGAGAAGCGGCTGACGTTGCGGTGCAGCGCGAGGCACAGCAGCAGCAGCGCCGCGTTCAGCGAGTTGAAGTCGAGCCCGCCGCGCTTCACGGCGAAGTGGAACCAGAGCCACGCCGTGAGCGCGACGCAGAACACGAGCGTCGCGAAGGAGGTGCGTTCGAGGCGCTCGGCGAAGGAGCGGCCCGCGTCGCCGTCGTCGGCGATGGCCTCGCCGAGCCTCTCGGTGCCCGGAAACTGCGAGATCGGGCGCGACTGCTTCGGCATGAACGCGCAGCCCGCAGCGATCACCGCCGCGGTGTAGACGAGTACGTGCGCGATCGCGGCCGGCGAGCCGATCGTGCTCGCGAGCGGCAGCACGCCGATCGCGGCCTCGAGCGGGTGGCCCGGCGTCGCGACGATCAGCGCCGCGCTCGACGAGAGCCCGTACTGCCAGACGGCGTGGCAGCCCCAGTTCGTCGCGAGCAGGAACAGGAAGTCCACCGCGATGCCGCGCCGCTCCGCCTCGCGCGCGAAGTTCACCGCGACGATCGGGCCGAGCACGACGCCGAGCCCCCAATAAAAATAGGAGGTGACGGCCGTGATCAGGACCGAGAGACCCACCACCTGCGCCGTGCTGCGGGGCAGGCGCGCGAGCGCAGCGATCGCGCTGCGAAAGAACGGCGTCGACGCGAGCGTGGCCGAGAGCACGATGATCAGCGTCATCTGCATCGTGAACGGCAGCAGCATCCAGAGGCCGGCGTAGTAGGCCTCCATGGCCTGCCCGGGCGTGTTGCCGAGCGCGAGCGCGGCGCCGAACAAGAGGAGCATCAGCGCGGCGCACGCGCTGATCGCGTCCGGCACGTAGCGGCTCATCAGGGAGGCGAAGCGATCGAGCCCGCTCGCTTCCACCGCTACGCCTGCGCCCGCTCCGTCGCCGGATCCCCCGCGATGCGCGTGTGATGCATGACGCGCGCCTGCGCGTGGTCCCAAGGCCGCGCGCGATGCAGCACACAGCGGTTGTCCCAGATCACGACGTCGCCCGGCTGCCAGCGGTGCTGAAGCGTGCGCGGCGGCTGACAGGCGAAGGCGAGCAGCTCGTCGAGCAACCGCTCCGACTCCTCCGGCGCGAGGCCCGGGATTCCGTAGGCGTGGCGCCCGATGTAGAGCGACGGCCGGCCCGTCACCGGATGCATTTTCACGAGCGGGCGCAGCGGCGGATCGCCGACCTGGAAGCCGTAGCCGGCGGTGCGCGGCGCTTCGTCGCCGATGCGCGCCTGCGAGTAGCGGATCGAGTGCAGCGCGGAGAGCGTCGCGATGCGGTCGCGCGTCGCGGCGTCGAGCGCCTGATAAGCGGCGCGCATGTCGGCCCACTCCGTCTCGCCGCCGCGCGTCGGCACCACCTGCGCGGAGAGCACGGAGGCCTTCGCGGCGAGCGGCATGTAGGAGCTGTCCGTGTGCCAGCCCTCGTTGCCGCGCAGGATCTGCATCGTGGGCTCGTCGTCGGCGAGCAGCGTGCCGTCCGCGCGCCGATTGCTGATCGGCACCGTGTCGCGCTCGGGCACGATGTGCTCGATCTCGCCGAAGCGGCGCGCGAACGCGGCCTGCTCCGCCGCGTCGAGATGCTGCGCGGGGAAGATCAGCAGCGCGTGCGCGTGGAACGCGCTCTCGACCGCGCGCCACTCCGCGTCGCTCAGCGCGGCGAGCTTCACGCCGGTGACGACGGCGCCGAGGGTCGCGGGAGTGGGCTCGGCTCGGAAGCTCATGCCGGCATGAGACCACGGAGCCCGCGGGCCATCAAGCGCGCCGCCCCTGACCGGGAGCTTCAGGCCGCGGGCTCTCACGCCGATGATGGCTGGGGAATCCTTCCCGTCCCGTCGCCAGCTCGTGCCAGCCAGCGGACCTCTCCGAGGAGCTTGGCGTGCAGAGCGACGTGGTACCCGGGCCTGCCGGCTGCGGCGGGTGGGCCCTCTGGCGCAGCCCGCGATTCGTTCCCGCGCTGCTGCTCGTGTTGTTCGGGCTCGGCCTAGCGGTCCGCCTCGACGACATCGGCGAGCGCAGCTTGTCCCACCCTGAGAACTTCGTCCCGGGCATCCCGGTGCCGGAGTGGACGTTCGTGCCGTCGCCGCGGATGGACCTGCGCGGCGTCCTCGCGACTGCGCTCGAGGACGGGCACCCGCCCACGTACTTCGTTGCGCTCGTGCCGTGGATCCGCGCCTTCGGGACGAGCGAGGCGAGTTACCGCGTCCCGTCGGCGCTGCTCGGTGCGCTCTCGATCCTGCTCGTCTTCTTTGTCGCGCGGCGGGAGCTGCCGCGCCGCTGGGCGCTCCTGCCCGCCGCGCAGCTCGCGCTGCACGGCTTCCACGTCTACTGGAGCCAGCTCGCGCGGCCGTACAGCCTCGCCGCGTTCCTGGGATTGCTCTCGACGCTCTTCCTGCTTCGCCATCTCGAGCGCGCGCGCTGGCTCGACGCGCTCGGCCTGTTCGTGAGCACGAGCCTCGGCTTGTGGACGCAGCTCTACGTCTGGCCGCTCGTCTTCGCACAAATTCTGGTGGGCGCCCTGCGCGAGTGGGGCGCGCGCGGGCGGCTGGGCACGCTGCGCGTCCAGCTCGGGGCGGTGATCGTCGCCGCGCCCGTGATCGCGATCTCCATCGTGCAGAATCCACCGACGAAGTGGTACGACGCGAAGCTCGACTACCTCGAGCTCGGCTTCGCCTACCTGCGAAATGCGAAGTTCTGGGACGAGGCGCCGGAGCCGCTCGTGCCGCGCGCGCTCGTGCTCGCCTCCACGCTCGGCCTGCTCGTCCTGGGCGCGGCTCGCAGCCCGTCGCGCAGCGCGCCGCTGGCTGCGCCGCACGATGCGCCTCCCTGGATGCCGGCGTGGCTGCTCGGCGACCTCGCGCTGCTCTCGGGCGCTGCGATGCTCGCGCTCTATCTCGCGAACGGCGCGACCCGCCTCGTCGTCCTCACCAGCGCAGCGCTGCCGCTCGCGCTGCTGGGCTTCGCGGAGGGGATCCGGGGGTTCGTCGAGCCGCGCCTGCGCCCGGCTCCCGCGCTGCTGCGCGCCGGCGCGCCGCTCGCGCTGTGGCTCGCGTTGCTCCCACCCGCGCTCATGCTGGGCGTCTCGCTCGTGCGCCCGTCGTGGGTCGCGCGCGGCGCGCTCGTCTACGTACCGTTCCTGCTCATCGCCGTGAGCGGCGGCGTGCTCGCGCTGCGCGCGCGCCCTTGGCTCGCGGGTTTGGCGGCAGCCGCGCTCCTCGCGCTCTGCGTCTCTTCGAACGCCTATTTCTCCAAGGCGCAGGCGAGCCCGCGCGACTACCGCGGCCTCGCGCGCGAGCTGCGAGCCGAGCTCGAGCCGGACGACGCGATCTTCGTCGTGCGCTCGAGCTATGCGTACCCGCCGCTCTACTACTACCTGCCGGACCATCTCGAGCGATTGGTCGGAGACGATTGGGCCGCGTTCGTCGAGCGCGAGGCGCCGCGCCGCGTCTGGCTGATCGCCTTCGGGCGCGGGGAACACGAGATCCCCGCCGAGATGCTCGATGCGGTCGCCTCCTATCGCCGCGCAGGAAGCCGCGAGGCGCACCAAGCGCACGCGCTGCTGTACGAGCGCGCGAGCGCGGGAAAAGTCGCCGGCCCGCGCTGAGCCCGCGCGCGCACCTCAGCTGCGATACGCCTCGCGCCCGCGGCCCTGCGCGGGAATGCCCTGCGCCGCGAGCACCTCGTGCTGGAGCGCGTACATCGCGGCCGCCGCGCGGTCGATCGCGCGCGTGAACGCGAGCGAGCCCGCGAGAATCGGCAGCAGCGTCTCGGGATCCTGCACGCGGGCGCGCGGATACTCGTGCTCGACGATCAGCGGCGTGCGCGCGACGTCGAGCGACAGCAGCTCACGCGCGGCGAGCTGATGGTCGAGCCAGTCGACGCTGCGGCTCTGCAGGTACGCGAGCGGATCGTGCCGCGCGGTGCCGGGCAGCTCGTGCTCCGCGAACGCGCTCTGCTTCTTCCACGCGTCGCCGGGCCGCTCCCCGCGGCCGAGCGTCTGGCCGCCGTAGCCCCACGCCGCGAGGCCGCGCGCGTCGATCACCTGGCCCTTCACGTGGAAGCCCGCGATCAGGAAGCCGTAGCCCTGATCTCTCAGGTACTGGAACAGCGAGCGCGTGTCCTGACCCATCAGGATCGCGTGCGACGGGTCGTAGTGGATGCGCAGCGCGTCGCCGACGCCGTGTCTCTCGCAGATGCGGTGCAGCGCGATCCACGCGCCGGGCGTGTAGGCCAAGTTGTTATGGAAGTTGTCGCCGCCGCTCCAGCCGGGCATCGGGCACTGCTCGATGCGGTACTGGAGGCCGCGCGCGCGCGCTTCGCGCAGGAGCGGAACGAACGAGCGCTCGAAGTCCGCGAGGTTCTGCTCGAGCGTGAGCGCTTGGTTGCGGCCGACGAAGCCGCACACGGCGGGCGCCCCGAGCAGCGCCGCCGCGTCCATGGCGCGCAGCATGAAGGCGTGCTTCTTCGCGCGCAGCGCGGCGTCGGCGTGCAGCATGTCGTCGAAGTAGCCGACGTCGGCGATCGCGACGCCGCTCGCGCGCGCGGCGGCCTCCACGCGCCGCGCCCGTTCGCGCGAGAACGGCGCGCGCAGATCGAGCGTGTTCGCGACCGGGTCGAGCATCGCCTCGGCGGGTACGTCGGCCTCGTCGGGATGCAGCGCCGCGGAGAGCTGGATGCACTCGGCACCCATGCGCCGCGCGTAGTCGAGCCATTCCTCGATCGCGAGATCCGGGTCCGCGTCGCGCCGCGCGCGCGGCGTCAGCTCCTGGAGCGCGGCGGTGAAGATGCCCACCGGCATGTGCTGCGGCGCGAAAGCGCGAATCGACATGCGATCCCCCCGTGCGGAAAACGCGAGCTTAGGGCCCCCGTCTAGGGGATTTCCGTCGGCCGAGGCGCGTGCGACGATGCCCGGCCCAGCGTTTCACACGAACCGGAGGCTTCCCATGCGATCGAAGGTTCTGCTCGCGCTCGCGCTCGCCGCATTCGCCACCAGTGCCGCGGCACAAACCGTGCCGGCCGGCTCCGGCACGCTGAACGGCGGTCAGCGCATTCAGGCCTCCGGCTGCGGCAAGGACACGGATTCAATGAGCGTCGCCTTGAACCTCGCCGCGAACGGCACGTGGACGGCGACGGTCGACGGAGACGACTTCTCCGGCACCTCCTCCAGCTCGGGGCGCGTGACGACGCTGACGCTCGATGGCGGCAGCCTCGCGGAGCTCGGCGAGGAGCTCGAGGAGGAAGCGACGGAGCTGTGCGAGGAGAGCGTCGCGATCACCTCGCTCTCGGTCACGCAGGCGCAGCTCAAGCTGAACAAGCGCCGGACCATGGCGAAGCTCCAGCTCAAGGCGAGCGGCACCGGCATGACGAGCGGCGGGAGCGGAACGGGCAAGTTCCGCCTCAAGGCCAATGGCGCTTGGCAGACGCTGCCCTGACGGCTCGGCCGCGGCTCAGCGCTGCGCGCCCGCTCGCTCCCACGCGCGCTTCGTGAAGGCGAGCCCTTCGCGCGCCAGCACCTCCTCGTCCACGAACATGCGCCGCCAGATGCGCGTCGCCGCCGCGAGCGACGGAAGGGCGGCCCCGAACGCCTCGATCGTGAGCCAGCCGTCGTAGCCGATGCGCCGCAGCGCCGTGAACGTCTCGTCCCAGCGCACTTGCCCGCTCCCCGGCGTGCTGCGGTCGTTCTCGGAGACGTGCACGTGCCGAATCGCCGCGCCCGCGCTCTCGAGCGCGAGCGCGGGGTCCTTCTCCTCGATGTTCGCGTGGAACGTGTCGTAGTGAACTCCGACGTTCGGGCGCGCCACGCAGCGCGCGTAGCGAGCCGTCTGCGCCGTGTCGTTCAGCAGGTAGATCTCGAAACGATTCAGGAACTCGAACACGAGCGTGACGCCGGCGCGCGCCGCGTAGTCGGCCGCGGCCTGCAGCACGTCGACGCTCGCCTCCCACTCTTGTTCGGTGGGCGGCTTGCCTGAGAACTTCCCGATCGCGGCGTAGAGCGGCCCGCCGAGCAGCTCCGCGCCCGCGGCCTCGCAGCAGTCGATCGCGCGCGCGAGATGAGCGAGCGCCGCGCGCCGCACCGCGACGTCGGGATGGATCGGGTCCGCCTCGGGCGGGCACACCGCCGTCGCGGTGCGCGCGAGGCCGAGCTCCGCCAGCCGCCCGCCGAGCGCGCGGAAGCGCTCGGGCTCGCCGCCGAAGATCGGCAGCTCGAGCCCGTCGAAGCCGATGCGCGCGAGGCGTTCGTAGAGCGGCAGGAACTCTTCGCGCGTCGGCTCGTCGGTCCAGAGCAGGAGGTTGATCCCGGTGCGCACGGCGCGGGATGCTACCCCGCGGCATGCTCTCGCCTCTCGTTTGGAGGAGCTCGTGACGCTTCGTTCGCGCCATCTCGCCGCCGGCTGCATCGCGCTCGCGCTCGGATTCGGATTCGCGGCGTGCAGCCAAGAGAAGAAGGAAGGGCCTGCGGCGACCGCGCCGGCCGCGGACGCCGCTGCTCCCTCGAGTGCGGACGCCGCGCCCGCCGGCGGCGCGGACGCTCGTGCCGGCCTGATCGCCGCCACGCGCGCCTACGCGGAGAACGGCTGCATCGCGGCGCGCCGCCGGCTCGATCTCTGCGCCGCTTGCGATTCGGAAGAGCAGCGGCCACTGCGCGACCTGCTGCTCGCCTACTGCAAGGAGCGCGAAGCGCCGAGCGAGGCGCGTGCGCTGTACGAGGAAATCATCACGAAGCACCCGGCCACGGAGGCCTCGGTCAGCGCGATCATGCGCGTGCGGCAGATCGACGCGGCCGAGCTGGCGCCGCTCTCCGACTACAGCGGCCCGAAGCCGGCCGCGCTCGAGCGGCCGCAGCCGGCCTATCCGACGCTCGCGGGATCCGCCGGCGTCGAGGGCAAGGTGCGCCTGCGCTTCGACGTGCGCGACGACGGCGCGGTCGGAAATGTGCGCGTGGTCGAGTCGACGCCGCCGCTCCTGTTCGACGCGGTCGCGCTCTACGCCGTCTCCGGCTGGCGCTACGAACCGGGGCACGCCGCGGAATCTCAACAAGTCGTGCTGCGCTTCGACTTGCCCGAGGAGGATGTCGCGGCGGCGCGAGCGATCGCCGGCGAGACGGCGAAGTGAGCGACGAGCAGCTCTTTCAGCTCGCGAACGCCTCCGTCCTGCCGGCGTGGCTGCTGCTCGCGATCGCGCCGCGCTGGGTTTGGACGCAGCGCCTCGTGCACTCCGCGCTCTACCCCGCGCTGCTCGGCGTCGCCTACACGCTGGGCTTTCTCGTCGCGGGGCCCGGCAGCGACGCCGCGCCTGAGGGCGCGGGCCTCGGCAGCCTCGCCGCCATCTCGGCGGCATTCGCGAACCCGCGCACGCTGCTCGTCGGCTGGGTGCACTACCTCGTGTTCGACCTGTTCGCCGGCGCATGGCAGGCGCGCGACGCGCAGCGCCGCGGCGTGCCGCACTGGATGCTCGTGCCGTGCCTGTTCCTCACCCTGATGGCCGGCCCGATGGGCTTGCTGCTCTACCTCGCGATTCGCTTCGCGCGCACGCGCAGCGCCGCCCTCGCGGAGGCTCTGTGAAGTACTTCACTGCGATCTCCGTACTCCACGCTGGATGCTCGGGCGCATGGAGCCTCCATGCGACTGACGAAGGCCAACGGTCTGGTGTTGTTGTTGGGGGCGCTCGCGTTCGCTCCGCTCGGCTGCGCGCTGCGCTTCGGCGAGTTTCACTACTTCAAGTCCGTCAGCGCTAGCGCGGAGCCGGTCAACTACTTCCGCGTGAAGGTCAGCGGCGGCTCCTTCCTCTCCAGCTCCCGCTACGTCTCGGGTTGCTTCGACGAGCGCGCGCTCGACATGTATTTCGGCGAAGGCATCACGCAGCCCGCGGACGGCAAGATCTCGCCCGCTCCCGGCGCAGAATTGGTCTCGCTGAGCTGTGAGGAGGGCGGCGAGCTGCTGATGATTCTCTCGTCGAACTCCGATGCCATCGCCGAGCAGATCGGGCAGATCGCGGACAACGAGGAGATCTCCAACCTGCTCGCGCGGCTGATCCGGCGGGACGCGATCCTGGCGAGCGGCGACGCGCAGCTCGATGTCGCCGTCGAGACCGCGCGAGGAAAGATGCTCGCGGATGTCGGCGACGAGCTGATCGCCGGCGTCGACCCGGCGACCGCGTCGCCGGCGGCGCTCGACGCGGCGGTTCTCCAGTACGGGAACAATCTCGCTGCGGCCTTGGGTGCGACGCAGTCGTTCGACTCGCTCGCCGCGCTCGAGCAGTGGGTCGAGCGCAGCCGCAAGAGCGTCGGAGGGCGCGCGCGATGAAGCTCGCCCAAACCACCTGCCTCGCGTTGAGCCTCGCGCTCGCGAGCTGCGCGTCGCTCGACGTGGACGTGAATGTGTTCGGCGACGCCTGCCTCGGCGATCTCGACTTCCTGCGGGCGAAGGCGCTGGACCGCTCGACTCACGCACGCGTGCTCGCGGCGAGCAGCGTCTACGACCAGTGGACCGAGGCGATCGAGAACCAAGCGCGCGCGAGCGCGGGCGACCTCACCTGTGTGGACGGCACCAAAGACCCTCGCAGCTACTGCCTGGACGCCGAGCAAGCGAAGGCCTTCCCCGCGGAACTTGCCGGCGCAGTGCGCCGGGAGCTGGCCGAGGTCGCGAGGCTCGCGAAGGAAGGTGTGAAGGCGACAGAGGCCGGTGAGCAGCTCCGTCCCGACGATTCGGACGAAAGGCGGCAGCACTACGTCGACGCGCTTGCGCAGTTCCGCAACAGCGACTCGTCGTTGGAAGCTCTGAGAACCGCCGTGGAGGAGGAGCTCGGGGAGGCGGCGACCGACCCGGCTGGCCGGAGCCTGATCCTCGTGGTGACGAAAGCCGAGGAGTCGCTGCGATCCGGGGTCAGCTTGTTCAGCGACCAGCTCGCCTCGGCGATCGTCTCAGCCGACGGGGACTGCTGGGAGGGGAAGTACAACGAGGCCTTCTCGGTCGGGATCGCGGGAAACTCCGACTTCGCGATCAAGATGGAGTCGGACGGCGAGTACTCGATCAAGGGCGCCCGCCTGGATGCCTCGAAGCTCACCCGCGCGACGTTCGGCGCGGTGAAGCAAGGCATCTCGATCGCGGCAGCCGCCTACGGCGTTCCGCTCCCGGCGGCGCAGCAGAAGAGCGAGTCGACGCTCGCCGACGGGATCCCCGAGCTCGACGCGATCACGATGGCGCAGCGGGAAGCGGAGGCGCGCTCGCGCCTCTCGCGAATGGCGATCTGGGGAATGCTCGACGCGATCTCCCAACGTCGCGAGGACCTCGAGAATCCGGCAAAGAAGAAAGAGACCTTCGAAGCGCTGCGCCAAGTGTTCAGCATCTATCGCGCGCAGATCGAAGGCACGCCCGCGAAGTGAACGGGAGATGAGCGATGCAGTTCGAAAAAGGTGACCGAGTCCGCCTGCTCGACGACATGTACGGGGGCGAGATCCCGCAAGGGAGCGTGGGCGTGGTGACGAAGACGATGCTGGTGACCTGCATGGTCAAGTTCCCGGGCATCGGGAAGGACGTCCGCGTACTCGCGAGCTTTCTGGAACCCGCGTAGTCGCGCTCAGCTCGCGCCGAAGTAGCGCGCGCGCAGGTCGGCAGCTCCTCGCTGCGCGCTCGCGCAGATGCGCTCGCACAGCTCGCCGGGCAGGAGGTCGCCGGGCTCGAGGCGCACCTGCAGCAGGCGCGCGGTGGCGTAGCCGCCGCCGCCGAGATCGACGCGACGCACGCGCGTCCGGCCGGTCGCGGTGTCGAGAATGTCCTTGAACGGCACGCGCACGATCGCGTCGTCCTCGCGCGTGATCATCACGCCGTTCGCGCCGTCGAGCAGCGCTTCGGCGGCGCCGGCGCCGAGATCGCGCGTGTAGGCGATGTCGAACGCGTTGGGCTCGGCGCAGCGCAGCTCGTAGCCGACGTCCTTGTCGATCACGGAGACGTCGAGGCCGAACTCGGCGAGCCCCGCCTGCGCGCGCTTCGCGACCAGATCGCCGAACGGAATCTCCGAGAAGCGCGGCCGGCCGAGCTTGTCGCGCGGGATGCCGCCCGGGAAGTCGGCCTCCGGCAGCAGCTCCGCCACGCCCTCCGCGATCACCGCGACGCCGTGCGAGCGCCCCATCGCGAAGCGCTTCAGCATCGCGCTCTCGACGATGCGCGCGACGTCGGCGAGCCGCGGCGCGCGGCCGTCGAACTCCTCGGGCAGGATCGCGAGCGTCGCGCCCGCGGCCTTCGCGGTGCCGAGCGCGAGGTGGCCCGCGCTGCGGCCCATCATCACGACCACGTACCAGCGCGAGCTGGTGCGCCCGTCCTCGAGCAGGCGCGCGATCACGCGCGCGCCCTCCTCGCGCGCCGTCTCGTAGCCGAAGGTCGGAACGCCCGGCGGCAGCGGCAGGTCGTTGTCGATCGTCTTCGGGACGTGCACGAGCGTGAAGCGCGCGCCCGGCGCCTCGCACACTCTGCGCGCGATGTGAGCCGTGCCGTCGCCGCCGATCGTGAGCAGGTGATCGACGCCGAGCTCGCCGAGCGACGCGAGCGTGCGGGCGAGCGCGGCCGGCGTCTCGAGCGGGCTGGTGCGCGAGGTGTTGAGCACCGAGCCGCCGAGCAGGTGGATGCGCGAGACGTCGTCGATGCCCAGCTCGCGCACGCCGCGCAGCTCGCCCGCGATCAGCGGGGCGAAGCCGTTCGCGATGCCGAGCACCCGCGCTCCGCGCCGGCGCGCGTAGATCGTGGCCGCGCCGATCACGCCGTTGATCCCCGGCGCCGGCCCGCCGCCGACGAGGAGTGCGAGTGTCTTGGCCATCAGTCTCCTTGGGCGCGCGGCGTCGCGATGCGGAGCGGAGTAAACAACGGAGGCGCACGCGCCGCCCCGATTGCGGCGCGGGACCGACCCTCGTAGCACGCAAAGGCACACCGTCCATGGCCCGCCCGAGACGCGGCCGCAAACACCTGATCGCGATGGTCGGACTGCCGGCTCGCGGCAAATCGTTCACCGCGAGGAAGCTCGCGGGGTATCTGTCGTGGCTCGGCTATCCGACCGAGGTCTTCAACGTGGGCGCGCGGCGGCGCACGCAGCTCGGGCCGGGCCAGCGCCACGGGTTCTTCGATCCGAGCAACACGGACGCGGTGGCGCAGCGCCGCGCACTCGCCGACGCGGTGCTCGACGACGCGCTCGCCCACCTGCGCGGAGAAGGGCGCGTCGCGATCTACGACGCGACCAACACCACGCGCGAGCAGCGCGACTCGATCCGCGCTCGCTCGCTCGCCGAAGATCGCGACCTGCTGTTCGTCGAGCTGATCAACAACGAGCCCGAGGTGATCGAGGCGAACCTGCGCGAGGCGAAGCTCGGCTCGCCCGACTACGCGCAATCCACCGAGCAGGAGGCGCTCGCGGATTTCCGCGCGCGCATCGCCCACTACGCGAGCGTGTACGAGCCGCTCGGCGAAGACGAGGGCGCGTTCGTCCGCCACGTCGACCGCGGCCGACAGGTCGTGATCCACGAGGTCTACGGCTACGTGCAGGGCCGCATCGTGTTCTTCCTGACCAACCTGCAGGTGACGAAGCGCCCGGTCTGGATCACGCGCCACGGCGAGAGCGAGTGGAACGTGCTCGGCCGCATCGGCGGCGATTCGCCGCTCTCGCCGCGCGGCCGCTCGTACGCGCAGAATCTCGCGCTGCACGTGCGCGACGGCTTCGGCGGTGCGGGCGACCTCGACGTCTGGACGAGCACGCTGCAGCGCACGAAGCAGACCGCGGCGCCGCTCGGCATCGACATCGGCGAGTGGCGCGCGCTCGACGAGATCGACGCCGGCGAGTGCGACGGCATGACCTACGCGGAGATCGAGACGTCGCTGCCCCATGAGTTCGCCGCGCGGCGCCGTAACAAGCTCGCCTACCGCTATCCGCGCGGCGAGAGCTATCAGGACGTGATCCAGCGCCTCGACCGCGTGATCATCGAGCTCGAGCGCTACCGCACCCCTGTGCTCGTGATCGCGCACCGCGCCGTGCTGCGCGCGCTCTACGCCTACTTCCAGCAGCTTCCCCGCGCCGACGTGCCGCATCTCGACATGCCGCTGCATTCGGTCATCAAGCTCATGCCCACCGCCTACAGCTGCCTCGAGGAGCGCACGCCGCTCGAGCCGCGTCCGGGCCTCGAGACGAGGGAGCTGCCATGAAGCTCTACTGGTTCTGGTCGTTCAATCCGCAGAAGGTCCGGCTCGCGCTGCACGAGCTCGGCGTCGCCCACGACCTGGTCGCGGTCGATCTGTTCCGCGGCCAGCAGCGCCATCCGGATTTCGCGCGCCTCAACCCGAGCCACAAGGTGCCGGTGCTGGAGGACGGCGAGCTCGTGCTCTGGGAATCGAACGCGATCGTCGCCTACCTCGGCGAGCGCGAGGGGCGGCTCTGGCCGCGCGCGGCGGCGGGCCGCGGCGACGCGCTGCGCTGGCTGTTCTACGAGGCGCGGCACCTCGCCGACGCAGTGGGCGCGCTCTGGTTCGCGGACTACGTGGCGCCGCAGCTCGGCATGCCCGTGGACGAGGCGCGTCGCGCGCGCGGCCTCGAGGAGCTGCCGGGCGCGCTCGCCGTGGTCGAGGCGCAGCTCGCGAAGCACGCCTACCTGACGGTCACGGGCTTCACGCTGGTCGACTGTTGTTACGGCGCCACGCTCGACGCGCTCTCGCTCTCGCGCTTCGAGCTCGCGCCGTATCCGAACCTGCGCGCGTATCTCGCGCGCCTGCGCGAGCGCCCGAGCTGGGCGAAATGCGAGTTCCGCACGCGCGAGGCCTGATCGAGGGCGGCGCCGCACGCGGAGGATTGCGCTGGCCGCACAGGCGGCAGCGAAGCAAGCTCTGCGCTGCTCGAGGAGCCCGCTTGGCCGCCCAGACCGCCGACGCCCTGCCGCGCCGCCGCATCTTCGTCGCCGCATCGCTCGCGCTCTTCACCGCGGGCCTCTCGTTCTCGTTGCGCGCCGCCGCGATCGCGGGCATCGAGGCGCAGATCCTGCGCTTCCTCGACCCGCTGCACTCCGGCGAGCGCGCCGGCGCGCTGCTCGGCATCGCGTCGCTGGGCTTCGCGGCGACGCTCGCGCTCGCGACCCTGGCCCTGGGCCGCATCGGCATGGGCCGCGCGCTCGCGCTCGCGGGCGCGCTGTTCTCGCTCGGCACCGCCGTCGCGATCGCCGCGCCGGCGCTCGCGAACGGCGAGGGCGTTCATCAGGGTCTGCGGCTCGGCTTCCTGCTGTGCGGGCTCGGCTGGGGATTCATGGAGGCGTCGATCAACCCGCTCACCGCCACGATCTATCCCGAGGACACGACCGCGCGGCTGAACCTGCTGCATGCCTGGTGGCCCGCGGGCATCATCGTGGGCGGGCTGGTCGGCATCGCCGGCGGCGCGCTGCAGCTGCCGTGGCAAGCGCAGCTCGCGGCGACGCTCGCGCCCGCGCTGGCGACGATCGCGCTCTGCCGCGGCGTCGCGTTCCCGCGCACGGCGCGCGCAGCGGCCGGCGTCGCGTGGGGCGAGATGTTCCGCGAGCTGTCGCGGCGGCCGAGCTACTTCGTGTGGCTCGCGTGCATGTTCCTGACCGCCGCCAGCGAGCTCGCGCCCGGCCAGTGGATCGACCTCACGCTCTCGCGCACGGTCGGCATGCGCGGCATCTGGCTGCTCGTCTACGTGAGCGGAATGATGTTCGTGCTGCGCCATTTCGCCGGCCCGATCGCGCATCGGCTCTCGAATCTCGGGATGTTGTGGGGCTCGGTCACGCTCGCGACCGCAGGGCTGTTCCTGCTCGCGCGCGCCGATTCGCCGCTCAGCGCGCTCGCCTCCGCCAGCGTGTGGGGCCTCGGCGTGTGCTTCCTCTGGCCGACCATGCTCGCGAACGTGGCCGAGCGCTTCCCGCGCGGCGGCGAGCTCGCGATCGGCGGCCTCGCGGTGGCAGGCGCGCTCGCGATCGAGCTCGTGCTGCCGCGCCTCGGCGCGATCTTCGACCGCGAGCGGCTCGCGCTCGCGGGCGGCCCCGATGCGCTCGCCGCGCTCGCGGATGCGCAGCGCCTGGCGATCGAGCGCAGCGCCGCGCAGACCTCGTTCGAGACGCTCGCGCTGCTGCCCGCCGCGCTGATCCTCGTGTTCGGCGCGATCTGGGCGTGGGAGCGCCGGGGCGCGCGCCCCGCCTGAAGCGCACTTCAGGGCCGGCGCAGCGCCCGCGCCCACTTCTGCGCCCAGCCGTCGAGCGGCGCGAGCGCCGCTCCGAGCTCGCTGCCGAGCGCCGTCAGCGCGTAGCGGCCTGCCGCGTCCTGCTCGGCGAGGCCGGCGTCCACGAGCTCGCGCAGGCGGTCGCGCAGCACGCTCGACGAGATGTCGCCGCAGTCGGCCTGCAGCTCACGGAAGCCGCGCGACTCCCGCGCCAGCTCCCAGAGTGCGCGCAACGCCCAGCGCCGGCCGAGCAGATCGAGCGCGGCCATCACCGGCCGGCCCGTCTTCGAGCCGCGCACCGAACGCCCGGGCTTCGGAGCTGCACGAGCCGCCATGCCCGCCTCCTTGTGCTTCGAATTCCGAAACTCTAGCTTGGCCGTTGCTTCGGAAATCGAAGCAACGAAGGAGACTCGATGAGCCGCATCCCTCCCCTCGAAGCGCCGTTCGCGCCGGAGACGGCCGAGCAGCTCGCGCGCATGATGCCGCCGGGCGTCGCGCCCATCGCGCTGTTCCGCACCTTTGCGCACAACGCGGAGATGACGCGCGCAATGCACGGCTGGGGCTCCTACGCGCTCTCGAAGCGGCTCTCGCTGAGCCTGCGCGAGCGCGAGATCGCGATCCTGCGAACGTGCGCGCGCTGCGGCTGCGAGTACGAGTGGGGCGTGCACGTCGCATACTTCGCTGAGCGCGCGGGACTCTCGCCCGAGCAGCTGCGCTCGCTCACGGCCGGCTCGCCGCGAGATGTGTGCTGGAGCGCCGCCGAGCGCGCCCTGATCGCCGCCTGCGACGCGCTGCACGACGCGGCAGACCTCGACGACGCCGCCTGGGCAGCGCTGGCGGAGCACCGCTCGCGCGAGCAGCTGCTCGATTTCCTGCTGCTCTGCGGCTGGTATCACGCGATCAGCTTCGCAGCGCGCGCTGCGCGGGTTCCGCTCGAGCCCTTCGCACCGCGCTTCGCCGGGTACGGCGGCTCGCCAGCGGCCCGGGTTCGCGAGCGGTAAGGCAACGGTCAGCGCGCGGTAAAGGCTTCGCGCCGAGGTCTTCGTAGGGTGCCGTCATTCCAGTCGGCAGCGCCCGACCCAAACGAGGGACCTCATGACGCGACGCATCTCGATCTTCGTCTTCGGTGTTCTCAGCTACGCGCTCTTCTTCGCTGTCTTTCTCTACGCGGCAGGCTTCATGGCCAACTGGCTCGTGCCGAGGTCGCTCGACTCCGGCCCCGCGCCGAGCGCCGCCGTCGCGCTCGCCGCGAACTTCGGCCTGCTCTGCCTGTTCGGGCTCCAGCACAGCGTGATGGCGCGGCCCGGCTTCAAGCGCTGGTGGACGCGCATCGTGCCGACCGAAGCGGAGCGCAGCCTCTACGTGCTCGCGAGCAGCCTCGCGATGATCGCGCTCTACGCGTACTGGCAGCCGCTGCCCGGCGTCGTGTTCGAGCTCGAGCATCCGGTCGCCCGCGCGCTCGCGTGGGGCCTCTGCGCGGCCGGCTACGGGATCGTCCTCTACTCGACGTTCCTGATCGACCACTTCGACCTGTTCGGGCTGCGGCAATCGTGGCTCGCGCTGCGCGGCCAGGCTTACACGAGCCGCCCGTTCCGCACGCCGAGCCTCTACCGCTACGTGCGCCATCCGCTCTACGTCGGCTGGCTGCTGTTCTTCTGGGGCACGCCCGTGATGACGGTCGGCCACTTGGTGATCGCCGTCGGCATCACCGCCTACATCTTCGTGGCGATCGTGTTCGAGGAGCGCGACCTGCTGAACCACTTCGGAGCGGACTACCGCGCTTGGCGCGCGAGCACGCCGCTCTTGATCCCGCGGCTCCGCTCGCGCAAGCACGTGCAGCGGGAGAGCGAGATCCGCGAGGCAGCCTAGTGAGCGCTGCATGGAGAGGGGCGGCCATGGACGCCGAGCGCGCGGAGAGCTTCGCGAAGCGCGTGCACGAGATCTTGGACGGTGGCGCGCTGGCGCTGCTGCTCTCGATCGGGCACCGCACGGGGCTCTTCGACGTGATGGCGTCCATGCCCCCCGCCACCTCCACGGCGATCGCCCGAGAAGCCGGCCTCGACGAGCGCTACGTGCGCGAGTGGCTGCGCGCGCTGGTGGCGGGCGGCATCGTCACGCTGCGCGAGGAGCGCTCCCTCTATCAGCTTCCGCCCGCGCACGCCGCCGCGCTCTCGCGCAGCGCCGGCGCGGGCAATCTCGCCATCGCTGCGCAGTGGATCCCGCTGCTGGGCGGCGTCGAGGACGAGCTGGTGGACAGCTTCGCGAGCGGGGGCGGCGTGCCGGCATCCGGCTATCGGCGCTTCCGCAAGGTGATGGCCGAGGACAGCGGACAGCGCATCGTGAGCCGGATCGCGAGCGAGCTGCTCCCGCTCGTGCCCGGCCTCGAGGATGCGCTGCGCAAGGGCATCGCGGTGCTCGACGCCGGCTGCGGCACTGGCGGATTGCTGATCGAGCTCGCGCAGCGCCATCGGCGCAGCTCCTTCACGGGCGTCGACCTCTCGGTCGAGGCGATCGAGGAGGCCCGGCGCCGGGCCGCGGAGCTGCGGCTCGTGAACCTGCGCTTCGAGTCCTGCGACGCCACCGATCCGGCGACGCCCGCCCGCTTCGACCTCGCGACCGCCTTCGGCGTGATCCACCGCGTGCCCGAGCCGACCCACGCGCTCTCGATGATCGCCGCCACGCTGCGCCCCGGCGGCATCCTGCTCATGCAGGAAGAGGCGAGCGCGGGCTCGCCCCTGCGCGATGCCGAACGCCCGCTCGCGACGTTCAGCTACGCGCTCTCGTGCCTGCATTCCGTGCCGACCACGCGCACCGCCGGCAGCGTCGCCGAGGGCGCGATGTGGGGGGGCCGCGAGGCGCGTCGCGCGCTCGCCGAGGCCGGCTTCCATCACATCGAAGAGCACGCGCTCGCAGGCGATCCGCGCAGCGCCTACTTCGTCGCGCGCGCCAGCGGCCGGCGCTTGAACCTGCGCTGACGTGGAGGGCGCCGGGCCCGCGATGGACGCGCCCGCGCGCCGCGCCACAATCGGCCGCGTGCTGTTCCGCTTCGACGACTACGAGCTGGACGAGGACGCGGGCGAGCTGCGCCGCGCCGGCGCGCGCATCGAGATTCAGCCGAAGCCCTTCGAGCTGCTGCGGCTCTTGGTGCGCGAGCGAGCGCGCGTCGTTTCGAGCGAGGCGCTGATGCGCGCGCTCTGGCCGGACGTCGCCGTCACGCCGAGCTCCCTCACGCGGGCGGTGAGCCATGCGCGCCGCGCGATCGGCGACACGCACAAGGGCGAGCGCATCCAGAGCGCCGCGCGCCGCGGCTATCGCTTCGTCGCCGAAGTGCGCGAGGGCGCGGCGCCGATCGCCGCCGCCCCCGAGCGCGCGGAGCACGCCTGGTCGACGCCGTTCGTAGGACGCGAGGAAGCGCTCGCCGAGCTGCGCGCCGCGTTCGCCGCGGCCAGCGCCGGCGCGGCGAGCATCGCGCTCGTCACGGGCCGCGCGGGCATCGGAAAGACGCGGCTGGTCGAGGCGTTCGCGCGGGAGTGCGAGCGCGCAGGCGCGCGCGTGCTCGAGGCGCGCTGCCGCGACCGTGAAGGCGCGCCGGCGTTCTGGATGTGGGGACAGCTGCTGCGCCGCCTCGGCGAGCACGACCCGAGCGCGCCCGCGCTCCAGGAGCTGCGCCGCCGCAGCGAGGAGCTCGGGCTGCTCGCCACGCCGAGCGCCGCGCGGCCCGCGACGCACTCGCCGGAACAGAGCCGCTTCCTGTTCTTCGAAGCTGCCGCCGAGCTGATCCGCCACGCGACGCGCGGCGCGCCGCTCGTGATCGTGCTCGAAGACGTGCAGTGGGCGGCGAACGAGTCGCTGCGCATGCTCGAGCACGTCGCCTACGAGCTCGCCCAAGCGCGGCTGCTGGTGATCGCGACCGTGCGCGACGAGGGCGCCACGCGCGCGCGGCCGGTGGATCGGACGCTCGCGGCGCTGCACCAGCTCGAGCGCTGCCGGGCGATCGAGCTGCGCGCGTTCTCGCGGCGCGAGGTGGGCGAGCTGCTCGCGCTCGCGATCGGGCAGCCCGCGCCGGCCGACCTGATCTCCGAGCTCGCCGCGCGCACCGAAGGCGTGCCGCTGTTCTTGCGCGAAGCGCTGCGCGCGCTCGAAGCGAGCGGCGATCTCGCGCACCCCGAACGGCTCGCGGCGCGCGCGCTTCCGATTGCCGAGAAGTCGCTGCAGCTGCTGCGGCGCGGCCTCGACGCGCTGCCCGAGCGCTGCATCGCGCTGCTCGAAGCGGGCGCGGTGCTCGGCCGCGAGTTCGCGCTGACGCTCGCGGCCGACGTCGGCGGCCTCTCGCGTGACGACGCCGCCGAGGCGCTCGACGCGGCGGTCGCAGCGGGCGTGGTCGAGCCCGCGCGCAGCGCGGGCGCCGCGAGCTGGCGCTTCGCCCACGCGCTGCATCGCGAGGCGGTGTACGAAGGCGTCGCTCCAGGCCGGCGCGCGCGGCTGCACTTGCGCGCGGCCGAGCGCATCGAGCAGCGCGCAGCGCCGGAGCTCTCGGGGGTCGCGTCGGAGCTCTCGTATCACCACTTCGAGGCGCTCGCGGTGGGCGAACCGGAGCGAGCGCTGCACTTCGCGACGAGCGCTGCCGAGCAGTCGAGCGCGCGGCTCGCGTGGGACGAGGCGGCGAGCCACTTCGCGCGCGGCGTCGCCGCCGCCGAGCAGCTGATCCCGAGCGACCCGCCGCGCAAGCTCGAGCTGCTGCTGCGGCTCGGCGAAGCGCACGCGCTCGCGCGCGATCCCGAGGGTCGGCGGAGCGCGCTGCGAGACGCCGCGGCGCTCGCGACATCGCTCGGACGCTGCGGGGAGATGGTGCGCGCGGCGGTCGCGCACGTCGACCTCTCCGAGTGGGTGCCGAGCGACCCCGACGCCGAGCGCCTGCTGCACGCCGCGCTCGCGCGCGCACCGGTGGACGACGCGCGCGCACGGGCGCAGCTGCTGACGCGCCTCGCCTATCGCCGCATCCGCACCGACGGCCGCGCCGCCGCGGAGATCGCTCGCGAAGCGCTGCCGCTGGCGCGCGGCACGCGCGACCCCGACCTGATCCAGGAGGCCGCCTACGTGCTGCTGTTCGCGCTCGCCGGCCCCGACGCGCTCGCAGAGCGCGCTGCGCTGCGCGGCGAGATCGAGGCGGCCGCGCGCGCGACGCCGCGCCGCGACACCGGACTGATCGCGCTGCTCGACCTCGCCTCGGATCGCTTGATGCTGGGCGACGCCGAGGGCGCGCGTGAGCTGCGCCGCAGCGCCGGCGCGCTCGCGGGCGAGTCGCCGCACCCGGGCCTGCGCTGGCACCTCGCGACCTACGACGCGGGCCTCGCGGCGCTCGAAGGGCGTCTCGACGACGCCGAGCGCGAGGCGCAGGAAGCGCTCGGCGCGGGCCAGCGTGCGCGCCACCCGTACGCCCGAGGTTGCTACGACATCCAGCGCGTGACGGTGGCGCAGGAGCGCGGCGATCCCGGCCCCGCGCTCGCCGTGTTCGCGCCGTTCGTCGCACGCGAGCACGCGGGCTGGAGCGTGCCGATCCACTGGCTGCTCGCGCTGGTGGCGCGCGCTCGGATCGCGGCGGGCGAGCGCGAGAGTGCGCGCCAGATCTGGTCGCAGCTCGCGGAGCCGGGCTTCGCCGCCGTGCCGCGCAACATCCGCTGGACGCGCTCGCTCGTCGAGATCGCGCATCTCTGCGCCGACCTCGACGACCGCGCTCGCGCCCCCGAGCTGATTGCGCTGCTCGAGCCGGTCGCGGACCAGCACGGCGTGATCCCCATTCCGATCGCCTACGGCGGGCCCGTCCGCCATGCGCTGGCGCGGCTCCAGGATCTCGCCGGCGAGAGAGCGCGCGCGGAGGCGAGCTACGCGGGCGCGCTCGCGGACTGCGAGCGCGTCGGCGCGCGCGGGTGGCGCGCGCGCGTGCTGCTCGACGCCGCCCGCAGCCAGCGCGACGCGAAGCGAGCACGGGCGGCGCGCGAGGAGGCGCGCGCGATCGCGGAGCGCCTCGGGCAGTCAGCGCTCGCCCAGCAGGCTGCCCGCGAGCTGAGCGCGGAGGCGCCGCGCGGGGCGCGGGCGCGGCGCTGACCGGTAGATCGCCCTTCAGCCCCGCGAGCGCTTCCCCGAACAGCGGTTACAGTGCGGCCGTTCGGCTTTGCCGCTCCGTCCCGTTGGCCTTGGCGCTTCAGCGGTTCGCAACACAAGCGCCAGGCTCCGCTGCCCGAGCACACGGCTCGCAGCAGTGACGGAGTCCCACTCATCAGGTGCGCGCAGCGCGCCGCCGGCTCAGCCACAGCGCCGAGCTGCGGCCAACGCGCGCGCACCGCTCAAGGAACTCTCACTTGTCTTTCTCCGACCTCTCTTTGCATCCCAACCTGCTGGCCAGCGTGAACGCGCTCGGCTTCACAGAGCCCACTCCCATCCAAGCCGCCGCGATCCCCGCGGCGCTCTCGGGACGCGACGTCCTCGCCTGCGCCGAAACCGGCTCCGGCAAGACCGCGGCGTTCCTGCTTCCCATCCTTCATATGCTGCTCGGCAAGCCGCGCGGCGTGACCCGCGCGCTCGTGCTCTCGCCCACGCGTGAGCTCGCTCAACAGATCGCCGACGACCTGCGCGATCTGGCGGGCCGCTCGGGCCTGCGCGGCGTCGCCATCTACGGCGGCGTCGGCATGGGCCCGCAGCGCGACGCGTTCGTGCGCGGCGCCGATGTGATCGTCGCGACGCCGGGCCGGCTGCTCGACCACTTCTCGTACGCGTACGGGAAACTGCCCGGCCTCGAATTCCTCGTGCTCGACGAGGCCGACCGCATGCTCGACATGGGCTTCCTGCCCGACGTGAAGCGCATCCTGCGCCACCTGCCGCCGCGGCGACAGACGCTGTTCTTCAGCGCCACGATGCCGCACGAGATTCAGGCCCTCACGCGCGAGATCCTGAAGGATCCCGTCGAGGTGAAGCTCAGCCAGCGCTCGAAGCCGGTCGAGTCCGTCACCCAGACCGTGTATCCGGTGCAGTCCGAGCTGAAGGCGCCGCTGCTCGCGGCGCTGCTCGAGCGCGGCGTGATCCGCGAGGCCCTCGTGTTCACGCGCACCAAGCATCGCGCCGACCGGCTCGCGGGCTGGCTCGAGCGCCAAGGCATCGACGCCGAGCGCATTCACGGCAATCGCTCGCAGAGCCAGCGCCAGCAAGCGCTCGACGGCTTCAAGCGCGGCAAGTTCCGCGTGCTCGTGGCGACCGACATCGCGGCGCGCGGCATCGACATCGAGGCGCTCTCGCACGTCGTGAACTTCGACGTGCCCGGCCTCGCCGAGGACTACGTGCACCGCGTCGGCCGCACCGGCCGGGCGCAGCTGACCGGCGAGGCGCTCACCCTCGTCTCGCCGCAGGAGCAGGGCGACTTCACGCGGATCGAGCGCGTGCTGCGCTTGCAGGTGCCGCGCGCTCAGCTCGAAGGCTTCGACTACGGCGCGCGGCCCGAGGCGAAGCTCGAGGTTTCGCGCACCGAGCGCATCGCGGGCATCCGCGAGCAGAAGGCGCGCGAGCGCTCGAACCGCACGCACAACGGGAACGGCGCGGCGCATGCGCGCTCGCGCCGGCCGCAGCACGCGCGGCCCGCGCACTACGGCGCGCACCCGCACGGCCAGGCGCCCGCGCACACCAGCGCCGGGGAGCACGGCGGCGAGGCACGCCCGATGGACGTGAAGCCGCACCAGCCCGGCCGCGGCCGGCGGCGGCGCCCGAGCTTCGCCGGCGCACGCCACGGCGGCGGCGCGCGCGGCCCCAGCGCGTATTAGGTCGCTCCGGCGGATGGGCGTGCCCGCCCATCCGCCGGCGTGCGCTCCTTGCTTCGGAATGGCGAGGCCGACAGGCGGCCTCAGGCCCGCCACACCCGCGCGCCCTTCCCGGCCATCATTTCCTGCGCGCCGAGCAGGTCCACGCGATACGGCGTGATCTTCAGCACGCCGTAAGTCGGGTCCGTCACGCCTCCGCGCCAGAACTGCTGCGGGTCGTAGCCGACCGGCGCCGGTGCGTGCTTGATCAGGTCCCAGATGCGGCGCTTGGTGGCGTCGTCGTCGCACCACTGCGCGGTCGCCTGCACGATCACCGTGTCGTGCTGCGGATCCCAATAACTCAGCGCGACGTTCGCGTTGCCGGCCAGGTGCTTCGTCTTCAGCGTCTGGCGGCCGGTCGCGATCCAGCCGGTCGCACCTTCCCAGACCGGATGCAGGATACGCGAGAACGGGCGCCCCTTGCCGTCGATCGTCGTCACCGTGCACCAGACGATGCGGCGCACGCGCTCGTCGAAGGTCGCCGCGATCTCTTGCCAGCTCGCCATGTCTCTCGCTCCTCTCGGTGGGCTCAGCGCGTCTCCAAGCGCACGCGGATCTCTTTGTGTGAGTTGTTGAGGTTCGAGCGCATGCGGCGGATCGGCCCCGCGAGCTCGAAGCCTCGGAAGCGCGCGAAGAACTCTTCCCAGAACACGCGCACCTCGAGCCGCGCGAGCTTCGCGCCGAGGCAGAAGTGCTCGCCCCAGCCGAACGCGAGGTGCGGGTTCGGATCGCGGCGCACGTCGAACGCGAACGGGCGCGCGAACACGCGCTCGTCGAAATCCGCGGACGTGTAGTGGAGCACGACGCGCTGTCCCGCGCGGATCTTGTGGCCTTGGAACTCGACGTCGCGCGTCGCGGTGCGGCGGAAGTAGTGCACGGGCGTCGTCCAGCGCAGCATCTCCTCGACCGCGGTCTCGAGCAGCGCCGGCTCGCGGTCGAGCGCGCGGTAGGCGTCCGGCACGTCGACGAACGCGGCGAGCGTGCCGGTGAGCAGCGTCCGCGTCGTCTCGTTGCCCGCGACGATCAGCTGGATGAAGAGGCTCGCGAACTCGACGGGCGTGACCGCGGCGTCGCCCGGCGCGTTCACCAGCAGCGAGATCAAGTCTGCGCCGCCCTTGCCGGCGCGCTCGCTCGCGAGCTGGAAGCCGTAGGCGCCGAGCTTGAAGCTCGCATTGCCGCTCGACTGCTCGGGGTCGAGCTCGGGATCGTCGCGGCCGATCACGCGGTCGCCCGCCTCCGCGATCCAGCCGCGGTCCTGCTCGGGGATGCCGAAGATCTCGCAGATCACCTGGAGCGGGAGCTGCGCGGCCATCTCGTGCACGAAGTCGCAGGTGCCGCGCTCGGCCGCCGCAGTCATTACGGCCCGCGCGCGCTCGCGCAGGAACGGCTCCATGCGCCCGATCAGCCCCGGCGTGAAGCCGACCAGCACCTTGCGCCGCACTTCGCGGTGCCGCGGCGGATCCATCGCGAGCAGCTGCCCGCGCATCTGCGCGAGGCGCTGCGGCTCGAGCTCCTCGATCACCACACCGCCGAGCTCCGCCGAGAACGTGAGCGGGTCGCTCGAAGCCTCGATCACCGCGTCGTGCCGCGAGAGCAGCCAGAAGCCGTCGCCATCGGGCGTCGGGTGCCAGTGCACCGGCGCGTGCTCACGCAGGAACGCGAACTTCTCGTGCGGGAACGCCGTCTCGTACTGCAGCGGGTCGTAGACGTCGAGCGAGGCGAGATCGAGAGCGGCGCTCATCGGGGCTCCAGTCGGGAGCGCGCACCTTATCTCAGCCTGCGATGCGGCCTCACGCGGTTTGCTCGGGCGCGCGCACGTCTCCCACGAGCGCGGTCACGCTGAGCCCACCGTGCTTCGTGGTGAAGCCGGCGTGCAGCGCGAGGCCGGTGCGACGCGCGAGGCGCACGTCGTGAGCGAGCAGGGCGATGCGCCAGCCCGCGGGCAACCGGCCCGCGCGATGCCCGAGCGCTTGGTAGAGCGTCTCGAGCTTGCGCGACTCCGAGATCCTGCGGCCGAAGGGCGGGTTCGTGACGAGCACGCCGCGCTCGGGCGCAGCCCCGGGCTGCGCGAGCCACGGCTGCTTCGTCAGCGCGCAGTGCGTGAAGTTGATGGCGCTCGCGGCACCCGCGCGCTCGGCGTTCGCGCGCGCCGCGGCGATCGCGCCGGCGTCGCGGTCGCTCGCGGCAATCGGCGCAGCCTGCCGCGCCGCGCGCGGCGCCGACGCATCGCGCCAGGCGCTCGCGTCGAACAGCGCGAGATGCTCGAGCGGCGGCGGCCGCAGCCGCGCCGGCGCGAGGCCGAGCGCGATGCCCGCGGCCTCGATCGCGATCGTGCCCGAGCCGCAGAACGGATCGAGCAGCCCGAGCTCGGGCGTGAAGCCGCTCGCGAGCACGAGCGCGTGGGCGAGATCCTCACGCAGCGGCGCCTTCGCTCCGTCGAGGCGATAGCCGCGGCGATGCAGCGGAGTGCTGGTCGCCTCGAGCGAGAGCGTGCACACATCGCGCTCGAAGCGCGCCAGCACGCGGGCCGCGGGCGCGTCCGCGCTCGCCGCGGCTGGCGGCGCGGCGCCGAGCGTCGCCTCGATCGCGCTGCGCACGCGCTCGGCGATCAGGCCGGTGTGATACACGCGCGACGCGCGGCTCGACGCGCGCAGCGCGAGCGGCACGTCGGACCGCAGCCACGCGCGCCACGGCAGCTCCTTCGCCTTGCGCTCGAGCTCCCCCGGCGCGCGGCAACGAAACTCCGCGAGGCGCAGCGACAGGTGGCTGGCCGCCCCCAGCCAGAGCGCGGCGCGCATCGCAAGGCGCAGCTCGCCCGCGAACGCGACGCCGCCCGCGAGCTCCTGCGGCGCGGCGCCGAGCGCGCGCAGCTCGCCCGCGAGCAGCGGCTCGACGCCTGGCTGGCAGGCCGCGAACAGAGAGAACGTCGACGACATGCGGTGCACAGTAGGCGCGCGAGAGATGAGTACGAAGGCCGCGAGCCCGATAGTTCGGCCGTGCAGGTATCGTGGCGCGATGAGAGCCAAACAATTCGCGCTCGTTCTCGCGATCGCGCTGAGCGCGCGCGTCGCGCTCGCCGCTGATGCGGACGTCTGGGACCGCGTCCAACATGGAACCGTCGACTCCGGCGGCGTGAAGATCCACTACGCCTCTCTCGGCAGCGGCCCGCCCGTCGTGCTGATCCACGGCTTCCCCGACTTCTGGTACACGTGGCGCCACCAGATGGCCGCGCTCGCGGACGCCGGCTTCCGCGCGGTAGCCATCGACCAGCGCGGCTACGACCTCAGCGACTCGCCGGACGGCGTCGAGCAGTACGCGATGCCGCTGCTCGTCGGAGACGTGGTCGCGGTCATCAACAAAGGCTTGGGCGCCCCGAGCGCGACGGTCGTCGGGCACGACTGGGGCGGTGTGGTGGCGTGGCAGGTGGCGCTGAACGCGCCCGAGGTGGTCGATCGGCTGGTCATTCTCAACCTGCCGCATCCCAACGGGTTGGCGCGCGAGCTGGCGACCAATCCGCGGCAGCTGGCGAACTCCGCGTACGCGCGCGGCTTCCAGGCGAAGACGTCGAAGGATCCCGACGTGTTCTTCGGGGGGCCGATGACGCCGCAGTCGATGGCGAGCTGGGTGCGCGATCCGAGCGCGCGGGCGCGCTACGTCGAGGCGTTCTCGCGCTCGGACCTCGACGCGATGCTCAACTACTACAAGGCCAACTACCCGCGGCCGCCCTACGAAGCGCGCTGGGCGGAGCTGCAGCGGAACCCGGGGCCGAAGCTGCGCATGCCGGTGCTGATCTTCCACGGCCTGAACGACACCGCGCTCGACGCGAAGGCGCTGAACGACACGTGGGAGTGGCTCGAGCGCGACCTCACGCTCGTGACGGTGCCGGGCAGCGATCACTTCGTGCAGCAGGATGCCGCGGAGCTGGTGAGCGACACCCTGGTCTGGTGGCTCCGGATGCGCGCGAAGAAGTGAGCGCTCAGCCGAGCGTGAAGCGATGGCCCGCCGTGTAGCCGCCGTCGACGGGCAGCGTCACGCCGGTGACGAAGCTCGCCTCGTCGCTCGCCAGGAACAGCGCGGCGTTCGCGATCTCGACCGGCTTGCCCCAGCGCCCTAACTGGTGCGCCTCCTTGATCTGCGGCGCGAGGGCGGCCGCGGGCCCGCTGAGGACGACCGCGCGGAACAGCGGCGTGTCGATGAAGCCCGGGCAGATCAC
>DATBRS010000002.1:0-8845 GCA_036560185.1 Myxococcota bacterium
CTGGCAGCGATCTTCGCCGTGATGTCCGCTTATTGGGGATTCAGCCTCAGCACCGGTCCGGCGTGGAATGCCTGGGTCGAAACGCTCGTCCCGGTCGAGCGCCGTGCGCGCTTCTTCGCGACGCGCTCGCGGCTCGCGAACGCGGCGCTGCTCGGCTCGCTGGTCGCGGCCAGCCTCGCGCTGTTCGGCGCGCTCGGAACGCCGCGCGCGCTGCCGCTCTTCGCGGGCCTGTTCGCGTGCGCGGCCTTGGCGCGCTTCGCGTCCGCGAACTTCCTCGCGCGCCAGAGCGAGCGCGCCGGGCTCGCGCGTGGCCACGAGGCGCTGTCGCCGCTCGATTCGTGGCGGCGGCTGCGCGGCACTCCGGCGGCGCGCCTCCTGCTCGCGATGCTCGGCCTGACGTTCGGCACCTACATCGCGGCGCCGTTCTTCGTGCCGTACATGCTCGGCCCGATCGGGCTCGACTACACCGAGTTCACGCTCGTCACCGCGACGGTGTTCGTGGCGCGCATCGCCGTGGCGCCCCTGCTCGGGCGCATCGCGCAGCGCGTCGGCGTGCGCCGCATCCTCGTCTGGGGCGCGTTCGCTGTGACGCCGCTGCCGGCGCTGTGGCTCGTCTCGCACGACCTGCTCTGGCTGCTCGCGGTGCAGGTGCTCTCCGGTGCGGCCTGGGGCGCCTACGAATACGCCACCCTGCTCACGTTCTTCGAGCGCATCGACGCGCGCTCGCGCACGAGCGTGCTCTCGCTCTACAACGCAGCGAACGCGGCGGCGATGGTGCTCGGCAACGTCGTCGGCGCACTCGTGTTCGGCGGCTTTGCGACGCGGACCGGCGACTACGCGCTGGTGATGGGCCTCTCGGCGATCGCGCGCATCGCGGCGGTGCCGTTTCTGCGCCATGCACCGGCCGCGCCGACTCCGGAGCGCGCGGTCGTGCAGACGCCGCTCGCGGTGCGGCCCGGGGCCGAGGGAGAGCAGCAGCCCGTGCTCGTCACCGTTCCCTCGCTCGAACGCGAAGGCCTGGAAGGCGCGGAGCCGTAACAAGCAGTGGCGCGGGTGGTGGCGCGGCGAGGCACTGCGCTACGCAGCCGAGACAAGCGCCGCGCGCGACTCGGCGCGTGCGCAGGGAGGCCCTCGATGACCGCCAAGCTCGCCAAGCCCGCCCTCGATCTCGGCGTCGTGACCAGCGACATCGCCCGCTCGCTCGCGTTCTACGCGGGCACGCTCGGCTTCGCGAAGGAGAACGAGGTGGTGTTCCCCGGCGTGGGCGTGCTGCACCGCCTGCGTGTCGGCGAGAGCTTCTTCAAGCTGCTCGCGCCCGAGAAGCCACCCACGGCGCGGGCGCCGGCCGGCGGTATCACCGGGGGCATCGGGTTCCGCTACGTGACGTTTCAGCTGACCAACCTCGACGAGACGGTCGAGGCGTGCCGAGCGTCTGGCGCGAAGATCGCCGTCGAGCCGAGGCCGCTGCGGCCCGGCGTGCGCATGGCGATGGTCGAAGACCCGGACGGCAACACCGTCGAGCTGCTCGGTCCCTGAGAGCTGCCGCTCCGGCGAAGGCGAAGCCGCGCGATTGCAGGCCTACGACCCCTACGACGACGAGGTAATGCGCGATCCGCATCCGGCCTATGCGCGGCTGCGTGCCGAGAGCCCCGTCCACTACCTCGAGAAGTACGACTGCTGGGCGGTGGCGAGCTTTGCCGACGTCTGGGCCGTGACGCTGGACGCGGAGTGCTTTTCCGCGCGCGGCGGGACCGCGCCGGGGCAAGTGTTACGGCGCGATCCGGCGCCGCATACGTTCATGACGATGGATTTGCCCGAGCATCGCGTGCACCGCGCGATCATCGCGCCGCGCTACGCGCGCGGTGCCGTCGCGAAGCTCGAGCCCGGCCTGCGCGCGATCGCGCGCGAGCTGCTGGCGCCGCAGCTGCAAGGCGGTGAGCTCGACGTGTACGCGTGGGCGAATCGCGCTGCGATTTGGCTCGGGGCCGACTTGCTCGGGATCGCGCGCGACGAGGCGGAGCGGCTGCGGGGGTGGATCGACGCGTTCTTTCACCGCGAGCCCGGGCAGGCCGGCGCCGGCCCCGACAACCTCGCTCACGCCGGACGCGTCGCCGCGCGGCTCGGCGAGCTCGTCGCGGCTCGGCGCGCGCGCGCCAGCGTGGGCGACGATCACCTCTCGGCCTGGCTGGCAGCGCGCGTCGACGGCCGGGCGCTCGCGGACGAGGAGATCGTCGCGAATCTCTACTCGATGCTGGTCGTCGCGACCGAGACGGTGCCGGCCGCGGTCGCGAACACCGTCGCGCAGCTGGCGCGGAACCCGGGCGCTCTCGCTCGGCTCCGCCGAGAGCCGGAGCGGATCCCCGCCGCGTGGTCCGAGTCGCTGCGCGTCGATCAGCCGACCAACTTGCTCGCGCGCCGCGTGATCCGCGACCGCGAGCTCCGGGGCCAGAAGCTGAGGGCTGGGCAGGGAGTGCTGCTGCTCTGGGCATCGGCGAACCGGGACGAGGCCGAGTTCCCGGACGCCGCGCAGTTTCAGCTCGATCGGCGCCCCACGCGCTCGCTCTCGTTCGGGCACGGCATCCACAAGTGCCTCGGGGAGTCACTCGCGAACCTCGAAGGCCGCGTCTTGCTCGAGGAATTCCTGCGCTCGGCCGGGGAATTCGCGGTTGACTGGGCGGACTCTGCGCGCATGTACGGCGAGTTCCTCTGCGGGTACCGGCGACTGCCGGTCCGATTCGAGCCCAGCGCCTCCCCCTAGCGCCGCTGCCCTCTCGAATCTGCCGATCCCGCGGGGCGACGCGAGCGACTGAAACAAACTTCCTGGGTTGAACGTCTCAACCACGTTCGGCCGGAAGCACCAGCAGATGCACCCTGAAAGTGCATCTCGGAGGGAAGGCACCTACCGGGGGGTGGTGCGCTTTTCACCATGGGCTGGCGCCCCGCGCCGAAACGTATAAGGACCGACGAAGCTCCGAACCGAGCCGGACCCGCCCGACCGGCAACCGGGTAAGCACATGCTGGACCGCGAACGAAAGACCGAGACCAACGCTGCGCCGAGCACGGCGCCGGCCGCGAATCCGTCTGCCATCTCTCGCAGCAGCGGCGGCCCGCGCGAGTCGCTGGCAGCCTACTTCGGGGACGTCGCGGACATCCCGACGCTGCCCCACGCCGAGCAGCTCCGCATCTCGCGCGAGCTCGAGGACGCGACGCGCGCGTTCCACGAGACGCTCTACTGGATTCCCTGGAGCGCGCGGCGTGCCGTCGGCGAGTGGCGCGCGCGTAAGGACAGCGGCCGCACGACGCGCCGCATGTCCGAGGGTTTCGGCACTGGCGACCTGAAGGTGGGCGTGCAGCTCGACGAGGCGCTGAGCGCGCTCGAGCGCATCGAGAAGAAGCGCACGTCGCTGATCGGTGACGCCGCTGCGAAGGAGCGCGCGCGACTCGACGTGAAGGCGTCGAAGGCGATGCGCGAGGCGGACCTCGCGTTCTCCTACCTGCGCCAGATGCACGCCGAGCTGGTCGACTTCGAGACGCGGCTGCGCCGCGCGGAACACGCCCGCAAGCGGCTGCGTGCGCACCGCAGCGCGCCGCCCAGCGGCCGGCCGCGCGCGTCGCTGAGCGAGCTCAACAAGGCGATCGCCGAGATCGAGGTGAGCGTCGGGCTCTCCGCGCGCGAGTTCCACGAGCGCATGGATCGCGTGACCGCGGGCTACGAGGCGATGAGCGAGCTCAAGAACCGCTTCGTGTTCCACAACCTGAAGCTCGTGATCGCGGTGGCGAAGGAGTTCCGCGGGATGGGCCTCGCGTTCCAGGACCTCATCCAGGAAGGGAACACCGGCCTGATCCGCGCGGTCGAGAAGTTCGACTGGCGGCGCGGCTTCAAGTTCTCGACCTACGCCGTGTGGTGGATTCGGCAGGCGCTGATCCGCTCGATCCAGAACCACGCGCGCACGATCCGCATCCCGAGCCATCACCACGACGCGCTGCGCTGGCTCAGCGAAACGCGCACCAAGCTCTATCAGGAGCTCGGGCGCGAGGCGACGCCGCAGGAAGTGGCCGAGGCGATGGAGATGCCGCTCGAGAAGATCGAGGAGCTGCAGTCGCTCGGCCTCGAGCCGCTCTCGCTCGATGCGGAGATCGGCGACGCGTCCTCGCGCCGCCGCCGCAACCTGCAGGAGATGGTGGACGACCCGGACGCGGTGCAAGCGGGCGAGGCGCTCGATGAGGGCCGGCTGGTCGGCCTCGCGCGCGCGAGCCTCGACGTGCTCGACGAGCGCGAGCGCCGCATCCTCGTCTGGCGCTTTGGCCTGGACGGCGGCAACGAGCATACGCTCCAAGAGATCGGCGAGAAGCTCGGGCTCTCGCGCGAGCGCGCACGGCAGCTCGAGGCGCGCGCTCTCTCGAAGATCCGCGCGAGCGGCGCCGGTGTGCACATGCGCCGCTACGCGCACGAGCGAGACATCGCGCCCGAGTCCGCAGGAGTCGCGGTCGCGCGCTGAGAGGCGCGCGCCCGTCGGCAAGGCACGCGGCCCCCGAAGCAATGCGCTTCGGGGGCCGCAACCTTTCGGAGCCTCGTCGCCCAGGCGGAGCGCCTTACGGGCGTCAGGCGTCGGGGACGTTCCGCAACTAAGTCAACCAAACCCGACTACGCGAGCTGTGTCCTCGGCTGCCCGGCGCGCCACCGGGCGCCCGCTCTGGTTGACTTAGTTGCGGAACGTCCCGGGTCTTACAGCCGCGGGGTCTGCACGCGGATCGCGGGCGCCTCGGTGCCGCCGTCGATTTGGAAGATCTTGCCTGTCACCCAGCTCGAGGCGGGCGAGGCGAGGAACAGCGCGGCCGCCGCGATGTCCTCGGGCGTGCCCGGACGCGCCATCGGCGTGTTCGCCTCGAACTGCTGCTTCAGCGCGTCGTTCGCCAGCACCATCGCGAGCGCCTGCGTATCGACGCCGCCCACCGAGATCGCATTGACGCGCACCTTGGGCGCCACTTCCGCGGCGAGGTTGCGCGTCATCATGTTGAGAGCGGCCTTGGCGGCGCCGTAGGCGACGAAGCCCGTCTGCACCATGTCGCTCGAGCGCGAGGAGATGTTCACGATCGCGCCGCCGCCCGCGCTCTCGATCATCTTCGGGATGCACAAGCGCGAGAGCAGGAACGCGCTCGTCACGTTGAAGCGCAGCGCCGCCTCGAAGAAGCGCTCGCTCGTCTCGAGCGCGGCGCGCGGCCCCGTGCCGCCGGCGTTGTTCACGAGCACGTCGAGCCGGGAGAACTCCGCGAGGGCCGCGGCCACCAGCGCCTCGAGCGACTCGCTCTTGGTGACGTCGCAGCGCACGGCGAGGGCGCGCCGGCCGCGCGCGCGCACGCCCTCGGCGGTCGCGTCGACTTCGGCCTGGGTGCGCGCGGCGCACACCACGTGCGCGCCGGCCTCCGCGAACGCGAGCGCGATGCCGCGCCCGATGCCCTTGCCGGCGCCCGTCACGATCGCGACGCGATCGGTCAACCGGAAGCGCTCGAGGATCATCGCGCGGCTCCGAGCTGCTCGGCGGCTTTGCCGTGATAGCTCGGCAGGTCGAGGTAGGTGCGGATGCCCGGCTCCGCGCGGCACACGGCGGGAATCGCGTTCACGCACTGCATCGCCGTGGCCACGATGCCCGGGTTGCGCGCCAGCCCGCTCGCGATCGACTCCGGGTGCAGGCCGTGGAAGGTCGTCTTCACGCTCGGGTCGCCCGTGATCTCGGCCTCGAAGCGCTCGCCTTCCGGCCCGAAGCCCCACGCCGGCTCGAGATGCTCCTCGCCCATCAGCCAGTTCACGCGCACCGTAATGACTGGCTCACTACGCACGGTCGCCTGCCAGGTGAAGCGCTGCGCCGCGACGCGCCCCGGCGCGATCGGGCCGATCGGCGATTCGATCGGCGCGGTCGCGACTGCCATCTCGTGCAGCGCGCGGCGCTCGGCATCGGCGTCGAAGCCGAGCGCGGCGATCAGCATGTCGATCGACTGCAGGAAGCCGCCGGAGAGCAGCTTCAGCATCGGGCTGCGCGCCGCCTCTTCCGGCGTCTTGCCGAACAGCATCACGTCGCCGATTACCGCCGGTGCGCCGTAGGTGCGGATGTCGGACCACTCCTCCGCGCGCACATGGGTGATCGCGCGCGAGAGCGAGGAGATCGCGAGCGGGAAGCGCTCGGTGATGCCGCCTGGGTGGATGCCGGTGCCGTGCAGCGTGACGCCGCCCTTGCGGCAGGCGGCCTCCATCTCGTCCACGCTCTTCGCGTGAAACGGATAGAACCAGCCGAGCGGCGTCACCACGTTCTTGCCCGCCTCGAGGATGCGCCGCACCTCGCGCGGGTTCGCGGTGAGTGGGCTGTAGAGCACGCAGTCGGCCGGGAGCGCGAGCAGCGCGTCGGCGTTGCGCGTGGCGCGCACACCCGTCGGCGCGCGGCCGACGAGCTCGCCCACGTCGCGGCCCTCCTTCTCCGCACCGTGCACCCAACAACCCACCAGCTCGAGCTCGGGGTGATCGAGGATGCCCTGGATCGCCGCCTTGCCGACTCCGCCCGTCGCCCACTGAATCACGCGAAACGCCATCGTCGCCTCCGAGAAGCCGAGCACGATACCCCGGCCGAGCGGGCTGGATATCGTGCGCGCATGGCGAACCGTCCCCGCACACGCGTGCCCTCGCGGGCTCGCGCGCTCGCGCTCCTGGCGGCGCTCGCGTCGGGCATCGCGGGCGCGCGCGCGCAAGCCGAGCCCGCAGCGCACACCGCGGCCGCTCTGCCTGCGCGGAACGTCGTACTGATTACGGTCGACGCGCTGCGCGCGGACCGCATGAGCCTCTACGGCCACGCGCGCCCGACGACGCCGCGGCTCGACGCGTTCGCGCGCGAGGCCGCGGTATTCGAGAACTTCTTCGCCGTCTCCGCGCACACCAGCCCGGGCGTCGTCTCGCTGCTGACGGCGCAAGCGCCGCCGGTGCACGCGCAGACCACACAGTTCAGCTTCTACGACGCGCTGATCCCGTCTCCGCTGCGGCTGCTCGGTGCGCGCGGCTACGACGTCGTCGGCTACGCGATTCGCGGCCCCACCTACGAGGGCCTCGGCTTCACGCGCGGACAGGAGGGGAAGCCGAGCGAGCAGTTGCTCTCCGAGCTGGCGAGCGGCGGCAAGCCGTTCCTCGTGTGGCTGCACGCGCGCGAGACGCACCTCCCGTATCAGCCAGCGCCCGAGTTCGCCGGGCGCTTCACGCGCGGCCTGTCGCTCGACTCGCCGCTGCTGCGCGCCGTGCGCGCGCACACGCTCGTGCTGCGGCATCCGCCGCCGGGGCTCGCGCTGCGGCACGCGGGCGACGTCGCCGCGACTGCCGGCGACGCAGAGCCGCTGCGCGCGCTCTACGACGAGTGCGTCGCCAGCGCCGACGCGCGCGTGGGCACGTGGCTCGACGAGATCCGCGCGCTGGGATTGCTGGAGCGCACGATCGTCGTGGTCACGGCGGATCACGGCGAGGAGCTGCTCGAGCACGGCTGGGTCGGGCACGCGTCCACGGGCTACGACGGCAAACTCGCCGACGAGCTGCAGCACGTCCCGCTGATCGTGCGCCTCCCCGGCGGCGCCTACGCGGGCCGCTATCGCGCCCTCGCGTCGCAAGTCGACGTGATGCCGACGCTGCTCGCGCTGCTCGGCGTCGACGGCAGCGCGCTCGCGCCGAACGAACAGGGCGAGTCGCTCGTGCCCGTGCTGCGCGGCGAAGCGGCGGAAGTGCGCCCGTGGGTGTTCGCGGAGACCACGCGCAAGGGCTGGACCACCCCGCGCGACGAAGCGCGCGACCGCGTCGCGGCGATTCGCGAAGGCGGCCGCTGGGTGCCGGTACCCGCGCGCGTGGACGAGGCCCATCGCGCCGCCGCGCGCCGCATCGCGCACGCCGCCGCGCTCGCGCACCTCGCCCTGGCCGAGGCCGCACTCGCGCGGGACGACGCGGTCGCGGTCGTCGCGCAGTGGCAGGCGCTCGCGCGCATCCAGGCGACCTGGGGGCTCGAGCGCTCCCCGTTCTATGAGGACGACGCGGAGTGGCAGAGCCTGCGGGTGCGCGCAGCCGAGCTCGCGGCGCGCGCGATGCGCTGCGACGCGCGCGGGCTCTCGCTCAGCTCACGCGAATGCCGAGCGGACCCCTGAGCGCAAACGGTCCGCTCCGAGTCGGAGCGGACCGCGCCGTTCAGTCGTTGCCGTCGCAGTCCTCGTCGATTCCGTTGCCTGGAGTCTCCGTCGCACCGCTGAACACGTGGGGGTCGGAATCGTCGCAGTCGTCGAACGCGTGCTCCGCAGCGCCGTCGCTGTCGTCGTCCGCGTCGAGCGCCTCGAGCGCGCCGGTGCGGGTATCGACGTCGGCGACCTGACCGGAAAGGCCTTGCAGCTGACCGGAGAGCGCCTGCACCTGGCCGGTCAGCGCGGTCACCTGATTCGCGAGCGCACGGAGCGCCGCCTGAAGCTGCGCCACATCCCCTTCCAGCAGCGAGAGCCGCTCCTCCAGCCGATCGCGCAGCGCGGGCACTCCACCCGCGCCGATGCCATTTCCATTGCCGTTGTTCTGCGGGCCCGAAGCGATGGGTGGCGTCGCCGACGATCCGTGCTTCTTCTTGCCGGCAAACGCGGTCGCCGGCGCAAGCGCAAGGGCGGCGCACGCCGCGATCGCCAAGAGTTGCTTGGTCATCTGGCTCTCCTTTGTGGGCCCCAACATCGAGGTACCGAGAATCGACGCTAGGGCGCTGCGGGGGGGCATCGCCACAGGCACGATCTGACGAGAGAAGGTGGACCGCCAAACCCGCCCGCTGCCGGGGTCGGACATTTCGATACGGCG
>DATBRS010000003.1:0-1851 GCA_036560185.1 Myxococcota bacterium
GCGGCGATCGGCGAAGCAAAGGCGGGCGACGCCGTGCTGGTCGCCGGCAAGGGACACGAGGCCTGCCAGATCGTCGGGCACGAGCGCCGCCCGTTCAGCGACCGCGAGTACCTGGGCGGGCGCAGCGGAGCCGCATCGTGAAGGGCCGGCTCTCGGAAGTCGCGGCGGTGACCGGTGGCCGCCTCGCGGGACCCGATGCGGAATTCGCCGGCATCTCGATCGATTCGCGCACGGTCGAGCCGCAGCAGCTCTTCGTGGCGCTGCGCGGCGAGCGCTTCGACGGCCACGCCTTCGTCGCCGGAGCCGCGGGATGCGGAGCGGCCGGCGCGATCGTCGAGAAAGCGTCGGACGCCGCCCTGCCGCAGGTCGTCGTGGGCGATGTGCAAGCGGCGCTCACCGCGCTCGCGGCTGCCTGGCGCGCGAAGAGCAGCGCGCTCGTCCTCGGTGTCGGCGGCAGCAATGGCAAGACGACGACCAAGGAACTGCTTGCCGCCATGCTTTCCGGCGCGGGCCCGACGCTCGCGACGCGCGGCAACCTCAACAATCACATCGGCGTGCCGCTGACGCTGCTGCGTCTCGAGCCCGCGCACCGCTACGCCGTCGTCGAGATGGGCGCCAACCATCCGGGCGAGATCGCGGCGCTGGCGGCGCTCGCGAAGCCCGCGATCGCGCTCGTGACGAATGCCGGCGACGAGCACCTCGAGGGCTTCGGCGACCTCGCGGGTGTCGCGCACGCGGAAGGCGAGATGTTCGCGGCGCTCGCCGCCGACGGCACGGCCGTCATCAATGCGGATGACCCGTTCTGCGAGCTCTGGCAGACGATGGCGCCACGCGGAGCCCGCATCCTGCGCTTCGCCATCGAGGCGCCGGCCGACGTGCGCGCGCTGGCCATCCAGGGGCGCATCGAGTCGGGCGCATTTGCCACGAGCTTCACGCTCGCCATCGGCGCCGGGCAGGCGCGCGTGAAGCTGCCCCTCGCGGGACGCCACAACGTCCTGAACGCGCTCGGCGCGGCTGCCGCCGCGCATGCCGCGGGCGTCGCGCTGCCGCTGATCGCCGCCGGCCTCGAGCGCATGCGCCCGGTCGCCGGCCGCCTGCAGCTCAAGCCCGGGCTGCGCGGTTCCTGGCTGATCGACGACTCCTACAACGCGAACCCGAGCTCGGTCCGCGCCGGCATCGACGTGCTCTGCGCGCTGCCCGGCGAGCACTGGCTCGTGCTCGGCGAAATGGCCGAGCTCGGCAACGAGACGGTCGCAAGCCACGCCGGCGTCGGCGACTACGCGCGCCGCGCGGGCATCACGCGGCTGTTCGCGATGGGGGCGGCGACGCGCCACGCGGTGGATTCGTTCGGGGCGCGCGCAGGCTGGTACGACGACGCTGCGCAGCTCTCCGAGGCACTGGCTGCAAGCCTCGAGCCCGGCGTCACCGCGCTCGTGAAGGGATCGCGCGTCAACCGGCTCGAGCGCGTGGTCGAACGACTCGTCGTGCCGCTGCCCGCGGCCGGCAACGGCAACTGAGGGAGCCCCATGCTGCTTGACCTGTTCGAATGGCTGACGGGCTACTACGGCGGGTTCCGGGTTTTCGGCTACCTCACGCTGCGCGCGATCTTTGCCGCGCTGACCGCGCTCACGATCGCGCTCTTCGTCGGGCCGTCCATGATCCGCATGCTGGCCGCGCGCCAGATCGGCCAGGTCGTGCGCGACGACGGCCCGGGCTCGCACCACGTCAAGCGGGGCACGCCGACGATGGGCGGCGCGCTGATCCTGATCGCGGTCACGGCCGGCACGCTCCTGTGGGCCGAGCTCTCGAACCGCTTCGTCTGGATCGCGCTGACGGTCACGCTCTCGTTCG
>DATBRS010000004.1:0-9182 GCA_036560185.1 Myxococcota bacterium
ACCGCGATCGCGTTGACCGTGAAGTCGCGGCGGCGCAGGTCCTCCTCGAGAGTTCCCGGTGCGACTTCCGGCAACGCGCCGGCGCCGGCGTAGCGCTCGCTGCGAAGCGTCGCGAGGTCGATCACAGCGCCGCTCGCGAACTCGAGGCGCAGCGTCCCGAAACGAGGATGCGCGACCACGCGGTCGCCCGCGAGCGCCGCCTCGCGCGCGAGCAGCGTCGTCTCGTCGCCGTGGGCGCCGCCGCTCGACGCACTGACGCTGAGATCGGCGTCGCGCAGCGTGCGACCGAGCGCGAGATCGCGCACCGGCCCGCCTACGAGGTAGAGCGCCAGTCCGCGCGCCTCGGCGGCCTGCGCGAGGCGCTGCACGCGCGCGCGCACCGGCTCCGGCAGCGCAGCCAGCGCGTCGCTCGTCCGCGGCGCCGAGACGCTGCGCGGGGCGGCCCGCGGCGCGCGCGGCAGAGCCACTAGGTGCGCCTCGCTCGGCCCGCTCCGCGCGGGTGATGGGTCTCGACCAGCTCGCGCAGGCGGCCGTCACTCAGGTGGGTGTAGATCTGCGTGGTCGCGAGATCTGCGTGCCCGAGCATCGCCTGCACCGCGCGCAGATCCGCGCCGCCTTCGAGCAGATCGGTGGCGAACGCGTGGCGCAGCACGTGGGGCGAGACGCGCTCCTTCGCGAGGCCGGCGCGGGTCGCGAGCGCGCGCAAGCGCGCGAAGAAGTTCTGGCGCGTCATCGCGCCGCCGCGCGCAGTCACGAACGCCGCGTCGCAGCGGCGCCGCACGCGCGCGAGCAATGCGGGCCGCGCGTCGCGCAGATAGCTCTCGAGCGCGTCGAGCGCGGGCTCGCTGAGCGGCACGAGCCGCTCCTTGCGCCCCTTGCCGAGCACGCGCACCACGCCGGCGCGACGATCGACCGCCGCGAGCGACAGCGACACCAGCTCGGAGACGCGCAGCCCGGAGCCGTACAGCACCTCCAGCATCGCGCGGTCGCGTAGCCCGAGCGCGCCGTCCGGCGCGGCAGCCTCGATCAGCGCGGCCGTCTCGTCGGGGCGCAGAATGCGTGGGAGGTGCCGGGGGATGCGCGGCGCGGCGACGCCTTCGCTCGCGTCGCGCGCGCAGCGCCCCGTCGTGACGAGGTAGAGCGCGAAGCGCCGCACCGAGACCAGCATGCGCGCCCGCGAGCGCGCACCCAGCCCTTGCGCCTCGAGCGAGGCGACGAAGCCCGTCACGTGATCGCGCGTCAGCTCGCGCGCCGAAGCGACGTGCTCGCGCGCTGCGAACTCGGCGAAGCGCGCGAGGTCGGCGGCGTAGGCCTCGATCGTCTTCGGCGCGAGGCCGCGCTCGACCGCGCTGTGCCGCAGGAAGGCGTCGATCGCGTCCGCGATCGCGTCACGCATGGGCGTGCGCCGCGGCGCCGACGGCCGCGCCAACCACGCTCGCGAGATCGCGGTGAAGACTCTCGATCGCGTCCGGGTCGAGCAGCCGCTTCTGGTCCGGCGTCTTCACGTAGAACGTGTCGGCCGCCTGATCGAGCACGGTGGTCGCCTTCGACACGTAGATCTCGAGGTCGTGCGCGGTGATCGTGCGCGTCAAGTCGTAGAGCAGACCGAGGCGATCGTCCGCGTTCACGTCGATCACGGTGTAGAAGTCCGAGACGTCGTTGCGCACCGCCACGCTCGCGGGCGTGTGCGAGGCGATGCGCCGCCCGGCGCGGACCGGTTGACGCTGCTTCGCGATCAAGTCGGCGACGCGCAGCTCGCCGCTCAGCACGCGCGCGAGCGCGAGCTCGAAGCGCGACCAGCGCTGGGCGCGCAGCTCCTCGTCGCCGTCCGGCGTGCCCACGCGGTAGATCTCGAGCGCGAGCCCGTTCTTCGTGGTGTAGACGTGCGAGCCGAGGATGTTGACGCCGGCCGCCGTGATGCTGCCCGCGACGTCGGCATAGAGGCCGTGCTGGTCGCGCGCGCACACGATCAGCTCGCTGAAGCCGGCGCGCATGTCGCGTACGGTCTTCGTGACGCGCTGCCGCTCCGCGTCGAAGGCGAGCAGCGCGAGCGCGTGGCGCGCGATCTGCGGAGGCGTGTGCGAGACGAAGTAGCGCCTCGGCATCATGTCGAAGAAGGCGCCGATGCGCGCCTCGGCGACTCCCATCGCCATCAGCTCCTCGCGCGCCGTCGCTATGCGCTGCTCGATGCGGCCCTCGATCAGCTCGAGCGCCATGTCCTGGTCTTCGCCGCCGGCCTCGAGGAACTCTGCGGTGCGCTCGAACAGCTCCCGTAACAGCTCGGCGCGCCATTCGGTCCAGGCCGATTTCGAGCTCGCGCGCATGTCGGCGAAGGTCGCGAGGTAGAGGTTGTGCAAGTTCTCGCGGTCGCCGCAGGTGCGTGCGAACTCGACGATCACCTTCGGATCCGAGAGATCGCGGCGCTGCGCGACGTGCGACATCAACAAGTGGTGGCGGATGATGAAGTTCGCGCGCGCGGCGCGCTCCTCCGGCAGCCCGAGCCGCGCCAGACACTTTTCGCCGAGCTCGGCGCCGATCGCGGAGTGATCGCCGCCGTAGCCCTTGCCGATGTCGTGCAGCAGGCAGCCGAGATAGACCATCGGCAGGTCGGCGGTCGTGTGCACCAGCTCGCTGAGATCCGGCACGAGCTCCGCGTACTTTCCCTGCCACAAGCGGCGCAGCTCCTCGACCAGGAAGATCGAGTGCACGTCCACGGTGTACGTGTGATAGATGACGTGCTGCCAGCGGCAGAAGATGTGCTCCCACTCCGGCACGAAGCAGCCGAGCAGCCCGGTCTCGTTCATCGCGATCAAGCTGCGCATCACGCGCCGCGGCGAAGCCAGCACGCGCACGAAGGCCGCAGTCGCGGCGGGGTCGCTGCGGAAGGCGTCGTTCACCAGGTCGAGGTTCTCGCGGAGGGCGCGGCGCGCGGCACGCGAGAGGGGGACGTCTTCGTCCTGGGCGACCGCGAACGCGAGCAGGAGCCGCAGCGGTTTCTCGCGCAAGAAAGCGGCGTGGGGGATCTCGAGCTGATCGCCTGCCCGGCGGAAGCCCTCCTCGACGACGACACTGGGCGCTGCGGGCCGCGGCCGCACGCGCGCGAGGCATTGCTCGATCACGATCTCCGAGTAGGTCTGAATCGCCCGCGCGCAGCGGTAGTACTCGCGCATGAAGCGTTCGACCGGCAGCTCGCCAGAAACCAGGTCGGGCTCGAAGTCGAGCTTGCCCGCGAGCTGCTCTTGCAGCTCGAAGCTCATCTGGTCGGTCTTGCGCTTGGTGTGGAGATGGAGCGCGTTGCGCACGCGCCACACGAAGCCGAGCGCGTGCTGGTACTCGCGCAGCTCGCTCTCGGTGAGAAAGCCCACGTACAGCAGGTCCGGCAGCTCGCGGAAATCGCGCTCGCAGGCGCGCGCCACCCAATACGCGGTGTGGTAGTCGCGCAGGCCCCCCGCGCCTTCCTTGAGGTTCGGCTGCAACAAGTAGAGCGACTCGCCCATCCGCACGTGCCGCTCGCGCAGCGCCGCCAGCTGCCGTTCCGCGAAATCGCCGAGCGCCGGGATCGCGCGCTCGCGCACGGCGCGCATCAGCTCGTGGAAGAGCGTCGCGTCGCCCGCCAGGAAGCGCGCGGCGAGCAGCGCGGTCTGCGTCGGCACGTCGGTCTGCGCGAGCGACACCGAGTCGCTCGCGGTGCGCACCGCCGCGCCCACCTGGAGGCCCGCATCCCAGAGCGCGGTCTGCACACTCTGCGCGATGTCGGCGCACAGGTCCTCGGCGCCCACGTCTTCCAGCACCAGCAAATCCACGTCCGAGCCGATCGACATCTCGCGGCGCGCATATCCACCGACAGCCACGAGCGCGACGCGGGCGCCGGTCGCGCCGTGCCGCGAGTAGTGCGCGGAGGCGGCGACGTCGTAGAGGCGTCGAATCAGCCGGTCGAGCCCATCCGAGTTGGCGGCGTTCACTACCGCGCCCGTCGCGCCGGCGTCCTGCAACGCCGAGAGGTGTCCCCGCAGCGCCGCCGCGTACTTCTTGGCGCCCGCGGAGAGCGCCGGGCCGAGCGCTTCCGCTCCCGGCCGCGCGATCCCGATGAAGTCGTCGACCACGGGCGCCGCGCTCATCGCGGCCCTCCGGCGACCGCCGGCAGCTGCTCGGCGCGGAAGCGTGCGAGCCCGCGCGCGATCTGCTCCGCGATCACGTCGCGGTAGAGCGGGCTGCGCAGGCGAGCTGCTTCGGTGGGGTTCGAGAGGAAGCCGATCTCCACCAGCACGGCGGGCGCATCGGAGAGGAACAGCACGTGGAACGGGCCGCGCTTTACGCCGAGGTCGTCGACCGAGCCGTACGCCTCGCGCACGCCGCCGACCACCTCGCGGTGCACGGAGTTCGCGAGCACCCCCGAGCGCGAGCCCACCTCGGACACTTTGAAGCCGGCGAGCACGCGCTGGAGCTCGTCGAGCTGGCTGGGCGCGACGCCGCTCTCACGCGCCGCGACACCCAGCGCGTGGCGCTCGTGGTTCGCGTCCAAATAATAAGTCTCGATGCCGCGCACGCGTGCGCGCGGCGCGGCGTTGACGTGGATCGAGACGAACACGTCGCCCGCCGCGCCCTCGGCGATCGCGGTGCGCTCCTCGAGCGAGACGGTGCGGTCGCGGTCGCGCGTCAGCAGCACTGCGAAGCCGCGCGCCTCGAGCCGATGCTTCGCGCTGCGCGCCACCGCGAGCGTGATGTCCTTCTCGCGCATTCCGTGCGCCGCGATCGTGCCCGGATCCTCGCCGCCGTGTCCGGGATCGAGCACCACGAGCAGCTTTCGCTCGGGCACAGGGAGAGCCGGTGGCGTACGCCCCGCGAGCGCCGGAGCGCTGTCGCGCTCGCTGCGCGGCGGCGCCGCGGCGCGCGGGCCGAAGACGTCGATCACCAAACGATCGGGGCCGGTGAGCGCGAACATGCGGTGCCGCTCGTAGCGCGCGAGGTCGATCACGGCGCGCGCCGACTCGCTCTCGAACTGCCCGAGGCGGATCGCGGCGAGCAGGCCGTCGCCGACGGGCTGCGGCGCATCCCAGTCGCGGCCGACCCACACGCCCGGCAGGTCGAAGTAGAGGCGCTCGGGGCGCTCCGCACTCGGATCCGCGGGCAGGCGCTGCACCGACGCTCGCACGGGCCCTGATAACTCGATCACCACGCGCGAGTAGGTGTCGTACGACCAATGCCGCACCGCGCGCACGTGCGTGCGATCGGCGTGGTCGTCCTGCGCACGCGCGCGCGGCGGCGCCAGCCACACGCAGAGCAGCGCGGCCGCGGCGCTCACGGCGAGCCTCGCCGCGCGCCTCACCCGGCACCCCCTTCGCCGGGCGCGCCCAACGCTCGGCGCAGGCGCTCGAGCAGAGCGAGCGCCTCGAGCGGCGTGGTGCGCAGCGGGTCGCTCGCGCGCAGCGCATCCAGCGCCGCCTGCTCGCTCGGATCGTGCGCGGCCGGCGCCGCGAACAGCGAGAGCTGCGATGTCTCCGCAGCGGACTCGGGCGCCGCGAGGCGCGGCCGGCCGCCCGCATCGAGCTCGCCCGCCTCGAGTCGCGCGAGCAGTTGCCGCGCGCGAGCGACGAGCGATGCCGGCAGCCCCGCGAGCTTCGCCACCTCGATGCCGTACGAGCGGCTCGCCGGCCCGGCGACGAGGCGGCGCAGGAAGATCACCTCGCCGCCGACCTCGCGCGCCTCGAAGTGCCCGTTCGCGACGCCGGGCAGCGCGAGCGCGAGATCCGCGAGCTCGTGGTAGTGCGTCGCGAACAGCGTGCGCGCGCCGAGCCCCGGCGCGTCGTGCAGGTGCTCGGCGACGGCCCACGCGATCGAGAGGCCGTCGAAGGTGCTGGTGCCGCGGCCGATCTCGTCCAGGATCACGAGGCTGCGCGGGGTCGCCTGCGCGAGGATCTCCGCCGTCTCGCGCATCTCGACCATGAACGTGGACTGACCCTGGGCGAGGCGATCCGACGCGCCGACGCGCGTGAAGATGCGATCGACCACGCCGATCTGCGCGCTCGCCGCCGGGACGAAGCTGCCCGTCTGCGCGAGCAGCACGATCAATGCGACTTGGCGCAGGTAGGTGCTCTTGCCGGACATGTTGGGGCCGGTCAGCAGCAGAATGCGCGCGGCCGCGGGATCGAGGGAGGTGTCGTTCGCGACGAACGCGCCGCCCTCGGCTTGCAGCACGCGCTCGACCACCGGGTGCCTGCCCGCGCGCAGCTCGAGGCGGCCTGCGTCGTCGACCTCGGGCCGCACCCAGCCGTCGCGCCGCGCGACCTCGGCGAGCGACTGCAGCGCGTCGAGCGCGGCGACCGCCTCGGCTGCGGCGCGGATCGGCGCCGCCTCCGCGAGCGCGGCTTGGCGCACGCCCTCGAACACCTCGCGCTCGAGTGCCGCCGCGCGTTCGTTCGCGCCGAGCACCTGCGACTCCATCTCGCGCAGCTCGCGCGTGGTGAAACGCTCGGCGCTCGCGAGCGTCTGCTTGCGCTCGTAATCACTCGGCACGCGCGCGAGCTGGCCCTTGCTCACCTCCAGCGCGTAGCCGAAGACCGGGTGGAAGCGCACTCTCAGCGACGAGATGCCGCTGCGCTCGCGCTCGCGCGCCTCGAGCCCGGCGATCCACTCGCGGCCCTTCTGCGCCGCCTCGCGGAGGGCATCGAGCTCGGGCCGGAAGCCGACGCGGATGAAACCCGTCTCATTCGACCCGCGCGAGCCCCGCGGCAGCGGACGCGGCTCGTCGACGAGCGCGTCCTGCAACAGCTGCACGAGGCTCGGCAGCGGCTGCGGCTGCGTGAGCGCCGCCGGCGCGCTCTCTGGCAGCAGGGCTTGGGCGTCGTTGCCGAGCGCCGCGCACACGCCCGGCAGCGCGGCGAGCGAAGCGCGCAGGGCGGCGACGTCGCGCGGCTCCGCGCCCGGCCGCGCGCACTTCGCGAGCTGGCGTTCGAGATCGCGCACGCGCGCGAGCGCCTCGCGCAGCCGCGCGCGCGCGCGGTCCCGCTCGGCGAGCCACGCGACGCCGGCCTGGCGCGCGCGAATCGCCTCCGGCGCGAGCAGCGGATACGCGAGCCAGTGCGCGAGCCGCCGCGCGCCCAGGGCCGTGATCGTCTCGTCGATGCGCTCGATCAGCGTCCCGCGCCGCGAGCGATCCTCCGCGCTCTCGAACAGCTCGAGGTGACGGCGCGCCGCGGCGTCGAGGATCATCGTGTCGCTGAGCGCGTAGCGGCGCAGCCGGGGCGCGAGCTTGGCGGCGGACGGTTGGTGACCCGCGAGGTAGTCGAGCACGACGCGGGCCGCATCCAGGTCTGCGCCCGGCGCCTCGCCCGCGAGTTGTTGGGGCGAAGGCGCGACGCCCTGCGGCGCGCGAGCGGCATGCGCCAGCACGAGCTGCGGGAGGCGCGCGTGCAGCGCGGCTCTCAGCGCCTCGCTCGCGTTCTCCGCCACCACGCATTCGCGCGGCGCGACCCGCTCGAGCTCGTCGAGCAGCGCTCTCGGCAGCGCGCCGCGCTCGAGCCCTGCGCGCGTCGCGCGGAAATGCCCGGTCGACGCGTCCAGCGCCGCGAGCCCGGCCTCGCGCTCCGTGACGACGATCGCCGCGAGCGCGATCTCGCGCCCGGCTGGGAGCCCGTGCGGATCGCCGACCAAGCCCGGCGTGATCACCTCGACGACCTCGCGCCGCACGAGCCGGCGCCCCCCGATCGCGCGCGGGTCCTCCACTTGCTCGCAGATCGCGACGCGGTGGCCTCTCTCGCTCAGCCGCTTCACGTAGCCGTCCGCCGCGTGCACGGGCACGCCGCACATGGGAATCGGGTCGGGCCGATCCCGATCGCGCGTCGTGAGCGTCACTTCCAGCAGCGGCGCCGCCCTCACGGCGTCGTCGAAGAACAGCTCGTAGAAGTCGCCCATCCGGTAGAAGAGGAACGCATCGGGATGCTGCGCCTTGAGCGCCGCGTACTGGCGCATCATCGGCGTCTCGCGCGCGGGCGTCGTCATGGGGCCGAGCGAATTGGCGGCGCACCGTCACCCGCAGCGATCGCGCTCGCGGCGCGCAGCTGCTCGACCTGCGCTTCGAGGCCGCGGACGCGCTTCTCCGAGCGCCGGACCGCGAGCGACTTGCGCGCCAGCTGGAACAAGAGGCCCGCGCTCGCGGCGAACGCGCCGGCGAAGAACGCCGCCAGGATCGCCAGCCAGACGGGCTGGTAGGAGGGTGCGACGAACGGGAGATCGACGCGCACGAGCGAATCGTTTCCGGTCACGAAAATCGCGAGGCCGATGAGCGTTCCCAACAACAGCATCACCGCAACGAACCACCGCAGCTGTCGCATGGCTCCCCCCGAGCTGTTCGACGCCCCTCGTCGGCGGAGTATCGCCCGTGCGCTCTACCGCTCAGGGCTCCCCTCGAACGGATCAGCTGCGGCGCGCAGCGCCGCCAGCTGCATCCGCCCCTCGGTGCCCCGCCATCACCGTCTTAGCCTTTCGACGACACCGGCGCGTCGTCGACCTTCTCCTTGAGCTCCTTGCCCACCTTGAAGAACGGCGTGCGCTTGGCCGGAATGTGCACCTCGTCCCCCGTTTTCGGGTTCCGTCCCTCGCGCGCCTCGCGCACCTTCACTTGAAAGCTGCCGAAGCCGCGAATCTCGATGCGCTCGCCGCGCTTCAGCGCGTCGGTCATCGAATCGAAGATCGTGTTGACCACGATCTCCGTGTCCTTCTTCGAGATGTGCGGGGTCCGCTCGGCGACCGCCTCGATCAGCCCGCTCTTCGTCATCGCCATGCCCTCACTCCCTCACTCCGTCTTGCGCCCGAGCTTGCCGGCGAGGAGATCACCCAGCGTCGTCGTCTGGCTCAGGGACTGCTGCGCGGCCACCTTCTTCAACGTCTCGCGCTGCTCGCGATCGCTGAGAGCGCGAATCGAGAGCGAGATCTTCTGCTCGACCGGGTCGACGCGCACGACCAGCGCCTTCACCGACTGCCCCGGCTGCACCACCTCGGACGCGTTGTCCACCTTCTCCGTCGAGAGCTCCGAGTTGTAGATCAGGCCCTCGATCCCGTCTTCGAGCTTCACGAAGGCGCCGAAGTCGGCGAGGCTCGTGACGCTGCCCGTCACCTCGCTGCCGACCGGGTAGCGCTTCTGGATCTCGTCCCACGGGTTGGCTTCCAGCTGCTTGATGCCGAGC
>DATBRS010000005.1:0-1793 GCA_036560185.1 Myxococcota bacterium
GTTCATGGTGTGGAAGATCGCGGAGCGCTCGCTGCCGAAGCGGCCGCCGAGGAACGGACGCGTGGTGCGGCACGCGTCGGGATGCGCCGCCCCTTCGATGCGCACGACCGTCGCGCCGTAATCGCCGAGCGTGCGCGTGACCGTCGGGCCGGCGATCGCCCAGCAGAAGTCGAGCACGCGCACGCCCGCGAGGGGGAGGGCGTACGCGCCGTGTGCCTGCGCGGCGCTCTGCGCCGCGAGCTCCCGCCGCGGAGCGCTCCATTCCCTGAGAACTCGCGCGCTACCCGCGCCCAGGGCGGGCGGCGCGCTCGCGGGCGCGATCGGCGTGCGCGACAGCACCGCGAAGCGCCCCGGCGCCGTGACGCCCGCGACGCGCTCGAAGCTGCCGCGCGCCGCGAATTGCGCGCTGGCGAGCAGGTCGCTCGGCGTCGCCGAGGGCGCGATCAGCAGCTTCTTCTCGATCGCGAGCGCCAGCAGCTCCGCCTTCGTGCGCTTCGCCGTGGCCGCCGCGACCGCGGCTTGCGCGCGCGCGAGCGTCTCGTGCGTCTCCTGGCCGCGCAGGATGCGCGCGCCGAAACCCACCCAGTCTTTCTGGGCGAGATCGGCGTCGCACTCGCCGATCTCGCCGAGCCAACTCATCAGGCGCTGCGTCGCCGGGCCCATCGCCGCGCCGAAGGCGTGGGTGATCGAGACGTGCCCGTCGCGCGCGGGATACGAGAAGCGGATGCGCAGCTCGCCCATGCGCAGGCCGCCGCCGAAGCGCCGCCCCGGCACCTCGCCGACACGCGCGCTCAGGATCTCGGCCTGCGTCGCTGCCGCGTGCGCTTGCTGCGCCGAGATGTCGACGTGCTGCCCGCGCCCCGAGCGCGTTCGCTCGGCGTGCGCGATCAGCGCGCCCACCGCCGCTTCCGCGCCCGCGTGTAGCAGCGCCTGCGGCGCCGTGATTCGCACCGGCGCGCGGTCGTCGTCGCCCTGCAAGAGCAGCGGGCCCGCCGCCGCGGCCACGATCAGGTCGGTCGCGCGCCACGCCGCCTTCGGGCCGTTCTGCCCGAACGGCGTGATCGAGACGAAGACCAGCGCCGGGTTCACGCGCGCCAGCTCCTCGAACCCGAGCCCGAGCGCCGCGAGCGCGCCGGGCGCGTGCGACTCGAGCAGGAAATCCGCGTGGCGCGCGAGCTCGAGCACGCCGGCCCGGCCCGCGGGCGTCGCGAGATCCGCGACCAGGCTGTGCTTGTTACGGGCATAGCTCGCCCAGACGTAGGGCTCCTCGCGCAGCGCGTGCCCGCCCGGCGGCTCCACCAGCACCACGTCGACGCCCAGGTCGCCGAGCAGCTTCCCGCACAGGAAGCCGCACTCGTCGGTGAGATCCAAGGCGCGCAGCCCGGCGAGCGCGCCGCCGTGTCGATCTTCGCTCGGCTTCGCCTCGCTGCGCGCTCCGCTTGCGGCGCCGCGCTGACGAGTGCCCGAACTCGCTGCGCTCGGGCGCTGCGAAGCTCGAGGCCGCTGTTCGACTTCGCTCGGCTTCGCCTCGCTGCGCGCTCCGCTTGCGACCGAGCCCACCGCTGCGCCCTTCTGGTTGCCGCGAGTCGCGCGGACTCGGCTAGGTTGCCCCGGCTTCGGGGTGTAGCTCAGTTTGGTAGAGCCCGATCTTTGGGAGGTCGGCGTCGTGGGTTCGAATCCCACCACCCCGACCACCCAGTTCGTCGAGTCGCCGACGCGAGTGAAGCCGTGACCACCTCCGACCTCCGCATCACCCACGTCCGCCCGCTGATCGCCCCGGCGGCGCTCGCGGA
>DATBRS010000006.1:0-13929 GCA_036560185.1 Myxococcota bacterium
CTCGATCTGCTGCTTGGTGCCGTACTGCGCCAGGATCTTCTGGTTGCCCGAGTTCGGCGCGACGACGCCGAACAGCGCCGCGGCGCCCACGCAGTAGGCGAGCACTTCGTTCATGTAGGCGTGCTCGAGGAAGCCGAGGCCGCAGCCGCCGAACTGCTCCGGCAGGTGGGGGGCCCACAGGCCCGCCTCCTTCACGCGCGCCTTCACACCCTCGCGCAGCTCGTGGGCGCGCTTGCGGTCGGCGTCCGAGGCGCCCTGGCTGCGGGCAGCCCAGATCTCGTTCTCGTGGGGAAGGATCTCCTGGTTGATGATCTTCGCCGTGAGCATGCGGATCTGGTTGATGCGGTCCGACACGCCCGGAATCGTCTGCACGTTCATCGCCATCGCCGGCTCTCCTTGGGGGTGAGGCCGATGCTATCGCGATTGCACGGCGCGCGTGACGAAGCGCACCGACAGAATCCGCGAGGCTGCCGAAAATGGGCGCGCACTCGACCCCAGCGAGGAGCCACCCCATGCTCGTCCACACGCTCGAGCTCGCAGACAAGCGGCAACTCGGCCGCGCCATGGAGGCGCTGCTCGGCGCCGCCGGCGTCTCCGATTGCGCCATCGAGCTCGACGAGCTGCGCATCCGCTTCACCGCGCCCGAGGACGGCGCCGCCGCCGTGATCCGCGAGCTCGTTCGCGACGGAGGCCTGCGCGCCGCCGCGCGCGAGTGGATCGACACCGGCATGGTCGTGGCGAGCGCGCTCACGGTGCGCGCGAAGGAGCGCTAGCGGCCCGCGGGCCGACTCAGCGCTTCGCGAGCTTGCTGCCTGCCGCGTAGTAGCGCGGCGCCCAGATGCCCTCGTAGGGCTCGTCGCCGACGGGCATGCGCCAAGTGCGCACCCGGGCGCTCGCGAGCGGAAGCGTGAAGAGTGCGCGCGTCTGGTCGATCGTCTCGGTGATGTAGTGGTCGGCGCCGTCGGGCGGGACGTAGCGCTCGGCGATGCGGCGGTAGCGGTCGCGCCACTCGGCATCGCGGCCGAGGTCGTGAGCGAGCTGCGCGCGGCCTTCGACCACGACCTTGCGATACGGCAGCGCCTGCTCGTCGATCACGATGGCGATGCGGGGATCCCGTAACAGATGCTGGCGCCACACCGATTCCTTGCGCGGCGTGAACCAGAGCGCGCCCTGCTCGAACGCGTACCAGATCGCCGTCGCGTAGGGCGCGCCGTCGGGCTTCACGGTGGCGAAGCGCATGAGCAGCCCGGGCTCGCGCAGGAAGGCGTCGCGTTCGGACTCGCTGAGTGCCGGCATCAGTGCACGCTCCTCTGTTGCTGCTTCGCCTTCGTCGCGAGCGAGAAGCGCGGCTCGCGCGCTGCGCTCTCCGCGAGCACGAGCTCGGCGGCCATGCGCCCGACCTCGGGGCCGTGCTTGAAGCCGTGGCCCGAGCCCGCGCCGACCAGCCACACGTTCTGCAGCGTCGGGTGGCGATCGATCAACAAGTCGCCGTTCGCGCTGTTCTCGTACTGGCACACGCGCGACTCGACGAGCGGCGCCCCGCCGAGCGCAGGAAAGCGGCGCGCGAGGTAGCCGCGCACGTCCGCCAGACCCGCGGCGCTCGCGATGCGGTCGCCCGTGTCGGGATCGATCGCGGGGCCGTGCTGGTCGTGCGCGATCTTGAAGCCGCGCGCCTCGAGATCGGGGAACCCGTAGTAGATGTCGCCGGCGTTGAAGTCGGCCCAGCCGGGGAATTTGCCGGGGAGGAAGCGATCGTCGCCGGGCGGCGTCGCGAAGAAGAACACCTCTTGCCGCGTCGGGAAGATGCGGCCGCCCAGCTCGGCGGGAAACAGCTTCGGCAGCCAGGGGCCGCACGCGAACACGATCTGCCGCGCGCGTAGCACCTCCCCCGTCGTGAGCACGAGCTCGCGCAGCGCATCGCCGGCGACGTTCGGCGGCGAGGCCGCCGCGATGCGGAGCTCGCCGCCCGCCTCGGCGAGCGCACGCACCAGCGTCTGCACCGCGCGGCGCGCCATGAGCGCGCCGAACTCGGGCTCGTACAGGCCGACCTCGACATCGTCCCAGATCGCTTGCGGATAGCGCCGGCGGAGCTCTGCGCGGTCCAGTGCGCGCGTGCCCAGCCCGAGCGTCGCGTGGGCGGCGAGCGTCTGCTCGACGTACGGCTCGCGCTTCCCGAAGAAGAACAGCACGCCGGTCTCGTGGAAGGTCGGCAGCCCCGCGCGCTCCGACAGCCACTTCCACGGCGCTAGCGAAGCGTGGGCCATGCGCGTGTAGATCGCGTCGGGTCCGTAGCTGCCGCGCGTCATGCGCGACTCGCCGCCGCTCGAGGCGCGCGCGTGGGCAGCGCCATGGGCGTCGAGCAGCAGCACTTCGCGGCCCGCGTTGCGCAGATGCCACGCGGTCCACGCGCCGAAGACGCCCGCGCCGACCACGAGCGTCTCCCAGACCTTCGGCCCCGCCTCCGTCATCGCGCGACTCCCTCTCGGTAGCGAGGCGATCGCCGCGGCTCCGGCTGCGCCGGCGATCACGCCGCGGCGCGTGAGCCTCACGCCCGCGCACTCCCGTGCGTTCCGCAGCTCGGCATGCGCTCTCCTCCGCGAGGGCGCACACGCTATCCCAGCCCTGCATGCACGGAGCAGAACGGCGCGTGCTCCGTCGCCGGAGCACGCGCCGTCGCTTCGCGAGAAGGCACCAGCTCGCGAAGAGCGCGCGGCGCGGGGCGGGCCGAGCCGCCCCGCGCGCTCAGCTACGGATCGACGCGCACCAGCGTCGCGTCGAGCACGCTCGAACCGTCGTTGAAGTCGACGGCGCCGAGGTACTTCTTGCCCGCGGTGAGGCCGCTGAACGACACGTCCACGCTCGCCGTGCCGCCGAGTGTCCCGCTGGCGGGCGCGACGATCGTCATGTTGCCCGCGTCGCTGCCGTCCACGAGGTACTCGAACAGCGTGTAGTTGGCGTCGGGGCCGTCGGTCTGCCAGCCGTGCACGACCACGAAGTAGTCGCCCGGCGCCGGATTCTCGAGGTTCACCTCCTCCTCCGAGGTGCCGCTGCCGCTGCCGCCCACCTGAGAGCCGGTCGAGTCGAACACGTAGAGATCCATGTCGTCGTTGCCGTCGGTGAACGCGTCGAAGAGCGAGAAGCGCGCGTGGGTCGTGCCCGCCGGCACGGTCACCAGATGGACCGTGATGCCGACGCCGGTGTTGAGCGCGGTGTTGATGTCGTTCGCCGGATCATCGAGCACGTTGCCGGCTTCCTCCGCCGCTTGCGTGAGACCGCGAGCGGTCGCGCCGAAGCTGCCCGTGTAGCCGAACGTCACCGGAATGCTGACCGGCCCACCGGTGGACATCACCTGCCCCGGCACGGCGAGCGCGAGGGGCCGCACCACGATCGGGCTGCGCACGTTGTGCACGCCGTCGCTCCAGGTGAGCGAGCCCTCGGCGAATGCACCGATCGAAGCGCTGGGCTGTGACGCGAACGAGACCTCGTAGGAGGCCACGTCGCCCGTCGCCAGCGTCAGCGACGGCGGATTCACCGTCACGTCGATGCCGGCGGGCGCGTTCACGCTGACGGCGTAGGTGCCGGCCGGGCCGACGTTCGTCACGCTGCGCGTGATGGTCTGAACGCCCGCGAGCTCGCCGATCGAGATCGAGGGATAGTTCAGGTCGCTCGGGTCGATCCCGATCGATGCGCAGATCGCGCTCGCGAACTGGCCGGTTCCGCACAGGAAGCCGAGCCAATCGAAGAAGCCCGAGTCGTACACGAGGCCCGGATTCGCGGCGGACGTCGCGTCGACCTGGCCTGCGCCGTAGTCGAACACGCCGCCCGGAATCGCGCCGCCGGTGTTCTGGGTCTGCTGCGCCGTCGTCATCAGCGCCGACTTGATCGCCATCGGCGACCACGAGGGCTGGCGCTGCTTCATCAGCGCGCCGATGCCGGCGAGGTGCGGGCTCGACATCGAAGTGCCGGACAGGAAGTTGTACTTGCCGAAGTTGAACGGCGAGTACGCCGCCAGCACGTCGACGCCCGGGCCCATGATGTCGGGCTTCAGCAGATCCGCCGTCGCGAGCAGCGGGCCGCGCGACGAGAACGACGCCACGAACGGCGCGGTGGCGCCGACCGAGCGCACGCCGGCCGTGAGCGAGGCGGTCGCTGCCGCGCCAGCGCCCGCGATGTACGCCTTGATCGCCGCGCCCGCGACCTCGTCGACGTGCACGGTCGGCACTGCGTGGATGTCCGCGTTCAGCGAGTTCGGCGAGGTGTTGGCGAGGATCACGCCGACGCCGCCCGCCTGCTGCACCGCGGCGCTCTTGTCGACGCGCGCGTTCACGCCGCGATCGCAGAGCACGATCTTGCCCGTGACGAGCGCGGGATCGAGCGTGCCCAGGAAGCACAGCCGCACCTCGTTCGCGTTCGCGCCGGCGAGGCCCACCGCGGTGGACTGCACCAGCGGCTGCGAGCCGACGCCGACGCCGAGCGAGGCGCCCTGATAACTCGCGCCGTCGCCTGTGTTGGCGTCGGCGAGGTACTCGCGATCGTGCGAGCCGGCCGCGACGGTCGTGAGCCACGGGCTCGGATGCGCCACGGTCGACGCGCCCGGGCCGTCGTTGCCGGCCGAGGCCGCCACGAACACGCCCGCGTCCGCGGCGAACAGGAACGCCACCTCGACGGGGTCGAGGAAGTTCGTGCTCGTGCCGCTGATCGAGAAGTTCAGCACGTCCACGCCGTCGGCGACGGCCTGATCGATCGCCGCGACGCTGTCGGATCCGAAGCAGCCGCCGTCCGGGGAGATGCCCCAGCACACCTTGTAGACCGCGATGCGCGCGCGCGGCGCCATGCCGCTGATCACGCCGAGCACGTCTCCGTTCGGCGCCTTGGCCGTCACTTTCGAGTTGCCCGCCGCGGTGCTCGAGGTGTGGCTGCCGTGGCCGTCCACGTCGCGCGCCGAGAGAATCTCGTACGGCAGCTGCTGGCGAATGCCTTCCGGGCCGCCGAAGCCCGCGTTGTAGTAACGGGCGGCGAGGAGCTTGCGGTTGCAGTTCTTCGCGGTCCACTGTTCGCCGGATTGGCAGCGGCCGTGGAAGCTCGAATCCGGCAGCTGCGAGTAGACGCGCTTCCCCTTCGCGTCGCGATCGCTGAAGCTCGCGTTCTCGGGCCACACGCCCGAGTCGAGGATGCCGACGACGATGCCCTCGCCCGCGCGCTCCTCGCCGCCGAGCTGTTGCCACAGACCCGTGCGCAGGCCGAGGAAGTCCGGCGTGGTCGCCGTGTCGAGATGGCGCTTCTCGTCCTTCACCACCGCGAGCACGCCGGCCGTCGCGCGCAGCTTGTTGGCCGCGCTCGCGCTCAGGTCCGCTGCGAATCCGTTGAAGGCGTACTGATAGCTGTAGATCCGCTTGCCACCGACGCTGGCGAGCGCCGCGTTCTGCTTGCCGAGCAAGTACGACGCGTAGCGCTTCACCGCTGCGCTGTTCGGGTCGATCTTGCGGCCCGCGACCGGCTTGGTCGCCGCGATGCCCGCGACGCCGCCTTCGTAGTCTGCGACCGGCGGCTCGGCGAGCCGCACGATGTAGACGTCCGCGTGTGCGGCCGCCGCGAACAACACCGTCGCGAATGCGCCGGCGAGCCAGCGCTTCGAGTGGGACAACATCCTCTTCTCCTTGAGGTTCGATCGATTTCCGGCGGCGCTCGGTCGAGCGGGCCGCCGATGTGGCGCGCACCCTACGCTCACGATTTCTGGAAAACAAGAAATCGTTGGGCGTGACTGGCAGTCCCGGGCGCTCGCATTTGGCGCCGCGCAACGCGGCTTGCGCGCGGCGCCCGCGGCGCGCGGCCAGCGACGGGCTGTGCCGATCCGCGCTCGAAATTGCCTGCCTTCGTCGCGCGTCAGCGCATGAATTGCACGTGCGAAAACGGCGCGCCGAGCACGCTGCGCGAGTCGCCGCCGAGGAAGCGATCGACCAGCTCGGCGTAGATCGACTCGAATGCGATCCCGGCGCGCAGGTTGCCGCGGGCGTCGAGGCGGGCTGGGTCGAACGACGGCTGCGCTCCGTACACCCCGCCGGCAACAGGCTGCCCGATCACGATCACGTCGTTGGCGGCGCCGTGGTCCGTGCCGGAGACGTTCGCTCCCGCGCGGCGCCCGAACTCGGTCCAGATCATCACGACGACGTGCGCCGAGGCGTCGAGCTCTGCGAAGAGCGCCTCGAGCGACGCGTCGAGATCGGGCAGCAGCTTCTGCTCGAGGTCGTAGCGCTGGTTCTCGTGGGTGTCGTAGCCGCCCTGCAGCGTGGCGTAGATGCGCGTGCCCGTGAGGTTCGCGTTCACCAGCGACGCGATCACGCGCAGGTTTCGCGTGAGCGCGCTCTCGTCGCTCTGCGCCGGCGGGTAGACGCCCGCGAGACCGCTCGCGACCTCGATCGCGAACGCGCCGCTGTGCGCGAGCCTCGCGTCGAGCGCGCCGGAGATCCCGGGGTAAGCGCTCGCGAGCTCGCCGAGCGCGGCGGCGAGCAGCTGCTCGTCGCGGCCGCTGCCGGCGCCGAGCGCGTAGTCGAGGCTCGCGGGCAAGCTCGTCGCCTGCGCGCGCGCGCCCCCGGAGAACATGCGCGGCAGGCCGAACGCGACCGTCGAGAGCAGGAGCGGGTTATCAGGCTGCAGGTCGGCCCAGCGCGCCCAGATGCCCGAAGGTCCGCCCGGCGTGCTACGGCCCGACATCACGTAGTCGGTCTTGTCGAAGTGGCTGAGCGGATCGAAGCCCGAGGCGCCGAGCAGGTCGACGCCGCGCACGAACGCGACCTCGCCGGCCAGCGCGCGCGCGTGCAGCCTCGGCATCACCGCGTTCACGCCGGCGTCGGCGGTGAGCGGCAGCACCCGCGCCGAGTCGACGGCGAGCGCGCCGCGCTGATCGGCGTAGTGGCCGTAATCGTTCGCGCCGATGGGCACGAGCAGGTGCGCCGCGTCGAGACCGCCGCCGAGGAAGATCGAGATCAGGATCGGCTCGCCGCTCGGCAGCGGGCGCGCCAGCCCGAGCAGCTGCTCGGGCAGCAGCGTCGCGAACGCGCCGCCCGCGCCGCTGGCGGCGAGCGCCTGCAGGAATCTGCGTCGCGAGATTTCGCGGCCGAGGCTCATGCCCGTTCCCTCATGCCAGCTGCGCCGGCGGCGACAGCGCGGCGAACTGGAAGGCGCGCACCGCGAGCGTGATCTCGTCGGTGCCCGCCGCGCGCAGCTCGCTGACGAGCCGCGCCCCGCGCGAGCGCTCGGACGACGTCGCGGGCTGCGGCGAACCGAGCGCGCCGAAGATCGCGTCCATCACTTGCTCGGGCGCGCCGCGCGCCCAGCTGCGCAGCGGATGCGACGCATTCTGCGCCGCGAGCAGCGCGAGGTAGCCCGCAGCGAGCTGCTTCGCCTGAAACGCGGGCACCGAGATCCAGCGCGACTCCGGCCGCCGCCACCAGCCGAACACGTTCGGCTGGTGGAACAGCTGAATGCCCATGTCGCTCATCAGGTACTGCACGACGTCGAGCCGCTGCGCGGCGTCGTAGGGCGCGGCGAGCGCGAGCGCCCGCAGCAGCGCGACCACGTACTCGACGGGATTTCGCAGCTTGCCCGTGCGCGCCGCGCTGCCGTAGAACTCGGCGTGCGTGAAGAGCGCGCGCAACGCCGCTCTCACCTGCACGCGACCGCTCGCGAGCGACGCGTTCGCGACGTCCGCGACCTGCGCGTCGCTCGGGGTGAAGTACGCGAAGTGCTGCCACAGCAGTCTCGCGAGCGTGCGCGCCGCGATCGCGCCCTGCCCGCTCGCCGTCACGAGGTGGTCCACGAGGTCGAGCGTGTTGGCCGCGCCCGCGTTGCCGACGAGATCCCAATTGCCGGTGCGCCCGAGGAACGTCTTGTCCGCGTAGTCGTGGATCGGCGCATAGAAGACGGAGTCGACGCCGGTCGCCGGCTGGATCGTGTAGCCGGTGCCTGCCCGCGCCGCGGAAACCACGTCGTCCTGGCCGTAGCTGCCGACGCCCAGGCTGAAGAGCTCGAGCAGCTCGCGGGCGTAGTTCTCGTTCGGGTTGTCCTTCGTGCTGATCCAGTTGTCGAGGTAGTAGAGCATCGCCGGATCGACGCTGGCGGCCGAGAGCAGCTCGCCGAACTCGCCGAGCGCTCGCTCGCGGAACACCAGGTTCTGCGCGCGCAGCGTCGCGTGGTGGCAATAGACGAGATCCTTGTCGAGCGACGAGACCAGCAGGCCGTGCCAGAACAGCGTCATCTTCTCGCGCAGCGGATGCGGCACGTCGGCGTTCGCGGCGATCTCCGCGTCGCGCTGGCGCTGCGCCTTCTTACGCTTCTTCTTCTTGCGGATGCCATTCAGGGAGACGCGCGAGAGCACGAAGCGCGAGGCCGCCATGCGGTCGAGCACCCAGCGCCCGAGCGCTTGGGTCTCGAAGTACGGCTCCACGCCGGTGCAGCTCGGCGGCGACGCGCTCGGCGCCGGGCTCGCGTAGACGGGCGGCGCGGCCAGGCGCGCGTCGTTCAGCAGCGCGTCGACGAGGCTCGCGAGCGAGGCGTGCTCCGCGGCGAGGAACTGCACGTCGCGGTCGCTCGCGCCGTAGCCGGCGCGCCGCAGCAGATGCGCGACGTCGGCCGGATTCAGCATCGAGCACCTCCGCGGTCTCGCATTCTCTCGCGTGAGTGGCTCGAAACGCCCGGCCGTAGCACCGCGCCCGGCGAGGCTCGCGAGCGCGCGCGGCGCGGCCGCGTCAGAGCCGAATCTCCACCAGCGGGCTCTCTGCCTCCCAGCGCGGCAGCTCGTCCGCGCGATTCGCCGCGATGCGCGCGAGGTTGGCGCGCATGGTTGCGCGCGCCGCTTCGGGCGCTCCCGGCGCCCACGCGTCCGGCGCGCTGCCGTCGATCGACTCGAGGATGCGCGCGAGCACGCGACGCCGTTCGCCGGGATCGCGAACCATGCGCGCGACGGCTGGCAGGTCGCGCTGCGCCGACTGCTTCAAGTGCAGCGTGAAGTGCGGATCAGCCTCGAGGTTGCGGTGCCACTGGCGGGTGCGGCCGGGCGAGCCTGTTAGGTAGAGCCGGCCCGCGACGCGCCAGAACCAGATCTCGGTGCGGCGCGGCGCGCCGCTCTTCCTGCCCCGCGTCGTGATGTCGACGACGCGGTCGTGCTCGAGCGCGGCACGGTCCGCGGCGCCCAGCTCGAGCTCGAGAGCTGCGCCGTCGAAGCGCTCCCGCGTCGCGAGCTCGTGGACCGGCTTGCGCTTCAGCCGCGTGAGCCGCTTCACCGGTACGCCGATCGGCAGCACCGCCGCGACCGCGAAGCGCTCTGGGATTCCGAGCAGCTGCTGCACGCGCGGCTCCGCGCCGGTGCAGAAGGTGGTGAGCGTGCCGCCGAAGCCTTCGGCGTTCGCGGCCAGCAACAAGTTCCAGACGAACGGGTAGACCGACGCGCCGCTGATCACGCCGACGCGGCCGAGCTGCGAGTCGAACGAAGCGGTGACGGCGAGATCGAGGCAGACGACGAGCAGCACCGGCGCCTCGGCGAACGCGGCCAGCAAGCGCGGCGGCACCGGCGTCGCGTCGATTTGTGCCGGCGTGAGGCGCGTCGCGTTCAGCGTGTTCCACGGGCTCTCGCCCGCGCTCACCTGCGCGACGTAACGCCGCATCGTGGGCACCGCGAGCTCCGCGAGCGCGCGCTTCGTCTCCGGCGCGCGCACCACGATCACGCGCCAGCCCTGCCGGTTGCCGCCGCTCGGCGCGAAGCGCGCGTCGTCGAGCATCCGGCGCAGCGCGTCGTCGGGAACCGGCGCGCCAGTGAACTCGCGCGCGGCGAAGGTCGTGCGCATCACCTCGATCAGATCGGGCATGTCTCGGCTCCCCTTCCCCGCGGCCGCGGCGTGCGAGGTAGAGTGCGCCCGTTCGAGAAAGGAATGCCAGATGAAGCAGTCCGCGGTGGTGAATCCGGCGTCGATGAAGGGGCTCTACGACAACTTCCACTTCGCGGCGGCCGCGCGTTCGAGCGACCTGCTCGTGTGCTCGGGACAGCTCGGCGTCGGCGCCGATGGGCGCGCGCTCGCGGATCCTGCGGCGCAGTTCGCGGCGGCCTTCGCGAACCTGCGCGCGGTGCTCGCCGAGGCCGGCCTCGACTTCGGCGACGTCATCGAGATCACGACCTTCCACGTCGGGCTGCGCGAGCACCTCGCGGCCTTCCTGGCCGCCAAGGACGCCGCGATGCCCGCGCCCTACAGCGCTTGGACGGCGATCGGCATCACCGAGCTCGCCGTCCCGGGCGCGCTCGTCGAGATCCGCGCCACCGCGCAGCTGCGCAAGCCAGCGCCGAGAGCCGCCGCGAAAGCGAAGCCGAAGCCGAGGCCGAAGCGCGCGGCGAGAAAGAAGCCGGCGCGGAAGCGTTAGGGCGCGCGCGAGTCGCGGCCGCGATGAGCGAGCGGAGCCACGACCCCCGCATCGGGCGAGCGTTCCGCGAGAACCGCTCGCTGCAAGCGCTCACGCTCGGCTACGCGCTCGTGTTCGTGTGGAGCGCGATCGCGCCTAAGTATCCGCGCGATTGGTGGCTCGAGATGCTGCTCGCGTTCGCCTTCATCGGCACGCTGATCGCGACCCACCGGCGCTTCGTGTTCTCGAACTTCTCGTACGGCCTGATCGCGCTCTTCCTCGCGATGCACACCTACGGCGCGCACTACACCTACGCCGAATCCGCGTTCGGCGATTGGCTGAAGGAGGCGCTCTCGCTCTCGCGCAATCACTACGACCGCATCGTGCACTTCAGCTTCGGCGCGCTGCTCGTCTACCCGATGCACGAGATCGCGCGCCGCGTGCTGCATCTGCGCGGCGGCTGGTCGTTCGCGGTGCCGTGGCTCAGCGCGCTCGCGCTCTCGGGCGGCTACGAGATCGTCGAGGGCTGGACGGCGCGCATCGTCTCGCCCGAGCTCGGCGTCGCGTACCTCGGCACCCAGGGCGACGAGTGGGACGCGCAGAAGGACATGAGCCTCGCGAACACCGGCTCGCTGATCTCGCTCGCGCTCACCGCGCTCTACCGGCGCCGCTCCGGCCGCGAGCCGTGGTGGATCGGCAGCGAGCGCGATTCGTCCTAATCGCTCCAGCTCTCGCCGGGCGGCGGCGCGACGACGGGCGGCGGCTGATCGTTCAGGATCGCGTCGAAGCGCGCCTTCATCATGTAGTTCCAGTGCGGGTGCGTGAAGACGTAGAAGCGGTTGGCGCGGATGCCTTCCACGACGATCTCGCCGACGCGACGCGGCGGCAGCCCCGATTTGATGAGCCCCGCGATCACTTCGCGCGCGGCGCCGAACTCGCTCGAGGGCGGCGCTGTCGGCGCCGGCCGCGGCGCCTCGGGGCGATTGCGCTCGGATTCGAGGATGCGCGTGTTCACCCAGCCGGGGCACAGCACCGAGACGCCCACGCGCGGCGCGCGCAGCTGGCACTCGCGGTAGAGCGCCTCCGAGATCGCGACGCACGCGTGCTTCGAGACGCCGTAGATGCCGCCGCTCACCATCGTGCCCGCGAGCGACGCGGTATTGACCACGTGCGCCTCGGGCTGCTGCGCGAGGATCGGCATGAACGCGCGCACGCCGTGGATCACTCCCCAAGTGTTCACGCCGAGCACCCACTCCCAGTCGGCGAGCGGCAGCTCCCAGAGCGCACCGACGTTCGACGCGCCGGCGACGCCCGCGTTGTTGCACACCACATGGACGGCGCCGTACTGCGCCAGCGTGCGCTCGGCGAGATCCGCGACCGATTGCGGGCTCGTCACGTCGCAGCGCACGCCGATCACCTCGGCGCCGCCGCCTCGCAGCGCGGCGACCGCCGGCGCGAGCGCGGCGTCCTCGATGTCCGCGAGCACGAGCTTCATGCCCTGCGCCGCGAACGCCTCCGCCATGCCGCGGCCGATGCCGCTGGCGCCCCCCGTGATCACGGCCACGCGGCCCGAGAGATTCTGCATGGGTCGTCTCCTTATTCGGCTAGAGGCGCTCGCCGCCCAGCGCGGCGCCGCGCTCGGCGAGCCGCTGCAAGTTCTGCGCGTGCCCGACGCGGCTGATGCGGTAGCGCGAGTAACAAGCGATCGCGATCGAGTAGAGCAGCACGGCGCCGAGCGCGTAGCCCGCGCCGAGGCGCGCGATCAGCTGCGCGCGCTCGCTGGCGTCGCCCTCGCCGGGGCGTCCGATCAGCGCGATCAGCAGCGCGGAGAGCATGATGCCGAGGCCCGACACCGACTTGTCGATGAAGCTCCGCGCCGCGAAGAACACGCCTTCGCTGCGGCGTCCGGTCGCGAGCTCGCTCTCCTCGACCACGTCCGCGACCATCGCCGAGACCAGCGCCGCCGAGCAGATCGTGAGCACGACCTCGAGCGTGTAGAGGAACATCAGGCTGTAGAAGAGCGCACCCGTGCCGTTCGCGGGGAACCAGTTCGCGAAGCGCAGCACGATCGCGAGCGGCGCCATCGCGATCATCGCGATCGAGGTGCCGATCGCCGCGCGCTTCTTGCCGAAGCGCTGCGAGAGCCGCGGGGCGAGCCAGAGCGCGACCGCAGCGGATCCGTAGTAGGGCAGATTGAGCAGGCCGATCTGCTCGGAGCTGAGCGCCCAAAAGTAGGTGGAGAGGTAGATGCTCAGCGCCGCCGCGAGTCCGGCCGCCATCGAATAGAACACCGCGCCGCCGAGCAGCGGCAGGAACGACGGCGTCGAGAGCGATTCGCGCACTTCGCTGATCGCGCCGGCGATGCCGCGGCTCGCGCGCTCCGGCGGCTGACGCAGGCGCGGGATCTCGCGGTGCGTGCCGAGCGCCGACGCGAGGATCGCGGCGAGCATGATCAGCGAGCCGATCACCCCGTAGGTGCGATAGCCCGGCGCCGCGAGCTGGCCGCCACCCGCGGGCAAGAGCACCTGATAAGCGAGCACCGCGACGGTGAGCCCGCCCCACCAGCCGAAGAAGTATCGGAGCGAGAACAGCTTGGTGCGCTCGTCGTAGTCGTCGCTGAGCTCGGCGACCAGCGCGTTCGAGGGCGTCTCGTAGAGCGTGATCATCGCGCGCACGCCGATCGAGACGCCGAGCAGCCAGGCGAACAGGCCCCATTGCCCGAGGCCGGCGGGCGGATTCCAGAGCAGGAAGTACGAAGCTGCGACCGGAATGGCCGCGCCGTACATCAGCGGATGGCGGCGTCCAAGCCGAGTTCTCAGGTGGTCCGAGAAGTAGCCAACCGTCGGGTCCCAGACCGAATCGACCACGAACGCGATCGCGATCGCGAGCCCGGCCAGCAGCACCGGCAGCCCGAGCACTTGGTCGTAGTAGAACAACAGCAGGTACTTGAAGCCGTTGTCCTTCACGCCGAATGCGATCGCGCCGAAGCCGTAGGCGAAGCGCGTGGTCGTGCGGACGCCGCGTTCCGCCGCGATCTCGCTCATCCTGCGGCCGGCTCGCAGCGATCTCGCACCACACCCCCTTCGCGCCGCGCGCGAGTATGGTGTGACGCGAAGGAGATTGCTCGATGCGGGCGGCGAGAATCCTCGGTGGAGCGTTCGGCGCGCTCGTCGGCGTGCTCGCAGCCGCCTACCTCGCCGGCGCGATCCAGCCGACGGCCGAGGGACGCCCGGGCATGAAGCTCGCCGGCGAGCTCGTGCGCGAGCCCGTGAGTGATTGGGGATTCTCGGACGCGGACGAGCTCGTCGAGCTCGAGTCGCGCGCGCCCTGGGGCCTCGCGCACTCCGTCACCGTGGTCTGCGCGAGCACGGGCGCCGAGCTCTACGTGCCCTCGGTCTACCGCGAGGGCGGCGGCTGGCCCGAAGCGCGGCGCTGGAATCGCAACGTGGTCGCGGATCCCGACGTGCGCATCCGAATCGGCGGGAAGATCTACGAGCGGCGCGCCGTGCTCGTCACGGACGAAGCCGAGCGCTCAGCGGCCTT
>DATBRS010000007.1:0-10635 GCA_036560185.1 Myxococcota bacterium
ATGGCCGCGATCTTCACGACGCTGTTCGTGCGCTTGCTGGAAGCGCGCGCGACGCCGCGCCGCGACGTGATCCTGATGCTCACGGCCGACGAGGAAGGCGGCGCCGAGAACGGCGTCGAATGGCTGCTGCGTACCCAGCCGGAGCTCGTCGCGAACGGCGGGCTCGTGCTCAACGAAGGCGGCGGCGGCGCGCTGCGCGGCGGTCGCCGCCTGTTCAACGGCGTGCAGGCCAGCGAGAAGGTCTACGCTAACTACTGGCTGACCGTGACGGATCCCGGCGGCCACAGCTCGGTGCCGCGCAGAGACAACGCGATCTACCGGCTCGCCGCCGCGCTCGCGCGGCTCGAAGCGAATCCGTTCCCCGTCGAGCTGAACGAGGTGACCTCGCGTTACCTCGCGCGCGCGGCCGAGCTCGAAGGTGGCGAGCTCGGCGCCGCGCTCGCAGCGCTCGTGCGCGACCCCCGCGACGCGGCGGCCGAGGCCGTGGTCGCGCGCAACCCGCGCTACAACGCGCTCGCGCGCACGACCTGCACGCCGACGCGCCTCGACGCCGGCCACGCGGACAACGCGCTGCCGCAGACCGCCCGCGCGCTCGTCAACTGCCGCATCCTGCCGTGGCGCACGCCCGCCGAGACCGAGCGCACGCTCGCGGCCGTCATCGCCGACGAACGCGTCGCGATCGCGCCGGGTCAGCTCGACGACGTCGCGCCCGCATCCGCGCTCGATCCGGAGCTGATGCGAGCGGTCGAGGAGATCACCCGCGCGATCTGGCCGGGCGTGCCCGTGGTTCCGATGATGAGCACGGGCGCGACCGACTCGCACTTCTTCCGCCTGCGCGGCGTGCCGGCCTACGGCGTCTCGGGTTTGTTCAGCGACATCGACGACGTGCGGGCCCACGGTCGCGACGAGCGCATGCTCGTGAGCTCGTTCTACGACGGCCTCGAGTTCCTGGGCCGCCTGGTGCGCCGCCTCGCCGGCGTTCGCTAGCGCGCGAAGAACACCAGCGTCACGAGCCCGAACAGCGGCAGCAGCACGCCGCCGGAGTAGGCCATGTAGCCGAAGAAGCTCGGCATGCGGACGCCCGTTTGCTCGGCGATCGCTTTCACCATGAAGTTCGGGCCGTTCCCGATGTACGTGTTCGCGCCCATGAAGACGGCGCCAGCGGAGATGGCGGCGAGGATCGCCGGGTTGTCGCCGCCGCGCGCGAGATAGCTGGCGAGATAGCGGCCCTCGAGCGGGACTCCGTCGAGCCCGCACGCGGTGGCGGCGAAGGTCAGGTAGGTCGGCGCGTTGTCGAGGAAGCTCGAGAGCGCGCCGGCCGCCCAGAAGAAGCCGGCCGGCGACGCGATGCCGAAGCGGGCGGCGTGCTCGTTCAAGTAGAGCAGCGCGGGCGTCATCGCGATGAAGATGCCCGCGAACAGCACGGCCACTTCGACGATCGGGCTCCAGGTGAAGACGTTCAGCGTGTGGAGCGCGCGCGAGGTCGCGACGAACGAGCCGGCAGCGAGCGCCAGCATCAGGGCTTCCGCGATGCCCCACGTCCACGGCGCGCCGCCGTTCCAAAGGCCGCTACCCGACGCGAAGATCGTCGCGACCACGCCCGCGAGGAACAGGAAGTTGCGCCGGCCGTCGATGCCGATGGGCTCGTGGCGCTGCACCTCTTCGAGCAGCGCTTCGGGGCCCTCGCGCTCTTCGCGGTCGAACACGCGCTGATCCCAGAAGTTGAAGATCACGAGCAGCGCCCCGTTCACGAGCAGCCAGGCGGGCCAGAGCCGGAACGTCCACTCGAACGGCACGCCCTTCAGGAAGCCGAGGAAGAGCGGCGGGTCGCCGAGCGGCGTCAGCAGCCCGCCGCAGTTCGAGACGACGAAGATGAAGAACACCACGAGGTGGGCCTTGTGCTCGCGCTTCCGGTTGGCGCGCAGCAGCGGCTTGATCAGCAGCACGGACGCGCCGGTCGTGCCGATCGCGCTGGCCAGCAGCGCGCCGATCGCCAGCAGGCCGGTGTTCAGCAGCGGCGTGCCGGAGAGCGAGCCGCGCACGTAGATCCCGCCGCTGATCACGTAGAGCGCGCCCAGCAGCGCGATGAACGAGATGAACTCCATCGCCTTGTGCCCGAGCTCCGCCCAGCCCGCCGCGCCGTGGGCGATCACGAGCCAGAGCGCGATCGGCAGCGCGCAGGCGAGGCTGACCCACGCCTTGTTACGGTTGCTCTCCCAGTAGTGCGGCGCTGCGAGCGGCAGGATCGCGATCGACAGCAGCAGCGCGGCGAAGGGCGCGAGCGTCCAGGCCGGAACCGCGTGCATCGGCGCTCAGCGGCCCGCGCGCAGGTGCGCGTCGTCGGCGTGCTCCGTCTCGGCCACCGCCTCGATCAGCCGCTCCGCCGCGGTCTTGCCGAGGTAGTCGTCGACGATCTTGTGCACGAGGTAGAGGATCGGCGTCACCGACAGCGCGATCACGAACTTGAACAAGTACCCACTGAAGGCCGAGTTCACGAAGGTCGGGAAGTCGACGCCCTGCTGGCCGAGGCGGTAGGGCAGGTGGAGGCCGATGAAGCCGACGACGAAGGTGTCGATCAGCTGGGAGACGAGCGTCGAGCCCGTCGCGCGCAGCCACAGGAAGCGGTGGCCGGTGCCGCGGCGGATGATCCAGAACACCGTCACGTCGATCAGCTGCGCCAGCAAGAATGCAGAGATCGAGCCGACGATGATCCAGCGCGATTGGAAAAACACGTTCGCGAAGGCGTCGTCGCGCACCGGCGAGAAGCTCGCGGCTGGCACCGCGCCCGCCGCCGTCAGCGCGAGGAACGAGTAGGCGATGATCGCGGCCGCGAGGAAGGACATCTTCCGCACGCCGGAGCGCCCGAAGTACTCGTTGATGATGTCGGTGAACACGAACACCACGGGCCAGAGCACGATGCCGCACGAGAGCGTGAACGTGTGCCACGGCGTCGGGACTTGAAACAGCTTGCCGCCGATCAGCTCGGCGAGCAGGGCGTTGCCGATGAACACACCGGCGAGCACCAGGAAGAGCGTCTGGCGGCGACCTTCGTGGTGCTCGGCGTTCGGTGCGGCTGCGGTCATTGGGCCTCCCGGGCGGGCCGCAAGCTACCGCGTCTTCACGTCGTTGAGCCGCCAGTCGTAGCCGAGGAACGCGATCTCGACGCGCCCCGCCGCGAGCGCAGCGGGGTCGGCGCCCAGCGCGCCGGCGTAGCGCGCGAGGAAGCGCGGCAGGTCGCCGCCTGAGAAGTCGTCGCGATACCAGTCGAAGATCGGGGAGAGCGCGAGCGTGCCGTGGTCGACCCGATTGCGCGCGCGATCGGACAGGAAGCGCACGGCCTGCTGCTCGAGCTGCGCCTCGAGGCGTGCGCCGACGTAGGCCTCTTCGCGCAGCATCGGGCAGCCGAGCGACGCGCAGTTCAGCGCGAAGTGAACGCGCGGCTCGCCGTAGCCGCGCTTTCCGCGCAGCCGCTCGTGCTCGATCTGATCGAGCGTCAGCGTCTCGCCGAGCAGGCGCACGAACGGCCGCTGCCAAGCGCTGCGGAGCAGCGAGCCGTAGTCCTGGATCGAGGCGTGTCTCGGGTACTCCGTGAGAATCAGCTCGATCGTCGCCGCGTTGTAGGCGTTGATCAGGAAGGCGATGCGGTCGGCGCGCGGCAGCGCGTCGAACTGCGCCGGCGAGACTTGCGCGAGCTGCGCGAGGTAGGCGCCGAGCGCCCGGCGCTCGCGCGCGAAGCCGGCGTAGTCGACGCGGCTCGCGCTGCCGCGCGGGTCCTGCAGCTTCACGTGTGCTCGCAGCAGGGCGCTCCACGCCGCGTGGGTGCGATCGAGCCCCGCGCGCGCGGCGGACGGCGCGAGCGGCAGGCTCATCGCGAGCGCGAGCAGGCAGGGCAGCAGCGTTGCGCGCATCGAGGCTCCTGGCGTGGCGGGTGAGCGGGAAGACGCGGCATGGGCGTGGAGGTAGCGCGTGCCGCGCGCGCCCACCGGGCGCGAGCGCGAGTGGAGTACGCTGCACCCTCTCGAGGAGGCGAGCATGAAGATCGGCGTTGGCTTGTTCCCGACCGACTACTCGATGCGCCCGGCGCCGCTCGGGCGCGCGCTCGAAGAGCGCGGCTTCGAATCGCTGTTCGTCGTCGAGCACACGCACATTCCCACCTCGCGCCGCACGCCGTACCCGGCCGGCGGCCCGCTGCCCTCGATCTATTGGGAGAGCTACGAGCCGTTCACGTTCCTCGCACAGGTCGCGGCCGTGACCGAGACGCTGCAGGTGGGCACCGGCGTGTGCCTCGTGCCCGAGCATCACCCGATCGCGCTCGCCAAGCGCGTCGCCTCGCTCGACTCGCTCTCGAATGGCCGCTTCCTGTTCGGCATCGGCGCCGGCTGGAACGTCGAAGAGCTGGAGAATCACGGCGTGGCGTTCGCGGACCGCTGGCGCGTGCTGCGCGAGAGCGTGCTCGCGATGAAGGCGTGCTGGACGGAGAAGGAAGCGAGCTATCAGGGCGCGTTCGTGAAGTTCGATCCCGTGTGGGTCGAGCCGAAGCCGGTGCGCAAGCCGCACCCGCCGATCCTGATCGGCGCGGCCTCGAAGTGGGCGATCGAGCGCGTGGTCGAGTTCGCCGACGGCTGGATGCCAATCGCGGGCCAGCCAGGATTCGAGGAGCGGCTCCGCGAGCTGGACGCGCTGTGCGCCCGAAAGGGGCGCGATCGCAAGTCGATCGACGTCTCGGTGTTCGCGGCGCCCACCGGCAAGGAGCAGGTCGCGAAGCTCGCCGAGCTCGGCGTGAACCGCGTGATCGCGGTGCTGCCGACGCTGCCCGAGGATCAGAGCCTGCGCGTGCTCGACGGCTACGCGGATCTCGTGCGCTGGGGGCGCGAGCTCGGCTGATTCGCGGAACGGCGCTTCCGCGCGATGGGAACGCTTCTTCCTCCGTGCCGGCGCAGCGCCGCCGCGGGGGCGCCGCACGCCTCCGTTGGTTGGCACGTCGCTTGCGGCTGCGTGAGGCGGGAGGTGTGACCCATGAGAGGCGTGTACCTCGCGCTCGGCTTGCTGCTGGTCATTCCGAGCGCGCGAGCGCAGGCAGGCCCGCTGCGCTCCGCCACGCTGGAGCACACCTTCCGCGTCGGGGCGCTCGCCGCCGACGTGATCTCAGTGCAGGTCGCCGCCGTCAACCCGAGCGGCCTGCTGCACGGCGGCGAATTCTCCCTCGACGCAGGAAGCGCGTTCGCCGGCACGAGCACCGTACCCGCTCCCCGCCCGCGGACGTGGTACAACCCGGTCACGCGGGCAACGATCGCGTTCGGGCGGAACGGTCGGCTCGGGGGAACTCTCGGCGCCGCCAGCGTGACGCCGGCGAGCGGGATCTCCGGCTACGAGCGCCTGCGCGCCAAGATCGGGAAGTCGCCCGCATTCACGCTGCTGCACCTCCCGCAATCCGTCGGGGCGGGCGCAAACGTGCGCGTCCCGCCCTCGACGATCACCTCGACCACGCTCGTGGCCAGCCAATTCGGCGACGTCTGGCATCTGGGAGCGGTCACGCAGACTGGGCTCACCTCGGCCGGCCGGGCGATCCCGGACGCGCGCGCTGCCGGGTCCGTCTCCGTGACGCCTTCCGGCAACACGCGCGTGGCGCTCGTCTCGCTGTCGCGCATTCGCGTGCGTGGACTCGTGACGTTCACGAGCACGACGCTCGCCCGCTTGACGCTCGTCTACGCGCCCGAGCCGGCGGCGGGATGGCTGCTGACTGGCGCGGCGGTTGGACTCGCCGGTATCGGAGCGACAGGCCGCCGCGGCATGCGTGCTCGCTGCTGAGCGCGCAGCGGCTCGCTCAGGCTTCTTCGCCTTCGGCCTCCGGGTCGAGGCCATTCTGGGCGGCGACGCGCGCGTACCAGTGTCCGCTCTGCTTGATCGTGCGCTCACAGCTCGCGAAGTCGACGTGGGTGAGCCCGAAGCGCTGAGCGAAGCCTTCGGCCCATTCGAAGTTGTCGAGCAGCGTCCAGGCGTGATAGCCGCGCACGTCGGCTCCCTGCGCGATCGCGCGGCCGACGGCGCCGAGATAGCCGCGATGGAAGTCGATGCGGCGCTGGTCGCGGATCACGCCGTCGGCGCCGGGAGCGTCGCCGTAGGAGCAGCCGTTCTCGGTGATCTCGATCGGCACGCGGCCGTAGTCAGCGGTGACGCGCAGCAGCATCGTCGCGAGCGCGTCGGGCCAGACCTCCCAATCGAAGTCGGTGCGCGGCCCCTGCTGGCCGCCCATGCCGAGCAGGCGCGCGCCGATGCCGACGCGCTCGCCCGAATCGGCGCGCACGATGCCGCGCGAGTAGAGGTTGACGCCGATCAGGTCGAGCGGCGCGCGCATGCGTTCGAAGTCGCCGGGCGCGACGCCCATGGTGTCGTAGGGCGGGCCGTCGAGGAACGCGTCCGGGTACTCGCCGCGCAGCGACGGGCGCAGGAACCAATCGTTCGTCCAGGCGTGCATGCGCTCCGCGGCGGCGACGTCCTCACGCCGGTCGCTCGCGGGCTCGGTAGGCTGCATCGAGAACGCGCTGCCGATCGTGAGGTCGCCGCGCTCCGCGCGCAGCGCGCGCAGCGCGTCGCCGTGCGCGAGATTCACGACGTGCGTCGCCCGTAACAACGCCTCGCGCGAGCGGATGCCCGGCGCGTGGATGCCGATGCCGTAGCCGAAGCTCGTGAAGATCCCGGGCTCGTTGAAGATCAGCCAGCTCTTGACGCGATCGCCGAGCGCGCGCGCGACGTGATGCGCGTACTCCGCGAAGCGCGCGGCGGTGTCGCGCTCGGGCCAGCCGCCGCGTTCGTGCAACGCGAGCGGGAGGTCCCAGTGATAGAGCGTCGGGAACGGCCGCACGCCCGCTTCGAGCAGGGCGTCCGCCAGACGTCCGTAGTAGTCGAGGCCGCGCGGGTTCGGCTTGCCGCTGCCTTCGGGCTGGATGCGCGGCCACGCGATCGAGAAGCGATAGCTGTTCAGGTTGAGCGCGCGGCAGAGCGCGACGTCTTCCTTCCAGCGCGCGTAGGAGTCGCAGGCGCGGTCGCCGGTGTCGCCGCTGCGGATCTTGCCGGGCGTGTGCGCGAACTCGTCCCAGATCGATGGGCCCTTGCCGTCTTCCTGCCAGCCGCCCTCGATCTGGTAGGACGCCGTCGCCGCGCCCCAGCGAAAGCCGTCCGGAAACTGCACCCGCGCCATGCGCCCTCCGAGGAGGGAGCACTCTACCGTGTGCGTCGCCTGCGGTGGCGCGCGGCGAGCAGCAGCGCGAGCCCGACCGCGGCCAAGAGCAGCAGCACACTGGGCTCGGGCACGGCGACGCCGAGCTCGAGCGCGAGCTTCTGCGAGATCTTGTCGCCGAGCTCCTGCGCCGTGAAGCCGTTGGCGACGATCATCAGCGGAATGCGCGCGTCCGGCGAGCCGATCACGCGGCCGTAGAAGAGCTCGAGCAACGTGGTCTGGTCGTAGCCGAGGCCACTCAGCGCGGCGGCCCACTCGGCGCTGATGTCGACGGGATTTCCGCCGACGGTGATCTGCGGAGCCGGGAAGAAGCCGATCGCCGCCGAGCTGTCCTGGGTCTCGACCGCGAAGTTGGGGTCGCCCGCGACCGGAACCGGAACGATCGGCAGCGCGTTGATCAGGATGCCCGCGCCGAGCGCAGCTTGACGCGCGCTGAAGACTTCGCCCCAGCCCGTCTGCACGTCGAAGTCGGCCGGCCCGAAGCCGGGAATGTTGATGTTCACGGTGTCGAGCACGGAGGTCGCACCGAAGTCGAGGTTCTCGGTGCCGTCGCCCGAGATGTCGATCACGAGGCTCGCGCCGCCGAAGCTCTGCAGCGCGAACAGGGCGGTGGCGGCGTCGAGCGCGCGCGCGACGCCGGTCTGCGCCGCGTTCGGCGCGCTGAGGTCGGGGCGCGTAGTGCCGAGGATCGCCGAGGCGAAGCCTGCGGCGTCGCTCGCCGAGTTCAGCGCGGTCCACGGCACGACCTGCTGCTGGACGCCCTCGCCCGCCCAGTAGAGGACGGTCACTGCGACGTCGGCGCCGGCGAAGCCCGCCGCGTTGTTACTGAAGAAGCTCGCGTAGGCCTGGCGCTGCAGGTCGAACTCGCTCGCGTCGACGGAGCCGGAGCTGTCGATCGCGATCACGAGCGCGGTGGTCGTGGCCGATGCCGCGCTCGCGCCCAGCCAGCAGCAGGCGAACGCGCAGGCCGCCAGATCCCTCGGACGGCGCATTGATGGACCTCCACTCGCACCCAAAGGGAGGAGTGGGCGCGCTCGGCCGGACGTGGCAGGCGCAATTCTGATGATCCTCTGAAACGTGCCTCGAAGTTCTCGAAGAGAAGATCACAAGTGCTCGCCCCTGCTCGGGATTCAAGGCTCGAACCGGGAGGCCGTCGCGGGCTCGGAGGGCGTCCGCCGGGCCCGCGCGCGAGTGCTCGCGAAGCGGTCCAGCTCCGGGTGGCGCGGAGCCCAGCGCGAGGCCCGCGCTCAGGAGGCGCTGGGGGTCCCTAACAAGTAGCCCGCCACCAGCGCGTGCAGCTCTGCCTCGAATTCGGGCGCCGCCAGGATCGCCGGCTCGTTCGCGAGCGCCGCGTCGAGGATGCCAGGCACGCCGTGGGTCATCAGGAAGCTCGCGACGTCGGCGCGCTCGAGCCGCTCCGGCCGCAGGATGCCGCGCGCGCGCAGCACATCGTCGCGGCTGACGACGCGCGCGACCGCTCGCGGGCGCTTCCCGCGCGCTGCGCGCGAACCGCGCACGATCTCCTCGCGGTGCGCGAGGAAGAACGCGGGCTCGAGCGCCGCGAGCCGCCGGTAGTGGGCGAGCGTGAGCGACAGGCCGGCTCCGATCCGATCGCGCGTCGTGTGCGGGCTCGCGTCGCTGCGCCAGGCGCGCCAAGCGCTCCGAAAGCGCGTCACCTCGTCCTCGTAGAGCGCGAACAGCAGCGCATCGCGTCCGGCGAAGTACTGGTAGAGCGATCCGACCGAGACGCCGGCGCGCTGCGCCACGTTCACGGTCGTCAGCGCCTCGGCGCCGCTCTCCGCGAGCAGAATGCGCGCCGCCTCGACGATCGCCTCGACCAAGCGGCGCGAACGCTCTTGTTTCGGGACGCGCCGGCGGATCGCATTGCGCGCGCGGGGCATGGACGTGGTCGGTAGCACGAAGCAACTTGGCGAGCCCAAGCGCGCGCGCCGAGGCGCGGGTACAGAGAGGATGCGGCGATGCGACACGCGATCGTGGAACGCGACGGCCACCTGATGACCATCACGATGAACCGCCCGCAGCGCATGAACGCGCTCTCGGGCGAAATGCTGATCCGCATGCTCGACGCGTACGAAGAGGCGTCGCGCGATCCCGACGTCCGCTGCATCCTGGTGACCGGCGCGGGCGGCAACTTCTGCTCCGGCGCCGATCTCCGCGCGATGGCGGGCGACGCCGCGGACGCGGACCGCGAGATCGACGTGCCGGCACGGATGAAGCGCGACCCCGACGCCGTGTACAAGGCGCTGTTCCGCCACTACCGCCCGAGCAAGCCGATCGTCGCCGCCGTCGAGGGGGTCGCGATCGCGGGCGGCACCGAGATCCTGCAGGCGATGGAGATCCGCGTGGCCGGGGAGAGCGCACGCTTCGGCGTCTCGGAGGCGCGCTGGTCGCTCTACCCGATGGGCGGCTCCGCGGTGCGCTTGCCGCGCCAGATTCCGTACACGCACGCGGCGGAGATTCTGCTGACCGGGAAGCACCTGACGGCGCGGGAGGCGCTCGCGTGCGGGCTCGTGGGACACGTCGTGCCCGACGGCCAGGCGCTCGCGAGAGCGCGCGAGATCGCGGGGGTGATCTGCGCGAACGGACCACTCGCGGTGGAGGCGATCACGCGCACGCTGCACGAATGCGATGGGATGGAGCTCGATGCGGCGCTGCGGCACGAGTGGGAATACGGACAGGCGGTGTTTCGGTCGGAGGATGCGAAGGAGGGGCCGCGGGCGTTCGCGGAGAAGCGCAAGCCGGTGTTTCGGCGGGGGTGAGCCTCGGGGGGAGGAGATGAATGCGCGCAGCGCCCGCGGTGCGGGCGGCGCGCTGCGGGCGATGGCTCGCTCGGCCCCGGTTTGTCGTTCGCGGCGCCGTGGCGATGCGCTGCCGCGAGCGGGTCGCGCTCCTCGGAGTTGGGGGCCTCCCTGCGCTTGATTCGCCCTCCGCGCGCCGCCCGCACCGCGGGCTCGCCTCGAACGCGTCTCAGCGAGCGCGGCACGGAGGTGGGGAGGCGCCGGCATCGGCGGCGTTGAGCCGCCGATGCCGGCGCTGCGAGTTGTTAGAGGTTGCCGACCTCGGCTTCGAGGAGGTGCGCGAAGCGTTCGCGGGCGGCGGCGAGGCGGGTGGGGAGGTGGCCGCTCGGGAAGAGGTCGTCGGTGCCCTTGTATTCGCGCAGGACCTGGCGGGCGACGGTAACCTTGTGGACTTCGGTCGGGCCGTCGGCGATGCCCATGACGGCGGCGCCGATCAGCATGCGCGAGAAGGGCATCTCGTCGGAGACGCCGAGCGAGCCGTGCAGATGCATGGCGCGATAGACGACGTCGTGCAGCACCTTCGGCATGGCGACCTTCACGGCCGCGATGTCCTTCCGCACGCGCTTGTAGTCCTTGTAC
>DATBRS010000008.1:0-4383 GCA_036560185.1 Myxococcota bacterium
CGCCTACGTGGGCGGCGAGCAGGGCATGACGAAGCTCGCGGAGGTTCTGCGCGCTCGCGCAGGCGACGACCCGACGCGCGGCGAAGCGGATCGGCGGCTCGAGCGCGAGTGGGGCGCCGAGCGCTTCTGGAGCTGGCGCGACGCGCGCATCGCGGCGATGGATCCCGTCGCTTATCAGGCGCTCGGCCTTGCGCTGAAGCGCGCCCCCGACTTTCGCGCGCGCCTTTCTGGACTGCGCTGCCCCACGCTCGTGACAGTCGGCGCGCTCGACGCGGAATTCGTGGAGGCGAGCCCGCGGCTCGCGGCGGCGATCCAAGGCGCGCGCCATGTCGTAGTCCCGAACGCGGGCCACCAGCCGCAGCTCGAGGCGCCGGAGGCGTTGGTGAGCGCACTGCGAGAACACCTGGCGCGCGTGCGGGGGAAGTGACGCGCCGCGAGGAGACGCGCTGTGCTAGCGCATCGCCGTGCGCCGCTCGAGCTCGAAGCGCACGGGAATCTGCACCCAGCCGTAGAGCTGGGGCAGCTCGCGCGCGTTGCGCGCGGCGTCCTCCGCCGCCGTGTCGAGCATGGGCGAACCGCTGCTCTCGACCGTAATCACTTCGGATGCGCGTCCCGCCGGATCGACGCGGAAGCGGATGCGCGCGACGCCCTGGATCCCGCGCTCGCGCGCCGCCGCCGGGTACACGACGGCGGCCTGCACGCGCTGCCGAATCTGCTCGAGGCGCTCCGCGACGCTCGGCGGCATCGCCACGAGGTCGACCTCACCGCGCGCGCTCTCGGGCGCGTGCAGGGGTTCGCCCGCGCGCATGGGTGCCGCGGCCGCGGCGAGCGCCGCGGCCGCGAGCGCCCATGCGCGCGCGTGTCTCATCGCTCGAACTGAATGCGCGCGCCGGCGCTGAAGTTGCGCTCGGGCGAAGGGAAGTAGCCGACCGCGCCGGTGAACGTGCTGAGCCCGCCCCACTCGGCGTAGTGGCGGTTGTTGAGGTTGCGGCCCACCGCCTCGAGCGCGAGCGAGACGCCCGGCGCGAGCTCGCGCGCCCAGCCGATGCGCGCCTGATAAGTGGCGTAGCTCGGCAGGAAATCGCTCGGCGGCGCGACGTCGTTCGCGAGGCGCCGCTCGCCGACGTAGATCGCGTCGACGCTCGCCTCGAACCCGTGCGCCAGCGTCGCGCGCACGCCGGCGCTGCCGTGATGCCGCGGCGTGATGGGCAGCTGCGCTCCTTCGAAGGCCGGGACGTCGTCGTCCTCGATCACCGTCACGTCGTCGAAGGTGTAGGCGCCGTACAGCTCGAGCCACTCGAGCAGGCGCCAGCTCGCGGACAGCTCGACGCCGCGATGCTCGACGTCGTCGACGTTCTGGTTCACGCCGGGGAAGCCGCCAGGCAGCGGATTGGGCGCGAGCGGATTGAAGAAGATCTCGTCGCGCACGCGGCTGTGATGGAAGACCACGGTTCCGCGCCAGCGCTCGCCGCTCCACTTGCCGCCGAGCTCGAAGCCCTGGGAATGCTCGGGCGCGAGCGCCGGCGAGAAGCCGAAGAAGCCGAAGGCCTCGTTCAAGTTCGGGAAGCGGAAGCCCTCGCTGAAGCTGAGCCAGATCGCTCCGGGGTCGGCGAAGCGCCAGGTCAGCGCTGCGCGCGGCGACCACTCGTGGTCGTCGAACTCGCAGCGCAGCGTGGTGGCGTTGCACTCGGGCAGCGGCGCGGAGAGCTGGCCGTCGACCGTGGTCGCGTCGTAGCGAACTCCCGCGGAGAGCAGCCAGTCGTCGGCGAGCGTGATCTCGCTCTGCAGGAACAGCCCCCAGATGTCGCGCTCGGTGGTGTTCGAGGCGAAGGCCGATGCGCCCTCGAAATCCTCGCGCCGATACTCGCCGCCGCCCAGGAGACGGATCGGCCGCGCGAACACCTCGAAGTCGCGCGAGAGCTGCAGGTCGATGCCGCCGGACTCTTGCTCGTCGTCGAAGTGGAACGCGAAGCCCGGGCTGAACACGGCGTCGGTGATCGAGGTCGTGCGCCGATAGTGCGGCGTCGCGCGCAGCGCGACGTCGCCGGGCAGGTTCAGCGCGAGGCTGCCCTGCACGCTGCGCTCGCGGTCGACGCCGTTACTCACGTCCAGGCTCGCTTGCTCGCCGTCGCGCGTCGCGTACTCGACGAAGATTGCGCCCGGACGCGCGCGCTCGTTCGAGCCGTAGGCAAAGGTGAGGCCAGCGCGGCCGAGGTCGCCGAGGTCGTAGGTGAGGTCGAGCTTCGAGCTCTTGGCCTCGTAGTCGGAGCGCTCGCGGAATCCGTTCGTGCTCGCGTAGTTGCTGAACAGGCCGACGCCGAGCGCGCCGAACGAGCTGCTGACGGAGCCGGCGAGGTCGCCGGTGCCGTAGCTGCCGCCGCGCGCGTCGAGGCTCGCGCGGCTCGTGCCCTCCGCGCCGGGCTGGCGCGTGAAGATCTCGACCACGCCGCCGATCGCGTTGTCGCCGTAGATCGCGCTGCCGGGGCCGCGCACGATCTCGATGCGCTCCACGTCGCCGAGCGGGACGAAGGTCCAGTCGGCGCAGCCGGTATCCGGCTCGTTCGCGCGCCGGCCGTCGATCAGCACCAGCGTGCGGCAGCCGTTGCCGCCGCCGTTCTGGAAGCCGCGCGCCTCCACGCCGAAGCCCTCGGGGTTGGTGGTGGTGTTCGTGACGAACAGCCCCGCCTCGCGCCGTAACAAGTCGGGCACGCTCGCGGCGCCGCTGCGCTCGATCGCGGCGCGGTCGATCACCGTCACGTGGGCGGGCACGTCGAGCGGGTTGCGCTCGCCGCGCGTTGCGGTCACGGAGACTTCCGCAGCCTCCCGCACGACGGGCTCCTCGGCGCGCGCGATCCCGCGTGCCGCGAAGCTGGTGAGAACGAGAACCAGGACGGAGAAGGAGAGGGGGCCGCCCGCGCGCGCGCAGCGATAGCGCACACGTTGGGCGACGGGTGCCGGCGTCATCGAAGACTCCTCGCACCCTTCGCGAGATGTCCGGGGATGACGTGGGATCGCCAGCGCTCTCGCGCCCGCATCGGCCGTCACCGCACCGCTCTCTTTCGCGAAGAGCAGTTGCAGATTCCGCCGCCCGGGCAGGTCTCCTGGCTCTCAGGTGTTCGCCGCAGCGAACGGCTCCGCAGCGCCTTCCCGGTTCGCGCGCTCTCGCGAGCGCCGAGCTCCAGTGGCAGTGGCTGCGAATCCTCCCTGATCACAGTGGCGCGACCGCGGCCGATTCTCACGGCCTTCCCTCGAGGCCTCGCTCTCCTTGAGCGAAGCACCCGAGCAGCGGGGCGGAGTTAGCAGCGCGCGCGGTGCGGAGTCAACGCGCGAGCGCCGCGCGCTCCGATTCCGCTCGCGCGCGCGCTCGCTTCCCGCCGCGCGCCGGTACCTTGCGCGCGCACTGGGGGGTGCATGCGCTCGGAAGCTTCGCTCGATTCGCCCTACGCGCGCCTCGGCGCCGGCCTCGCGCGCGGGCGCATCGCGGTCGTCGCCAGCTTCGCCGTGCTGCTCGCGGTCGCCGCGCTGTACGGCTCGAGCGCCGCCGAGCATCTCCCCGCCGGCGGCTTCGAGGTGCCCGGCAGCGAGAGCGATCTCGCGGTCAAGGAGGCCGAGCGCCGCTTCGGCATCGGCGCGCCCGACGTGCTCGCGATCTATCGCGACGAGACGAGCGACGTGCGCGACCCGCTGTTCGGCTCGCTCATCCTCGACCTGCTCGAGGTCGTGTTCGAGGACGAAGGCGTGGTCGGCGCGACGACGTACTGGGACACGAGTCAGGCGTCGCTCGTCTCCCACGACGCGCACGAGACGCTCGTGATCGTCTCGCTCGCGGGCTCGAACGCCGACAAGCTGCGCACGCTGAAGCGCATCGAGCCACTACTGCGCGGTGTCGAGGCGCCGATCGAGGTGGCGATCGGCGGACACGTCGCCGCCTCGATCCTCGCGCAAGCCACCGCGAAGGTGGATCTCGCCAATGCCGAGGCGGTCGCGCTGCCGATCGCGCTCGCGCTCACGCTGTTCTTCTTCCGCAGCGTCGTGGCCGCCGTGCTGCCCATCCTGGTGGGCGGCTTCGCGATGGCGAGCTGCGCGGCGCTCGCGCGGCTCGGCTCGAACTTCATGGAGATCTCGATCTTCTCGCTGAACGTCGCCGCATTCCTCGGCCTCGGACTCTCGATCGACTACGCGTTGTTACTGGTGCAGCGCTTCCGCGAGGAGATGGGCAAGGGCCTCTCGCCGCGCGACGCCACCGCCACCACCCTCGACACCGCCGGCCGCGCGATCTTCGTCTCCGGACTGACGGTGGTGGTGAGCCTCGCCGTGCTGATCCCCGTGCCCGTGCCGATCCTGCGCAGCATCGCGATCGGCGGCTCGCTCGCGGTGCTCGCC
>DATBRS010000009.1:0-25752 GCA_036560185.1 Myxococcota bacterium
TAGAACGTGGTGAGCATCGCGAAGCGCATCAGCGCGGCTCCGCGGTGGCTGCGAGCGCGAGGCGCGTCGCGCGCGCGGTGGCGTCCCAGGACAGCGCCGAGGCGCGCACGAGCGCGGCGCTCGCCCAGCGTGCGCGCTCCTCGGGCACGCCGAGCGCGCGGCGCAGGCCCTCGCCGAGCGCGCGCGCATCGAGCGGATCGAAGAAGAAGCCGCCGCCCTCGAGCACCTCGGGCAGCGGGCTCTCGCGCGTCGCGATGCACGGCGCGCCGCACGCGGCGGCCTCCACCGCGGGTAGGCCGAAGCCTTCCTCGAACGCGGGCAGCACCACGGCCAGCGCGCCCGCATAGAGGAAGCGCAGCTCTTCGTCGGGCACGAAGCCCGTCCAGTGCACGCGCGCGGACACGCCGGCGCGCTCGATTTCGGCGCGGATGCCCGCGAGATCGTGGTGGAACACGTCGCCGGCGTAGTCGCCGACCAGCACGAGCCGCGCGCGCGTGCCGTGGCTCGCCTCGGCGAACGCGCGCACCAAGCCGGAGACGTTCTTGTGCGGATTGAAGCCGCCCACGTACACGAAGTAGGGATCGTCGGGAACTCCGCGCGCCGCGAGCGCGCGCGCGGCGGCCGCGTGCGCGTCGGCCACCGGCGCGAACGTCGGCGACGGCGCTTCGGGCGTCACGAAGATGCGCTCGGCGGGCATCGCGAACGTCTCCGCGATCTGGCGCCGCGCGTACTCGGAGACCGTCACGATCGTGCGCGCCTGCAGCCGCGCCGCGCGCGACTTCGCCCACCAGAGCGCGCGGTTCCGCCAGCTCGGGAACACGATCTTGCCGTGCCGCTCCGGGATCGTGTCGTGGATCGCGACCGCGACGGGCAGGCCGGGCGGCAGCGGGAACCAGCTGTAGACGGACGGGAAGTAGAACGCCGCGAGCCGCTCGCGTGCGACGCCGCGGCCCATGCGCAGCAAGTCGAGCGGGCTGCGCGCGCCGCGCGCGGAGGCCGCCTGCGCTTGGCTCACGCGCGTGCTGAGGCGAACGACCGGCATCGCGGGCAGCGTGACTTTCGCCGCCGTCTCGGCGTCGACGAACAGCACGTACTCGTGGTCCGCGCGCTGCTCCAGCAACGGCGGGAGGAGCTCGCGCAGGAAGCGGCCGTAGCCGCGGCCAGAGCCGAGGCAGGTGCCGTCGATGCCAATGCGCAGCGTGCGAGCCACTTCGTTCCCGCTCTCCGACCTTGTTTAAGCTTCGCTCGCCTGTGACTCGCTGCGCACGCTGGCGGGCCGCGCTCGCCGGCGATCTCCGGGTGGCTTGCCCTGCGAGCGCCAGGCGCATCGGGTGAGTGATCCCGCCGCGCACCGCCGTGACGGGAAAACCGTCGCGAAATCGCGCCCATCGCGAGCGTCCCGCGCGTGCCGCGGCAGCCCGCGGCGGCGGGGTTCAGCGCAGCGGCGGGCCCGCCGCAAAGGGCGGGGTGGATTCCGCGTCACAACCGGGGGCGGAGCGATCACTCACGCCGAGCGAGCTGCGAAGGATGCGGATGGACTGCGTGATCATCGGAGCGGGGCCGGCGGGTCTCACGGCGGCGTGGCAGCTGGCGAAGGCCGGCAAGAGCGCGGCGCTGTTCGAGCAGGACGGCATCGTCGGCGGCATCTCCCGAACCGACGAGTACAAGGGCTACCGCTTCGACATCGGCGGCCATCGCTTCTTCACGAAGGTCGAGCTCGTCCAGAAGCTGTGGGTCGAGATCCTCGACGAAGAGTTCATGGTGCGGCCGCGGCTCTCGCGCATCTACTACGACGGCAAGTTCTTCGACTACCCGCTGAAGCCGATGAACGCGCTGCTCGGGCTCGGCCCGATCGAGGCCGTGCGCATCGGCTTCTCCTACCTGATGGCTCAGGCGTTCCCTCACAAGGAGGAGCGCAACTTCGAGCAATGGGTGAGCAATCGCTTCGGGCGGCGCCTGTTCGAGATCTTCTTCCAGACCTACACCGAGAAGGTCTGGGGCATGCCCTGCAGCGAGATCAACGCGGACTGGGCGGCCCAGCGCATCAAGAACCTCGACCTGCTCGCGGCCGTGAAGAACGCGCTGCTCGGGGCGCGCCTCAACGCCGAGGGCGAGGTCATCACCACGCTGATCGAGGAGTTCCACTACCCGCGGCTCGGGCCGGGGCAGATGTGGGAGACCGCGGCTCGGCGGCTCGCGGGGAAAGGCATCGAGACGCACCTGAACCACCGCGTCGAGTCGATCCTGCACGACGGCGCGCGCGTGCGCTCGGTGCTGGTGCGCGACGCCAGCGGCGGCGTGCGCGAGGTGACCGGCGAGCACTTCATCTCGTCGATGCCGGTGCAGACGCTGCTGCGCTGCATGGATCCGCTGCCGCCCGCGGAGGTGCTCGCCGCGGCCGATCAGCTCCGTTACCGCGACTACCTGACGGTCGTGCTGATCGTGGATCAGCCGAACTTGTTCCCGGACAACTGGATCTACATCCACTCGCCGGAGGTGAAGCTCGGCCGCATCCAGAACTACAAGAACTGGAGCCCGCACATGGTCGCCGACGCGAGCAAGACCGCGCTCGGCCTCGAATACTTCGTGCAGGAAGGCGACGAGTACTGGAACGCCAGCGACGCCGAGCTGATCGAGCTCGGCAAGCGCGAGACCGAAGTGCTCGGGCTCGCGCGAGCGGCCGACGCGATCGACGGCTGCGTGATCCGCATGCCGAAGGCCTACCCCGTCTACGACGGCGATTATCAGGGCGCGCTGCAGGTGATTCGCAAGTGGCTCGACGGCCTGCCGAATCTCCACCTGATCGGGCGCAACGGGCAGCACCGCTACAACAACCAAGACCACTCGATGGTCACGGCTTGCTACGCCGCCGAGAACATCGTGGCGGGGCGCCAGGTGCGCGACGTGTGGGACGTCAACGTCGACGCCGAGTACCACGAGGAAGTCCGCGCCGGCGAGCCCGCCACCGGCGGCGACCGGCTCGTGCCGGAACGCGTCGTCGACGCGACCGTCGAAGAGCTGATTCGCGACGCCTTCGCGCGCTACGACGCGGTCGCCCTCGGCGTGGCGGTCGGCGCGGTCGCAGGCGCGACGCTGTTCCTCGCGACCGCTGCGCTGCTGGTGCGCGGCGGCGAGAGCATCGGGGCCAACCTCTCGCTGCTCGGGAACTTCCTGCTCGGCTTCCAGATGACCTGGGCTGGCGCGCTGTACGGTCTCGTCGAGGCGATGGCGCTCGGGTTCGGGTTCGGCTGGCTGCTGGCGCGCATGATCAACTTCGTGATCGCCGCGGAAGAGCAGCGCATCGTGCGGCGGGCGGAAGAGCGAGCGGTCGATCCGCTGGGGGGCGAGTGATGACGACGGCGATGGCAAACGAGCGAGCGCTGATTCGCGGGGCGGTAGTGCGCATGCGCGCCCGCATCATGGCGACCGTGTTCGGCATGCTGGGTGGCACGAGCGTGTTCGTCGCGACCGCGTGGCTCTTGATTCGCGGCGGCGACAACGTCGGCCAGCACCTCGGCCTGCTGCGCCACTACTTCCCGGGCTACAGCGTGACTTGGCTCGGCGCGTTCGTCGGCTTCTTCTGGGGCGCGCTGTTCGCGGCGGCGGTCGGCTGGGCGGTCGCGTGGGTCTACAACCAGGTGGTCGAGCGCCGCACGGAGTAGTAGCCGGAGCGAGGGGCGCGCCGAGCGCGGAAGGGGACAGCCGCGTGCGAGCGGTCATCACGTTTCACGGCGTCGACACGAGCGGATCGGTGCTCTCGCTCGCGCCGGATTCGCTGCGCGGCCTGATCGCGGGCGTGCGCGCCGCGGGCCACGCGATCGTGCCGCTGCGCGAGCTGCTGGCCTCGCCGGTGCCGAACCGCGTGGCGCTCACGTTCGACGACGGGCTCGCGAGCGTCGCCGAGAACGCGCTGCCGGCGCTCCGCGCGGAGGGCGCCGTCGCGACGCTGTTCCTCACCACCGCCCACGTCGGCGGCCATAACGACTGGGCGGGTCAGCCGAGCTGGGCGCCGCGGCTCGCGATGCTCAGCTGGACGCAAGTGGACGCGATCGCCGCCGCGGGCTGGGAGATCCAGTCGCACACGGCGCGGCATCTCGACCTGCGCACGCTGGCGGACGACGCGCTGGACGCCGAGCTGCAAAGCGCGGCGGACGAGATCGAGCGGCGCGTCGGACGGCGCCCCGATCAGCTCGCGTTCCCGTACGGCTATTACGACGCGCGCGTGCTGCGCGCCGCGCAGCGGCATCACGGCGCGTGCTTCACCACCGAGCTCGCAGCGCTCGACGGACGCAGCGCGGGCGAGCTCGCGCTCGGCATCCCGCGCCTCGACGCCTACTACCTGCAGCCGCCGTGGCTGCAGCGCCGCTTCGGCGGCGCCGCCTTCCGCGGCTACCTCTCGGCGCGCGCGTTCGCGCGCAAGCTGCGCGCGGCATGAGCGACGCCAAGCCGCCCACGATCAGCGCGATCATGCCCGTCTACAACGGGCGCCACTTCCTCGAGCGCTCGTTCCCGCCGCTTGCCGCCATGCTCGCGGCCGGCGAGCTGTGCGAGATCGTCGTCGCGGACGACGGCTCGACCGACGGCTCGGGCGAGTTCTGCCGCGCCCACGGCGCTCGGGTCGTCACCACCGGCGGCCGCAAGGGGCCTGCGGAGGCGCGCAACATCGCCAGCCGCGTCGCGCGCGGCGACATCGTGTGGTTCGTCGACGCCGACGTCGTCGCCCACGACGACGTCGCGCGCCTGCTGCAGCGCTCCTTCGCCGACGCGGGCGTGGTCGCGGTGTTCGGCTCCTACGACGACGCGCCGCCCTGGCCGGCGTTCGCGAGCCAGTACATGAACCTCCGGCACCACGCCGTCCACCACCGCAGCCCCGGCGAGGCGTTCTCGTTCTGGTCGGGCCTCGGCGCGGTGCGGCGCGAAGCCTTCCTCGCGGCCGGGGGCTACGACGCAGCGCGCTACCTCGTGCCAAGCATCGAGGACATCGAGCTCGGCTATCGCCTGCGCGCCCACGGCGGGCGCATCCAGCTCGTGCCCGAGATGCAGGGCACGCACCTGAAGCGCTGGACGCTGAAGGGCGTGGTCGAGACCGACATCCAGATGCGGGCGCTGCCCTGGGCGAAGTTGTTGATGGAGCGGCCCGACATTCCGCTGCACCTGAACGTGCGCCAGAGCGAGCGCGCGAAGGCGCTGCTCGGCGGCGCGCTGCTGGCCTCGCTTCCGCTCGCCGCGTTCGGCGTAGTCCCCATTTGGACGCCGCTCGCGCTGTTCGCGCTGGCTTGGGCGGTGAATCGCCCGCTCTTCGAGGTGTTCCGCCGGCGCAACGGCCTCGGCTTCGCGCTCGCGGCGCTCGCGTTCCATCAGTGTCACTACGTCTACGCAAGCGCGGCCTACGTGTACTGCCGATTGACGCATCGGCCGTCGCCAGCCGCGGCGCAGGCGACGCGGCGGTGAGCGCGCCGCAGCCCGCGCGCAGTGCGCTGCCGCTGTGCGTCGACCTCGACGGCACGCTGGTCGCGACCGACACGCTCTGGGAGAGCGCGCTCGCGCTGCTGCGCACGCGGCCGCTGCGCGCGCTGGCGCTGCCGCTCTGGCTCGCGGGCGGCCGCGCCGCGCTGAAGCGCGCGCTCGCCGAGGCGGCGCCGATCGACGTGGCTGCGCTGCCGTATCGCGCAGACGTACTCGCCTACGCCGCCGAGGCGCGCGCCGCGGGGCGCCGCGTCGTGCTGGTGACGGCGTCGACGCGCGCGGTCGCGGAGCGCGTGGCCGCCCACACCCGCGCTTTCGATGAAGTCCTGGCGAGCGACGCCGAGAATCTGAAGGGCGCGCGCAAGCGCGACGCGCTGACGTTGCGCTTCGGAGAGCGCGGCTTCGAGTACGTGGGCGACGCGCGGGTCGACCTCGCGGTGTGGGAGGGAGCGGGCGCCGGCTCGCTCGTGGGCGGATCGCGTGCGCTGCGCGCGGCGCTCGAGGCGCGCACCGTGCTCGCGCGGCAGTTCGCGGTCCCTGCCGCGGGAGCCGGCGACTGGCTGCGCGCGCTGCGCGTGCGGCAGTGGCTGAAGAACCTGCTGCTGTTCCTGCCGCTGCTCGCCGCGCACCGCATCGGCGACGCCAGCGCCGTCTTCGCCGCGGCGCTCGGCTTCCTCGCGTTCGGTCTGACCGCCTCGTCTGTCTACCTCGCGAACGATCTGTTCGATCTGCCCGCGGATCGCCTGCATCCGACCAAGCGCGCGCGGCCCTTTGCGTCGGGCGCGCTCGCCATCCCGGCGGGCCTCGCAGCAATTCCCTTGTTGTTGGCCGGCGCGTTCGCCATCGCCCGGGCGCTGCCGGCCGCGTTCGCCGCCGCGCTCGCGCTCTACCTCGCCGCGAACGTGCTCTACACGCTCTGGCTGAAGCGCGTGGCGCTGGCGGACGTCGCGCTGCTCGGCGGCATGTACGCGCTGCGCGTCGTGGTCGGCGGCCTCGCGACGCGCATCCCGGTCTCGACTTGGCTGATCGGCTTCTCGCTCTTCTTCTTCCTGTCGCTCGCGTTCCTGAAGCGCTTCGCGGAGCTGCGGCGGCTGCGCGACGAGGGTGCGCGCGCGACGCCCGGGCGCGGCTACCTGCCCAGCGACGCCTCCGTGTTGCTGGCGCTCGGGCCTGCGTGCGCGGTGGTCGCGGCGCTCGTGCTCGGGCTCTACATCGAGGGCGACGCGGTCGGCACGCTCTACCGCACGCCCGACGTGCTGTGGGCGCTGATTCCGCTGCTCGTCTACTGGGCGGGCCGGATGTGGCTGCTCGCCCAGCGCGGCGAGCTCGACGACGATCCGATTCTGTTTACGACGCGCGACCCCGGCAGCTACCTCGTCGCCGCGCTGGCGCTCGCCACGTTCGCCGTCGCGTCGCCGATCTGAGCCGCGGCGCGCGCCCCGCGCTCAGGCGAGACCGTCGAGGTGCTGCGTCTCGTTGAAGCGCAGCAGGCGCGGCGCGGGCTCGAGCTGGAGCTCTGCCACGGCGGCGTTGTCCATCACGCGTCGCCAGGTACTCGGGTCGCGGTCGAGCAGCAGGCCGAGGCCGAGCGTGAGCGCGCCGCCGTGCGTGACGACCACGACGCGCTCGCCGCGGTGCCGCTCAGCGATGCCCTGCAGCGCGCCGGCGATGCGCGTCGCGACGCCGCGCGCCGACTCGCCTCCGCCGGGGCGCCAGTCCGGATCCTTCGCCATGCGCTCGAACAGCCGGTGCTCGCGCATCAGCTCCGCGTAGCTCTTGCCCTCCCACGCGCCGAGGTCGTACTCGCAGAGCGCGGCCAGGGGCCGCACCTCGACGCCGAGCCGCGCGCCGATCGGCGCGGCGGTGCGGCGCGCGCGCGTGAGCGTGCTCGCGTACAGCGCGCTCGCGTCGCCGCGCGTGCGCGCCACGTGCAGCGCGACGCGTTCGGCTTGGCGCTCGCCGCGCGGCGTGAGCGGCGTGTCGAGCGAGCCGTGCCAGAGGCCGCCGGTGTTGGCGGGAGTCTCGCCGTGGCGAACGATCGTGAGCGTGCACGGCAGCTGCAGGAGCGACATCGGTGGCGCACGGTACCGGACGCAGGCGCGCCGCTCGCGCACGAAGCGCACGCCTGGCTCAGGCCGCGTTGGCCTCGGCCCACTGCGCCAGCAGCGTTCGCAGCCGCTCGGGTGTGTTCGCGTACGGATCGGCGACCGCGCACGCGACGAGGTGGCGCAGCGCGCGGCCGACGCGTGGCCCGGGGCCGCAGCCGAGTGCGGCCATCACCTCGTCGCCGCGCAGCGCGAGGTCGCCCGGACCGAACAGCTTCGCCGGGCCGGCGGCGAGTCCCGCGCGCAGTGCAGCGATGCGCGCGGTCGCCCAGCCGTCGCCAGCGGCTGCGCACTCGGCGTCCCGCAGCGCGAGCAGCTGCGCGAGCGTGCCCTCGTCGCCGGCGCGCTGGCGCAGCTTGCGCACGCCGGCCTCGCTGCCGTCCCAGCCGGCGTCGATCGGGTGCAGCGAGAGCACGCGGTCGATGCGCCGCGCGACGTTGCGTCCGAAGCGCAGGCGCGCGAGCACGCGCCCGCGCGCCGCGCCGCGCAGCCACGCGGCGAGCCGCAGCAGAGGATCGTCCGGCAGCGCGCCGACGACGCCCGCCGCGTCCGCGCGCACGCCCGGTGCGAGCGCCGCCTCGACGCCGGTGCGGCGCAGCAGCTCGAGCGCGCGCGTCGCGTGCGGACCGGCGAGCGTGCGCACCAGCTCGGCGCGCACGCGCTCGGGCGTGAGGGCCGCGAGTGCCGGGGCGCTCCCGCGCATCGCCTCTTCCACCTCCGCGTCGGGCACCAGCCCGAGCTCGGCGTAGAGCCGCGCCGCGCGCAGCGCGCGCAGGGGATCCTCGCCGAAACGATCCGCCGCGCGCCCGACCGCGCGCAGGCGCAGCGCGCGCAAGTCGTCGCGGCCTCCGTGCGGATCGATTAGGCCGCGTCCCGGCGCGTCGAAGGCCATCGCGTTGACGCGGAAGTCGCGGCGCGCGAGGTCGCTCGCGAGATCGGCGCCGCGGAACGTCGTCACGTCGACGGGCCCGGCCGTGGTGGGCGCGAGCACGGTGCCGTGGCGAGCGCTCGCGCCGATCGGGATCGCACGCGGGAGCAGCGCGAGCAGCTCCGCGACCGACGCCGAAGTGGCGACGTCCCAGTCGCGGATTGGCCGCGCGAGCAGCGCATCCCGCACGCAGCCGCCGACCAGCACGGCCTCGTGGCCGTGCGCGCGGAGCAGGGCGCACAGCTCGGCCACCGCGGGCTCCACATCGATTCGCATCGCGCGAGTGTGGGCGCCGCGCGGAGGCGGCGCGAGCCCGCCGCGCGCATTGCTTATGGTGCTGCGCATGCCGCTCTGCTTTCGCGCGCCCGGAATCCCGCTCTCGATCGAGGAGCTGCTCGCGCGCGTGCAGCCCGCGCGCGCGCCGCGCGAGCTCGTGCGCACGGAGCGGCTGCGCTTCGCGCGCACTCGCGGCGTCGGCGAGCCCTGGCAGCCGGGCGCGCCGCTGCGCGAGCTGCGCGGCGAGGCGCCGCCGGGGGCCGCGTTCTGGCTCGACGACACGTCGAGCGCGCCGTCGCCTGCGCTCGTCGGCGCCGAGCTCGAGCTCGAGCTCGAGCTGGCGTCGCTGCCGTGGCCGTCGGGTCGCGTCGCCGTGCGCGGCGGCGGGAGCTTCACGTTCGAGCGCCTCGAAGGCTCCGCCGATCCCGTGCGCGCGCGCTTTCGCTGCGAGGGGGACGTCGGGCGCCGCGTGCTCGCGTGGTGCGCGCAGGCGGGCGGAGCCGTCGTCGGAGATCTCGCGCACGGCGGATCGCTCGCACGCGCGGGGGAGCCGCTCTTCGCCGCGGGCGGATCGCTGCGCGTCTCCGAGGCCGCTGCGCGCGCGATCTCGCGCGGGCATCCGTGGCTCACGCGCGACAAGGAGAGCGAAGACGAGGGCCGCTTCGCATTCGGCTCGCTGGTCGCGCTGCGCGATCCGGAAGGGCGGACGCTGGGGCCGGCGCGCGTCGAGGGCGGGCCTCAGCTCGTCGCGCGCATGTGGGTGCCCACGGAGCGCGCGGCGGCGGGCGGGAAGCCTGCGTCGGTGGAGGAGCGCGTCGCGCGCGCGCTGGCGCGCCGCGAGCGCGCGAAGCTGGCAGGCGCGACCGATGCGCTGCGGCTCGTGCACGGCGAGGCCGACGGATTGCCGGGCTTGTTCGCCGATCGATTCGGCGGCGCGCTGCGCATCCTGGTCGCGAGCCGGGCCGTGCTCCCGATCTGGGAGCGCGTCGCGGCGGTGCTGGCGCAGCACCTGCGCGGCGAGCTGGGCGAGGAGCCCTCCGTCGTACTCGTGCTGCAGCTGAAGCCGCAGCCACCCGGCGAGCTCACCTGCGTGCGGCTGATCTCGGGACCGCCGCCCGCGCAGGTGGTGCACGAAGGCCCGCTCTCGTTCAGCGTCGAGCTCGGCCTGGGCGAGCCGACGCGGCCGCACCCAGGCGTCGGCTTCTTCCCGGACCAGCGCGCGAATCGCGCGCGGCTGCAGGAGCGCGTGCGCCGAGACGGGCGCTACTTGAACCTCTTCGCGCACACCGGCGCCTTCAGCGCCGCGCTGCTGGCGGGCGGCGCGGGCGAGGTCGTCAGCGTCGATCTGTCCGCGCCCTATCTCGCGCGCCTCGAGCAGAACCTCGCGCAGTCGGGGCTCCCGCTCGCACGCCACACGAGTGTGAAGCGCGACGTCCGCCGCTTCCTCGCCGAGCTCGCGGACGACGCGCGCTTCGACGGCATCGTGCTCGATCCGCCGACCGCCGCGTCGGCCGGGCGCACGTTCTGGAGCGCGCGATCGGGCATGGAGGAGCTCGCCGCGAGCTGCCTCCGGCACCTCGCGCCCGGCGGCTTCCTGCTCGCTTCGAGCAACGATCGGCGCGCGCGCGGCCGACTCGCCGCGACGCTGGACGCCGCCGCGCGAGCAGCGGGCGTCGCGATTCACGCGACCCCGTCCCCCCCGAGCGCGGACTTCCCGAGGCTGCGCGAGTTCCCGGAGGGCGCCGCCTTCGAGGCGGTGTGGGCGGTGCGCAGCTGATACGCAACGCGCGCCCGCGCCTTCCGGCGCCGCGCCCTGCGCAGGCGAGCCCCCTCGGGCCTTGCGAGAGGCTCACATTCGACGCCCCTGCCGGGGCTCTCGGCGACACCTCCGGCGCCGGACCAGCCACTCAAGCTTGGGGCGAGAGGAGAGTTGCGCATGGGCCTGAGGGAGCATTTTCGCGGTGTAGCTGCGGGCGCCTTGCTCGCGGCACTGGGAGCGCTGCCGGTCGCGGCCGCTCCGCTGACGCTGTGGATTCAGCCCAACGGGGGTTTCGGCTTCGACGCCGCCTCCACGACCGCCGCGCTCGGTGCTGGGGTCGCCCTCCTTCCGGACAGCTCGTTCCTCACAAACCCGGGCTCGGGGCCGCCGCACGTCACCATCACCACGCCGTCGCCGATCTCGGGGACGAGCCGGCAGAACGCGACCTTCGCGAATCCGAGCACGGGCACGAGCACCTGGACGGTCACCGCGCAGGACCGCGCCTACAACGACCTGTGGATCGTGATCCAAGGCCACGATCCGAACGACGCGTACGCGTCCTACTACGACCAGAACCACAAGATCGGCCTCGTGATCGACCCGGCGAACCCAAACTGGGCCGTGGTTCACCCGAGCGGCTCCCCGGCGGTGACGTACCTCGCGTACTTCGTGGGCGACCTAGCTCAAGGCGCGAGCTCGAGCGTGCCGATCAGCTACGCCGTCGCGAAGGCGCTGAAGTTGGTCCAGGGCTCTCCCCGCACCTATTGGTTCCCGCAGTACCGCGCGAGCTTCCTCGAGCTCACCGTGGTGCCGGAGCCGGTGGAGCTCTCGCTGCTCGTTCTCGGGGGAACCCTCCTCGCGATTAGGAAGAGACGAACCGAGCGATGACGATTCGCCCGCGGCCTCCGGCTGCGGCTCTCCTGATCGCGGCGCTGCTCGGCGCTGCCGCCGCGCTGGCCTCGGAGGCGGATACCTCCGTGCTGCGCGCGAATGCGCTCGCTCGCCAGGGGCGCTGCGACGCCGCGCTCGCACTGCTCGCGCAGAGCGGGGCGGGCACGGCGCGCGCTGCGCTGCTGCGCGGCCAGTGCCACCTCGAGGGCAAGCGCTGGGCCGAGGCGATCACGGCGCTCGACGAAGCGCAGCGCCTCGATCCCAAGCTCGACGAGGCGCGACTTCCGCTCTTGATCGCACGCTTCAACGTGGGCGACATCGAGGGCGCGCGCCGCGCGCTCGACGCGATGCCCGCGAGCGCGACGCAGCGCGCCGAGTACCACCTGTACCGCGGCTTGTTATTGCTCGAGGGCGCCGAGAACGCCCAGGCGGCCGCCGCCTTCGATCGTGCGCGCGAGCTCGCACCGACCGAGATGGCGCCGGCTGCGGCCTACTACAGCGGCGTCGCCTGGCTCTCGGCGAAGGACCGGGCGCGGGCGAACGCAGCGTTCGATCGCACGATCGCGCTGGCGCCAGGCTCCGAGTGGGCGAAGCAAGCCGAGGCGGCGCGCCGCGGCGCGAGCGCGGCCCCGCTCGCGCGCTGGGCTTGGCTGCGCATCGGCGCCGAGTGGGACAGCAACGTCGTGCTGCGCGGCGAGGGCGTCGACCTCGACAGCGGCATCAGCAATCAGAGCGACGCTCGCGCGGTCTGGGTCGCGCACGGCGGCGCCGAGGCGTTCCGGCGCGGCGACTGGGCGGGCGGCGTGAGCGGCACCTATTACGGCTCCGCGCACTTCGATCTCGGCGAGTTCGACGAGCACCATCCGACGCTGGCGCCGTGGCTCGACTACCGCATCGACGAATCGACGCTGCTCCGGCTGCGCTACGACGTCGGCTACGCCTGGATCGACGGCGACGACTTCCTGTTCGAGAACTATCTCACGCCGACGCTCTACCACGATTGGGGAGCCGCGGGGCGCTCGCAGTTCGCGCTGCGCGTCTCGTATCTCGACTTCCTGTTCCCGACCTCGAGCCCGCCGGCGAGCCAGATCCCGCCCTTCACCCGCGACTACCGCGACCGCGACGGCATCGGCTGGGGCGCGACCGCGCAGCACGCCCTCCCGGTCTCGAAGCGCACCGACCTCCACTTCGGCGTCAGCTATCTCGGCTACGCCGCCGACGGCGCGGAATATGACTACAACGGCGCAGAGCTGTTCGTCGGCTTCGATTCGTGGCTGCCCGGGCAGGTCAGCCTGCGCGCGGAGACCGGCGTCGGCTGGCTGCCGTTCGGCAATCCGTCGAGCTACGAGGATCCGCCCGGCTCGGGGAGCTACGAGGGCGACGAGCGCGACGACGTTGCCTATCGCCTGCGCGTCGAGCTCGAGCGCGAGCTGGGCGCCGGCTTCTCCCTGCTCGCGCGCTACCGCTACGCGAATCGCGCGTCGAACGTCGCCGTGTACGACTACGACAGGCACATCGTCGGGCTCTACGTCACGTACTCGTTGTAAGGGCCACTCACCGGCGGGAGAATCCCGCCATGGCGATGCGCCGGTTCCACGCCCTCCTGTTCGCGGCGGTAGCGAGCGCGCCGCTCTCGGTACACGCCGACGGAGCAGGCCCGGTCCGCGCGCCGCACGCGAGCGAGGCGCCGCGCGCGCGCAGCGCCGAGCACGGCGATTGTTACGGGAACGCGCCGCTCGCCCGAGTCGCGAGCGCGACGGGCGAGGTGCGCGCGCTCGCGCCGGGCGGCGGCTCGCGCGCGCTCAGCTGCGACGACGCCGTGAACGCGTGCGAGGCGATCGTCACGGGACCGGGCGCGAGCATCGGCCTGCTCGTCGACGACGCGCTCGTGCAGCTCGGACCCGATTCGCGCGCGCAGCTCTCCGCGCGCCCGGCGCCGGAGGTCGCGCTCGAGCGCGGCAGCGTGCGCGTGGTCGACGAGCGGGACGAAGCCGCGCAGCGCGTGCAGCTCTACACGCCCACGCTGAGCGCGAGCACGAGCCGCGGCGACGCGGAGATGGCGCGCGACGGCGACCACGTGCGTGTGTGTGCGCACGACGAGGCGGTGGTGGTGATGGCGCACGACGGCGCGAGGACGCTGGCGGCAGGCCGCTGCTTCGAGAGCGGCGGCTCGGGCGCGCTCGCGAGCTCGCCCGCCGGCGCGGCGAGCGTCCCGATCGGGGATGCAGCGAGCTGTCCGTTCATCGTGGCGGGCCTGCCCCGCGTGATTCCGCCCGTGAGCGGCGCGCCGCCGGACGGCCCGGGCATCGACCCGTTCGACGCGCCCGGCCGCGATTCGTGCGACGGCCCGGGCTCGGGCTGCGCTGCGGTCCGCACGATCGCCGACGATCCGGATCCGGGCACCGGCTGCGGCATGCCCGGATCGCCGTGCGGCGGCGAGTGAGCCGCACGAGCGTCGCCGCGCTCGCCTAAGCTGCGCGCTCCACGAGAGGAGTGCGGCGCGATGTCATTCGCGGGCAGCGAGATCGAGTTCGCGAGTGACGGCGAGCGGGCGCGCGCCTACCTGTCGGTGCCGGCGCGCGGCACCGGCTCCGGTGTGATCGTGCTGCAGGAGTGGTGGGGCCTCGTCGACCACATCCGCGAGGTCTGCGATCGCCTGGCGCGCGAGGGCTTCGTGGCGCTCGCGCCGGATCTCTACCGCGGCGAGTCGGCGGCCGATCCGGGCGCCGCAGGCCGGCTGATGATGGATCTCGCGCTGCCGCGCGCGGCGCGTGATCTCGAGGGCGCGATCGCGGCGCTGATCAATCACGACGCGGTGAACGGCAGCAAAGTCGCTGCGATCGGCTTCTGCATGGGCGGCCAGCTCGCGCTGTATGCCGCAGCGCTCTCGCCGCGCATCTCCGCGGTGGTCGATTGTTACGGCGTGCATCCCAAGGTGCGCGTCGAGTACGCGAGCATCCGCGCTGCGGTGATGGGCGTGTTCGCGGAGCGCGACGCGTTCGTGCCGCCCGAGACTGCGCACCAGCTCGAAGCTGATCTGCGCGCGGCGGGGGTGCGCACCGACTTCACGATCTTTCCCGGCGTCGACCACGCCTTCCTCAACGACTCGCGTCCCGACGTGTACGACGCTGCGATGGCGCAGCGCGCCTGGAGCCGGATCCTCGCCTTCCTGCGCGCAGGGCTGAGCTGAACGCGCGCCTCGAACTCTCGCGATCGCGACCGATCCAGACGAACAGCGGCATGCGCACTCCGCTTGGCGCAGCCGCGAGTCATCAGGATTCGAGCAGTGCGATCTCCGCAGGATCGGTGAGCGGACGCAGCAAGTCGAGGCGCAGCGCGATGCCGCCCGGCGCCGACTCGACGTGCATCTCGACGAGCGCCTGACCGGGGATCTCCCAGAGCGGATACAGCTCGATCGCGGCGTCGCCGCCCTCGCTCGCGCGCGCGCGCGGGCTCTTCGATTGCGCGAGCACGATCTCCGCCACGGCCAGCGTGTCGTCGCCGGCGAGCTGGCGGAAGTTCACCTCGCGGTTCGGGCCGAGGCCCGAGGCGATCGGGCGCGAGCCCGGCCGCAGATAGAGGCGGTCCATCGCGGTGGCGAGGGCGTAACGGATCAAGCGGGTGAGGGTGGGCTCGTCGATCGGGCGCAGCGCTGCGGGCATCGGTCCTCCTGCGTGGCCGGCAAAGCGCCGGCTGCTGGAGGGCTTGTCGGCAGGAGTTGCACGCGCTTGAGGGAAAGTTGCCGGCGCGTGAAGTCGCGCCCGCTCAGCCCGGCATCAGGCGGGCGAGCGTCACCTCGAGGAAGGCGCTCGCGGCCAGGGAGGCGAGGGGCAGCGCGAGCGGCAGCACGAAGCGCCGCAGCGTGGGGAAATCGATCGGCCAATCGGGCGCGCCGGCGACGAAGCGCTTCCACGCGAGCGCATCGGCGAGCGCCCCGGCCGCGTGCTTGGCACCGGGCGTGCGCAGCGCACGTAGCGCCCCGTCCGCCGCAGCGTTCGCGCGCTCCTTCTCGCGCGCGATCGCCTCGTGCCCGCCGCGCAGCGCAAGCCAGAGCGCGAGCCCCGAGAGCGCGAGGTTCGCGAGCGAGGCGAGCGCCACCACGAACGGGAGACCCGGCGCGACGCTCGTGTCGCGCAGGCCGACCAGCAGCACGCTCAGCGCGCCGGCGCCGAGCAGCGCGTGCCGAATGCCTGCGCGCGCGAGGGGCGCGAGGGGCCGCAGATCGAGCAGATCGACGCGCAGGGCGCCCGCGCCGAGCGCGGCCAGGCGTCGCGACTCGCGCCACACGACGCCGCCGAAGCGGAACGAGAGCCAGCCGAGCGGGCCGAGCAATACCCGGTGCGCGATCGCCTCGGGCGGCAGCTCGGGCAGGAACCAGGTGTCGATGCCGAGATTCGTCGCCAGCGGAATCGCGAGCCCGACCGCCGCGCCGATCCAGCCCAGCCGCCGCAGCAGCGGCGTCGCGACGCGACCTGTTACGGAAGCCCGCGCGGCCACGGCCTCGGCCGGCCGCACGAACGCCGGCGCGAGCTCGTCCCAGGTGCGCTCGGCGCCGCGCACCGCGCCCGCGAACGCGCCCGCCAGGTAGGCGACCAGCGCGATCAATCCCAGCGCCACGCGGAAGTCCGCGGCCGCGTGGGGCTCGCGCGCCAAGAGCTCGAGGCGCCCGAGCAGCGCTTCCGCGACGACGAACGCGGCGCCGAGCGAGAGCGCGACCGACAGCGACAGCCGCACGGGCGACATCCGCGGCCGCTCGCTCAGGCGCAAGCACCAAGGCGCTCTCCGCTCCGTCGCGACGGCTGGGCCGCTCATGCGCGCGAGCGTAGACCGGGCGCGAAGCGAGCGGTTCGCGCGCCGGAGCTCCGGTCAGCGCTTGCGCAGGTTCGAGGCGAGGATGCGCTTGCGCAGGCGCAGCGACTGTGGCGTCACCTCGAGCAGCTCGTCCTCTTCGATCCACTCGAGCGCCGACTCGATCGTCAGCTGGCGCGGCGTCGACAGGATCGTGTTCTCGTCGCGGCCCGCGGCGCGAATGTTCGTCAGCTTCTTCGCGCGCACCACGTTCACGATCAGGTCACCCGCGCGCGCGTTCTCGCCGACGACTTGGCCCTCGTACACCGGCACGCCGGAGCCGACGAACAACGTCGAGCGCTCCTGGATGTGGAAGAGCGAGTACGGCGTCGTCTTGCCGGGCTCGCTGACGACGATCGCGCCGACGCCGCGCCCGGGCAGCGGGCCCGCATAGGGTTCGTAGCCGCGAATCGTGCGGTGCAGCACGCCTTCGCCGCGCGTGGCGGTCAGGAACTGGCCGCGATACCCGAACAGCCCGCGGCTCGGCACCGCGAAGTGCAGCCAAGTGCGGCTGCCTTGCGGCTCCATGTCGAGCATGCGCCCCTTGCGGATCGCGAGGCCCTCGAGCACTGCGCCGGCGTACTGCTCCGGTACCTCGGCGATCACGTCCTCGACCGGCTCGCACAGCTGGCCGTCCACCTCGCGCGGAATGATCTCTGGCCGCGACACCGAGAACTCGTAGCCTTCGCGCCGCAGCGTCTCGATCAGGATGCCGATCTGCAGCTCGCCGCGGCCGGCGACCTGAAACGTCTCGCTGGAGTCGCTCGGCTCGAGCCGCACCGACACGTTGGTGAGCGCCTCGCGCTCGAGCCGCTCGCCGATCTGGCGGCTCGTCAAGAAGCGGCCTTCCTTGCCGGAGAACGGCGAAGTGTTCACCGCGAACTTCACGCGGATCGTGGGCGGATCGATCGCGATGCGCGGCAGCGGCGTCAGGTCGCTCGGATCGGCGACGGTGTCGCCGATCTCGACGTTGTCGATGCCGGCGAGAATCGCGATGTCGCCGGCCTGGGCGAGCTCCGTCTCCACGCGCTCGAGGCCCTTGGTCACGAACAGCTTGGTGATGCGGAAGCTCTCGGGCTTGCCGTGCTCGGGAATGCGCGCCACGGGAACGCCGCGCGCGAGCCGGCCGCGGATCACCCGCCCGATCACGAGCCGGCCGAGGAATTCGTCGTAACCCAGCGTCACGGCTTGGAATTGCATCGGCCCTGCGAGGTCCACGAGCGGCGGCTGCGCGTGCTTCAGAATGGTCTCGAGCAGCGGCCGCAGGTCCTTCATCGGCTCCTTCAGATCGAGCCCCGCGACCATCTGCTTGGCCGAGCAGAAGACGACGGGGAACTCGAGCTGCGCGTCGGTCGCGCCGAGATCGACGAGCAGGTCGAACACCTCGTCGACGATCGCGTCGCCGCGCGCCTCGGGCCGATCGATCTTGTTCACCACTACGATCGGGCGCAGGCCGTGCTCGAGCGCCTTGCGCAGCACGAAGCGCGTCTGCGGCATTACGCCGTCGACCGCGTCCACCAGCAGCAGCACGGCGTCCACCATGCCGAGCACGCGCTCGACCTCGCCGCCGAAGTCGCTGTGGCCCGGCGTGTCGACGATTTGGATGCGCACGCCCTCGTACTCGATCGAGGTCTGCTTCGCGAGGATCGTGATGCCGCGCTCGCGCTCGAGATCGTTCGAGTCCATCGCGCGCTCCTGCAGCACCTGATTCGCACGCAGCGCGCCGGTGAAGCGGAACAGGCCGTCGACCAAGGTGGTCTTGCCGTGATCGACGTGCGCGATGATCGCGACGTTGCGGAGTTCGGAGCGCGGTTTGCGCGCATCCGGCGTGGTGGTGTCCATGAGCGGGCGCGCACCTTAGCGGCGAAAAACGCGCGCGCTGCCGCCGGCGCGCCCGCGCGGCTCGCTGCGCGCTGCCTGCCGCAGAGCGCGGCACGCGACGGAAGCCCGGCGTTCAGGCGACGCCGAGCCGCTTGAGCTTCTTGTGCAGGCCCTCGCGCGTGAGTCCGAGCGCCCGCGCCGTCTCGGCGCGGCGTCCGCCGTGGCGCGCGAGGCTGCGGCGCAGCACCCAGCTCTCGAAGCGCGCGAGCGTGACGCGCAGCGGCTCCCCATCGGCACTGTGCTCGCGGCCGGGCTCGAGCATCTCGCCAAGGCGCGGCGACAGCCGCGCGGCCGGGATCTCGTCGCCGGCTTCCGAGAGCGCGAGCGCGCGCAGCATCTCGTTCTCGAGCTCGCGCACGTTGCCGGGCCAGGCGTGGGTCGCGAGCAGGTCGACGGCGTCGACCGCGAGTCGACAGCCGCGCTTGGTCTCGCGCTCGCCGTGCAGCGCGAGGAAGTGCCGCGCGAGCGGCTCGACGTCCTCTCGGCGCTCGCGCAGAGGCGGCACCCGAATCGGGAAGACCGCGAGCCGGTAGTAGAGGTCGGCACGGAACGCGCCGCGGTCGACTTCGCGCCGCAGCTCACGGTTGGTCGCCGCGATCACGCGCACGTCGACGCGCTGGGTGCGGTTCCCGCCCACGGGCCGCACCTCGCGCTCCTGCAGCGCCCGTAACAACTTCACCTGGAAGGGCAGGCTGGTCTCGCCGACCTCGTCGAGGAACAGCGTCCCCCCATCGGCGGAGACGAAGAGACCGTCCTTGGCGCGATCCGCGCCGGTGAACGCGCCGCGCGCGTGCCCGAACAGCTCGCTCTCGAGCAGCGTCTCGGGGAACGCCGCGCAGTTGAGCGCGACGAACGCAGCGCGGCTGCGCGTGCCGCCGGCGTGGATCGCGCGCGCGAGCACTTCCTTGCCGGTGCCGGTCTCGCCCGTGAGCAGCACCGTGGCGTGCGTCGCCTGCGCGCGCGCCACCAGCTCGAGCGCGCGCTGCATCGGCTCGCTCGCGCCGACGACGCCGCGCGGCGCGGGCGGGCGCGCGGCGGCGCGCGACAGATCCGCGAGCCGCGGATAGTGCGCCGGATCGCGGGTGACGAGCACTTCCGCGGCGCCGGCGCGGCGCAGCTCGTCGACGACGCGCTCCCCGCCGGCCTCGGCGTCCATCACCACGCAGGCGAAGCTCGCGAGCGGCAGCTCGAAGGCATCGCGCGGCGCGCGCGCCCACACGAGATCCACCTCCGCCGCGCGCGAGAACGCATTTGCCTGCATGCCATCCGCGCTGCCGATCCAGAGAATCGATTGGGGCCGCATCGGGGTGTCTCTCCTCGCGAGCAGTCGAGAGCAACTGCCGTGCCGCGCGAGAACGCACGGCGCGCGTCGCGAGCGGCCGCGTTGGCCGGGCGCGGCCGGGGCGCGAGCGGACGCGTCTTGATGCGCTCGGCCGCGGGCTCGCGCCGCCTCGCGCGCGGCCGCGCGTTCACGAGCGCGCACGCCCGGCGTTCACGCCCGGTCAGGGGATGACGAGTGTCTGACCGGGCTGCAGCAGCGCGGAGTCGTCGATGCGCTCGCGGTTCGCCTCGTAGATTTCGGCGGCGCGCCCGGCGTCGCCGTAATAACGCTGCGCCAGATCGGCGAGCGTCTCGCCGGCCGCGACGCGGTGCTCGCGCGGGCGCGGCGAGGTGGCGGGCTCGTAGGTGGCGATCGCCGCATCCGCCGGCGCCGGGCCCGCGGCCACGTCCGGGGCGATTGCAGCCTCCGCCTGGCCGGCCGACGCGGGCGCGCCGCTCGGCGCGCTGCGCAGGTTCGCCCAGACGACGAGCACGGCGATCACGACTGCGGAAGCGAGGACGGCGGCGCGCATGCGGTGGCAGAGGACTCCGATCGGTCGCGCCACCTATACGCCGGTTTCGGCGATCTCGTCCCGAAAAACGCGCGCAGCGAAACGCGTTTTTCCACGCGCCCGTTCAGCGCCGCCAGAACGCGTCGAAGCCGCCACAGGCGAGCGCTCCCAGCGCCTTGCTCACGTCCTTCACACCCGCGACCGGCACGACCTTCTGACCCTCGAAGCAGCGGTCCACCGAGCCGTCGTACTGCGAGTCCTCGCACTGGCGGATCACGTTCGGGCCCGAGAAGTACTGCACCACGTCGGCCCGGCCGTCGCCGTTGGTGTCCACCTCGACGTGCGCGATCGCGCCGTTCGACCAGGTCTGCCGCGCGTCCGCCTTTCCGTCCTTGTTCGTGTCCACGAGGCCCTCGGCCACCGCGCCGCCGGCGATCCGGTAGCGCACGTCGAGGCTGCCGTTGCCGTCGCTGTCGAGGCACTGCGCCTCCACGACGCCGCCCGCGCCGAGGAAGATCTTCGTGTCGGGTGCGCGCTTGCCCTCGCTCACCAGCTCTTGCAGCACCGGCGCGCCGCCGGAGTCGAAACGCGTCAGCACGGTCGCGAAGCCGGCGCCGCGCTGGTCCTGTGCCTGCCATACCGGCGAGCTGTTCTCGAAGTGCGACCACAGGTCGAGCTTGCAGTCGCCGTTCTCATCGACCGCTTGCTCCTCGACCGTCGTGCCGTCCGCAGCGAGGCGCTGCTCGAGGTCGAAGCAGCCGCGGCCCTTCGAATCCTCGCGAATCAGCCGCGGCTTGGTGTTCGCGAACTCGATGATGCGGTCGGGCTTGCCGTCGAAGTCGCGGTCCTCCTCTTGCCGGAGCACCTGGCCTTTCGCGTCGAAGGCGACGCGCAGATCGGGCTTACCGTCGCCGTTGCGATCTTCGCTCTGCTCCTGCTCGCCCTTGGCGGACGCGGCGACTCGCTTCTCGAAGCTGCCGTTGTAGTCGTCGTCCTGCTCCGTGGTCATGGGCTTGCCGCCCTGATAAGCGATGCGCACGTCGGGCTTGCCGTCGCCGTTGCGGTCCTTCTCGGTGCGCGTGAGCTCGCCGGCCGTGAAGACGCTCGTCGTCTCGAGCCGGCCGTCCGCGTCGGTATCGGCCGTGGTCTGCTCGGGCTTGTCGTCGGCGCCGAAGCGCGTGACCGCATCGATCGCGCCGTCGCCGTTCGTGTCTTCGCTCTGCTCCACGCGCTTGCCGGCCCGATAGGTGACGAGCACGTCCGGCTTGCCGTCGCCGTTCGCGTCGGCCTCCGAGCGCTGCGGCGCGCCGTCCGCGAGCAGCGTCGTCAGCTCGAAGCGCCCGTCGCGGTCGGCGTCCTGCTCCTCACGCGCGACTTTGCCCGCCTCGTAGAAGCGCTTCACGTCGACTTTCCCGTCGGCGTTCGTGTCGAGCTCCTCGCGCAGCGGCTGCTCGTTCGCGTCGTAGTGGGTCGTCGCGTCGAGCGTCGCGTCGCCATTCGTGTCGCGCTCCTGCCGCACGCGCTTGCCGCCCTCGAAGGCGATGCGCGTGTCGATCGCGCCGTCGGCGTTGCTGTCCTGTTCCTGGAGCACCAGCGCGCCGTCCTTGAAGGTCGAGATCACGTCGGGCTTGCCGTCCGCGTTCGCGTCCTGCTCCTCGCGCGCCTTCTGGCCGCCCTCGAAGGTCACTTTCACGGCGCCTGCCTCCGTGACGCGCCGCTCTTCGAGAACTTTGCCGTCGGGCGCGAGGCGGCCGGCGACGTCGGCCTTGCCGTCGAAGCTCGTGTCCTCTTCGAACGAGTCGGGCTTGCCGGCCACGAACTTCACGACGCGGTCGGCCTTGCCGTCGGCGTTCTTGTCCTCCTCCAGCAGCGTGGTTGCGCCGCTCTCGTCCTGGGTGCGCCAGCTCTCGGGCTTGCCGTCGAAGTTCGCGTCGCTCAGCACCCGCGCGATCTTGCCGCTCGCCGGGAACAGCTCGACCCACGTGTCGGGCTTGCCGTCGCGATTCGCGTCCTGCTCCTGCCGCGCGAGCTTGCCGTCCGCGCCGTAGTAGCTCCACGCCTCGACGCGGCCGTCGTCGTCCTCGTCGAGCTCGAGCCGCTCGAGCCGGCCGTCGGCGTAGTGCTCGCTGCGCTCGGGCTTCTCGTCTCCGTCCGCGTCGACGGTCTTGGTCGCGAGCACGCCGGCCTGATAACGCGAGGTTGCCTCGAAGCGCTGGTCGAAGTCGCTGTCGTTGCGCACGAGCGAGAGCGTCTCGCCGTCGAGCTCGTAGTCGTAGATCGCGTCGACTCGGCCGTCGAAGTTCGTGTCCTCGCGCTGCTGCTTGCGCACGTCGCCGGCGAAGTCGACGAACACGTCGGGCTTGTCGTCGTGATTCGTGTCGGCAGCGGTCGCCAGCTTCTTGCCGTCCAGGAAGTTGGTGGTGAGGTCGAATTTGCCGTCCGCATTCGTGTCGGCCTGCTCGGATTGCTTGACGCCGTCCTTCGAGATCCGGCGCAGATCAATGCGCCCGTCGTCGTCGGCGTCGAAGTCTTCCTGCTCGGGCCGGCCCTGGGCGTCGAACGCGATCACGGCGTCAGGAATCTTGTCTTGGTCGGTGTCGCGTATCTGCTTGCGCTCGACGCCGTTCTCGTAGCTCGAGACGACGTCGAAGCTGCCGTCGTCGTCGGAGTCGGCTCGCCGCGCGCTGACCTTTCCGTCGGGCGCGTAGTCGGTGATCACGTCGAAGCCCGGCTTCCCGCCCGTGTCCTCGCTGACGCGCGCCTGCTTGCCGGCCTGGAACTCGATCAGCACGTCGAAGCGCCCGTCGCCATTCGCGTCCTGCTGCTCGCGCGTCTTGTCGCCGTTCGGCGCGAACTCGGCGCGGATCTCCGGCTTGCCGTCCTCGTTCTCGTCGTCGACCACGAGCGCGAGCGCGCCGTTCGCGAACTCGGTGCGCGAGTCGGTCTTGCCGTCGAAGTCGCGGTCCTGCTCGAGCAAGGTCGGCGCGCCGTCGGCGAAGCTCTTGGTCGAGTCGACTTCGCCATCGCCGTTGTTGTCGTCGCGCTGCGAGATCGGCTTGTTGTTGGCGAAGTCCACCCACTGATCGATCTTCCCGTCGAAGTCGGCGTCGCGCTCTTGGTGCGTGACGACGCCGCCGGGCGCGTAGTCGATGAAGGTGTCGAAGCGGCCGTCCTTGTTCTCGTCCTTCTCGGCGCGTTTCGGCTCGTTCTTCTCGTACGTGATCACCTCGTCGAACTTGCCGTCACAGTTCGTGTCGGACTCGTTCTTGAGGATCGCTTCGGTGTCGGGATCGAAGGATTGGTTCTGGAAGACCTGGCACTTGGCTTGCGCGGGGGCCGGCGCCTGGGCGGTCGCGGCGGATGCGGCGAGGCCGGCGATCAGTGCGGCGAGGAAGCGGAGTCGAGCCCCGAGAGCACCGCGCATCGATCGATCATTCTCTCGCGAGGCTGAACGTCGCGATCAGCGTGTCACCGGAAAGGCAGGTGCGCACGGCCTCCGACATCGGCTCGAACGGCGAGGCGACGCGCATCGCCTCCGCGATCGACGCGCCGATCGCGGGGTCCGGAGCGGACAAGAACTTCACGCCGCTCGCGCTGCCCGCGGCATCGATCGAGAACTCGAGCTCGACTTCGCCCGAGCCCGCGCCGCTCCAGCGCGCGAGCACGCGCGACTTCACGCGGGCGAGATAGGACTGCACCTCGGGGCGCTGCCCGCACGGCTTGCCGCCGCCCGCGCCGGTGCCGCTGCCGCCGAAGCCGCGCCCGCCGCCTTCGCCGTAGACGCCGGACATGGTCGCGCGCTCGCCCGTCTTGCCGCCGACCACGTCGCGGCCCGAAGCGATGCCCTCGCGCACGGAGGAGCCGGTGCCGAGCGCGGTCGGGCCACCGATTCCGACCGTCGCGCCGGTGGTGGTGACCTGCCGCGGCCCGACGACGACGCCCTGCGGCGCTTGGATCGAGACGTTGCCCGCGATCTGCGCAGAGGCGGCGCTGGTGTCGACCGCCGTCGCGGTGACCGTCGCGATCGATTGATACGTGCGCGCGGCCTCGACCGTCGGCGCACTCGTGTGCACGATCTCGCGCGGCGCCGCGACGGCCGTGATCGCCTCGACCTGAATCGCCTGCGCCGCTGCGATGTTCGCGGCGCGCGCTTGGATCACCGACGGATTGATCACGTGCGCCTGCAGTGCCATCGGAGCCGGCGCGAAACGGCCGGTGCTCTCCGCGATCGCGCGCGGACGGGGCGAGCCGCTCGTGTCGTTGTCGGGCGCATCGTCGATGCGCGTGATCTCGATGATCTGCTCTTGGATCTCCTGCGGCGCGAGGTAGGCCGCCAGCGCGATCGCGGCGATCAGCAGTCCGTGGATCAGGATGGACAGGCCGCTCGAGACGACGCGCTCGCGCGCGCCCGTCGGTTCGGGCATCGCGATGCCCGGAAAGACGCCCGGCGGCGCGGCGATCGCGGCGAGGGCGCCGCCCGCGCGGCGCGCATGCATGCGGGCGGTGTGCTTCGGGTGGCGCCGGCGCACCACGAACTCGCCGCTGATCGCCTGGCTCACCATCGCATCCGGATCCCGCACGGGGTCTACAAGGAGACCGCAACTGTTCGCGATTGAAAGGGTTTTCGGAGGCCCGAGGCCAACCTACGAGAGGCGTAAAGGGGTGTCAACGAAACGCGGCATCGGTTACCCACTGCGCGCCTTGAACGTTCTCGCGAGCCAGGAGTTACGCACGGCATGAGCGCTTCAGAGATCCTGCATCTGATCCGGGAAGGCTGGTACGTCACATATCCGCTCGGGGTGCTCTCGGTGATCGTGTTCGCGATCGCCTTCGAGCGGCTCTGGAAGTACCGCGGCGTCGAGGCCGCGACCCGCGACTTCACGCGCAAAGTGGTCGACGGGCTGCTGCGCAGAGACCTGCCCGGCGCCCGCGCCCTCTGCGAGGCGTCGCCGACACCGATGGCGGCGGTGTTCGGCGAGGGCCTGCGCTGGCGCAACGTCGCGCTCGAGGATCTGCAGCAGATCCTCAACACCGCGCGGCAAGAGCTGATCACCGATCTCAAGCGAGGCGTCTGGTTCGTCGGCACGATCGGATCGCTGGCGCCGTACATTGGCCTGCTCGGTACCGTGATCGGCATCATCCAAGCGTTCGGCGCGATCGCGGAGTCCGGAGACGCGGGCTTCGCCGTGGTGTCGGAAGGCATCTCGGAAGCGCTGATCGCCACGGCCGTCGGCCTGTTGATCGCGATCCTCGCGCTGCTGCTCTACAACTATCTGAACACGCGCATCACGGCCATCACCGGCACGACCGCGCGCGCGAGCGAGCGCTTCATCCAGGCGCTGCTCTATCTCGAGGCCGGCGACGCCGGCGCGGAGGCGCCCCATGGCGGTACAGCTGCCGGGAGATGACGAGGGCGCCGGCATCGTCGCCGAGATCAACATCACGCCGCTGACCGACGTGTTCCTGGTGCTGCTGATCATCTTCATGGTCACGTCCTCGGTGATCGCGAACACCGGTAAGAAGGTCGATTTGCCGTCCGCGCAGGAAGCCGGCAAGACGCCGCCGAAGGCGGTCAACGTGACGATCGCTACCGACGGCACGATCCAAGTCGACGGCGACGTGGTGAAGCGCGACGCGCTGCAAGCGGCGATCAAGGCGGCGCTGGCCGTGGCCACCGACAAAGTCGTGATCCTGCGCGGCGACAAGGAGATCGTGTACGGCGAGGCCGTGTTCGTGCTCGATCAAGCGCAGATCGCCGGTGCGGAA
>DATBRS010000010.1:0-5978 GCA_036560185.1 Myxococcota bacterium
TCCGCTCGGGCCCTGCGCGAACGTCGCGAAATCGGCCCACGCTCGCGCGCGGTCCACAGCGTCGAGCTCGACGATCGGCGCGAACACGGCGTGCTTCAGCGGTGCGGCGGGCTGCATCGCGCCGACCTCGCGCACGATCTCGGCGCGGCCGCGCAGCGTGCGCCCGAACACGTCGAAGATCGCGTCCTCGGCGAACAGGCCGCCCCATTCCTCTAGGCGCTTCGCATCGAGCAGCTGCGGGTAGAGCGCGATCAGGCGGCGAATTGCTTCCAGGTCGTTCATCGTGGGAACCTCGGGCGAGAGAAAAGGAGTGGGCCATGGCCAGCGAAGCGCTGAAGACGATCATCGAGATGTTGCGCGCGAATCCGCTGCAAGGCGACCTCGCGCAGATGCGCGCGAACATGGAGCGCGGCAGCGCGGCGACGCCGCTGCCGGGCGACGTGAAGTTCGAGGCCGTGCGCGCGAATGGCGTATCCGCGGAGTGGGCGATCGCGCCCGGCGCGCGCGACGACCGCGCGCTCGTGTACGTGCACGGTGGCGGATACACGATGGGCTCGCTCGCGACGCACCGCGCGCTGTGCGCGCGCCTCTCGCGCCTCGGCCGCATGCGCGTGCTCAACGTCGCGTATCGGCTCGCACCCGAGCATCCGCATCCGGCGGCGGTCGAAGACGCGGTCGCCGCGGTGCGCTGGGTGTTCGCGCAGGGCTTCGCGCCGAGCCGCGTCGCGATCGGCGGCGACTCAGCGGGCGGCGGGCTCACGCTCGCGACGCTGCTCGCGCTGCGCGACGCCGGCGCGCCGCTCCCTGCCGCGGGGGTGTGCATCTCGCCGTGGACGGACCTGAGCGCCTCCGGCGACAGCATCCGCACCAAGGCGAGCGTCGACCCGATGGTCACCGAGGGGCCGCTGCGGCAGATGGCGGCCGCGTACCTTGGCGGCAAAGACGCGCGCACACCGCTCGCCTCGCCGCTGTTCGCGGATCTGCGCGGCCTCCCGCCGTTGCTCGTGCAGGTGGGCGATGCCGAGCTGCTGCTCGACGACGCGACGCGCTTCGCCTCGCGCGCGCGCGACGCCGGCGTCGACGTCACGCTCGAAATCTGGGAGGAGATGTTTCACGTCTGGCACGCGTTCGCCGAAATGCTGCCCGAGGCGCAGCGTGCGTGTGAGCGCATCGCGGCCTGGCTCGAGCCGCGCCTCGCTGGGCGCACGGACGCGGACGCGCTCGCCGCGATCCAGGCGATCCAGCAGCTGAAGGCGCGCTACTTCCGACTGATGGACACGAAGCAGTGGGACGCGCTGCGCGCGGTGTTCGCGAGGGACGCGCGCCTCGTCGACGAGGAGTCGAAGACGAGCTGGCGCGGTCGCGAAGCGATCGCCTCCGGCATCGCGCGCGTACTGGCCAAGGCGCGCACCGTGCACCAGGGGCACATGCCCGAGATCGAGCTGCTGAGCGACACGGAGGCGCGTGGCACCTGGGCGATGAACGACTGGGTGGACACGCCCGAGTTCACGCTCGACGGCTGGGGCCACTACCACGAGCGCTACGTGTTCGAGGATGGCGCGTGGCGCATCGCCGACGAGCGCATCTCGCGGCTGCGCGTCGTGCGCACGCTGAAGGCCAGCGCGAAGGCGGCGACGAAGCGGAAGCCGGCGCGCGCGAAGGCGAAGCCTCCCCAGCGAAGCGCCGCGAAGGCAAGAGTCCGTAACAAGCGCGGAGGGAAGAAGCGATGAGCACCCCGGTCGTCCTCGAAGTCGCACTCAACGGCGTCACGAAGAAGTCTCAGAACCCCGCTGCGCCGGAGTCGCATGCGGAGATCGCCGCCGACGCGCTCGCGTGCTTCGCGGAGGGCGCGGCGATCGTGCACACGCACACGACGCGCCCGTCGCCGACGCCGCAGGCCTTCGCGGAGGACTACCTCGGCGCGTATCGCCCGGTGCTCGCGCAGAAGCCCGACGCGATCCTCTACCCGACCGTCGGCTTCGGCATCGACGGCACCGCGCGCTTCGATCACGCCGCGCACCTCGCCGCAGCCGGCGCGATCCGCCAGAGCGTGCTCGACCCGGGCAGCGTGAACCTCGGCTCTTCCGGCGCCGACGGGCAGCCGCAGCCGATGGACTTCGTGTACGTGAACAGCCCGAACGATGTGCGGCACATGACCGAGCTCTGCCGCAAGCACGGCCTCGGGCCGAGCATCGCGATCTTCGAGCCCGGCTGGCTGCGCGTGATTCTCGCGATGCACGCCAAGGGCACGCTGCCCCCTGGCGCGCTCGTGAAGCTGTACTTCGCGGCGGGCGGATATCTCGCCGGTGGCGAGCCGAGCTTCAGCACGCCGCCGATCCCCGAGGCGTTCGAGCTGTACATGGCGATGCTGCGCGGCACGAGCCTGCCGTGGGCGGTGGCGGTGTTAGGGGGAGGCATCTTCGACACGCCGATCGCGGAGCTCGCGGTGCAACGCGGCGGGCACCTGCGCGTCGGGCTGGAGGATCACGGCCGGGCGAAGAGCAACGTCGACGAAGTGCGGCGCGCGAGAGCGCTGTGCGAGAAGCACGGCCGCAAGCTCGCGACCTGTGCGGAGGCGGCGAAGCTGCTCGGGATTCCAGCGAGCGCGTGACTCGCGCGGCGCCCGCGCCAGGCGCTACTCGAGGAGCTGGAGCGCGCGGGCGGCGTCGGAGGCGCTGAGCGTCTCCTGCGCGCGCAGCTCGTTCAGCTCGGCGTCGTGCGCGCCCACCGGGCGGGAGCCGCCCGCGAAGGACTGGCTGGCTGCGCCGACGGTCACGATCTCGATCTTCGCATCGGTCCAGCCCGCGCGGCCGAGCAGCTCGCCGACGGTTTCGGCCGAGGCCGCGACGATGCGCCGCTCGCGCAGCACGAAGCCGTCGGCGGAATCCGCGACGATGCGCTCCCGCGCGATGGCGGCGCGCACGTCGTCCAGCGCGGCGCGGTTCCCGACGAGCACGACTGTGACCGCGGCGCTGGCTCGCGCGGCGGGGAGGCTCGGCAGCTCGCCTCGCGAATGGAGCCAGACCGCGCTGCCGGCCGCGAGAACCCCGATCGAGAAGAGCGCGGACCACTTCATTCCGCGCTGCATCGGCCGGCATCGCGCAGCGCCTGAGCAATTCAGACGGACAGTCGAACCTCGCCCCCGTGGCTCGCGGCCAGCGCGCCCTTCCGATCCGACCCGGCTACCGTGGCCGAACCCCTCACAGCAAGGAGCATCCCATGCTCGACGTACGCATCGACGGCGGAACCCTCGTGGACGGAACCGGCTCACCGGGACGCCCGGGCAGCATCGGCATCCGCGACGGCAAGATCGTCGCGCTCGGCGACGTAAGCGAGCCCGCGAGGCAAGTCATCGATGCGACGGGCAAGGTGGTCGCGCCGGGCTTCGTCGACATCCATACTCATTACGACGCTCAGGTGTTCTGGGATCCGACGCTCTCGCCCTCGAGTTATCACGGCGTCACCACCGTAGTCGGCGGCAACTGCGGCTTCTCGATCGCGCCGCTCACGCCCGAGGCCGGCGCCTACCTGATGCCGATGCTCGCGCGCGTCGAAGGCATGCCGATCGAGACGCTGCAGGCGGGCGTGCCGTGGGATTGGACGAGCTTCGGCGAATACCTCGGCAAGCTCGATCACAAGCTCGCTCTGAACGCCGGCTTCCTGGTCGGGCACTCGGCGATTCGGCGCGTGGTGATGAAGGAGCGCTCGGTCGGGCACGAAGCGACGCCCGAGGAGCTCGCGCAGATGGTCGCGCTGCTGCAGCAGTCCGTGCGCGAAGGCGGGCTCGGCTTCTCGACCTCGCTCGCGCCGACGCACAACGACGGCGCCGGCGAGCCCGTGCCCTCGCGGCACGCGTCGCGCGAGGAGGTGGTCGCGCTCGCGCGCGCGCTGCGCGATCTGCCGGGCACGGTGCTCGAGGCGATTCCCGGTACCGGCCTTTGGGGCGACAAAGAGAGCTCGATCATGTCCGACATGTCGCTCGCCGCGAATCGCCCGCTCAACTGGAACCTGCTGAACCCGAACTCGATCCAGCCGAGCTACACGGACATCCAGCTGGCCGCGAGTGATTACGCCGCCGAGCGCGGCGCGACCGTCGTGGCGCTCACGCCGCCGACCAGCCCAACGGTGCGCATCAACCTCGAGGCCGGCTTCGTGTTCGATGCGCTGCCGGAGTGGCCCGCGCTGTTCAAGCGCTCGATCCCCGAGCGCATCGAGCTGCTGAAGGATCCGGCGTTCCGGCGCAAGCTCGACGACGGCGCGCACTCCGAAGCTGCGGGCCTCTTGCGCGGCCTCGCCAACTGGGAGCGCATGATCGTCGACCAGGTGGCGCGCCCGGAGCACGAGCACCTGAAGGGCCGGCTGATCGGCGACATCGCGAAGGAGATCGGGAAGACGCCCTTCGACACGATGCTCGACCTCGCGATCAGCGAGAACCTGAAGACGTCGTTCATGCCCAGCCCGATCGGCCTCGACGACGCGAGCTGGCAGCTGCGCGCCAAGGTGTGGCGCGACAGCCGCGCGGTGGTGGGCGCGAGCGACGCCGGCGCGCACCTCGACATGATCGACACCTTCGCGTTCTCGACCGTGTTGTTGGGGAACGCGCGCGAACGCAAGCTCGCCAGCACCGAGGAGTGCGTGCGCTGGCTGACCGACGTGCCGGCGCGACTCTACGGCCTACGCGGCCGCGGCCGCCTCGCCGAGGGCTGGCAAGCGGACGTGGTGGTGTTCGACCCGAACACGGTCGCCAGCGGCCCGGTGCACATGCGATACGACCTGCCGGCCGGCGCGGGCCGCCTCTACGCCGACGCGATCGGCATCGAGCGCGTGTTCGTGAACGGCGCCGAGATCCTTTGCTCTGGCAAGGACACCGGCGCGCGGCCCGGGACCGTGCTGCGCTCCGGCCGCGACACCGTAACGGTCGAGGTGCCCGGCGGCCGCGCGGCCTAGCGAACAGACCGCGGCCCGAGCCGCGGAAGAAGCAACGCAAGTACGTCCCCTATGCAAGTTTGCGTTGGGGACGTACTTGCGTTGCGCGGAGGAGAGAACGTGGAGTGCTTCGATCTCGAGCTGAAGGATCACGTCGCGCACCTGCGGCTGAATCGGCCGCAGGCGCTCAACTCGATGACGCCCGCGTTCTGGCGCGAGCTGCCGGAGATCGTGAGCCAGCTCAGCGACGAGGGCGACGCGCGTGCGCTCGTGCTCTCCTCGACGGGGAAGCACTTCACGGCGGGGATGGATCTCGCCGTGTTCCAGGGCGAAGGCGGCGTCGCGAGCGAAGGGGAGAGCCGCACTGCGTCGATCGAGCCCGGACGCGCGCGCAGCCTCATGCGGCAATCGGCGCTGGTGTTCCAGGAATCGTTCAGCGCGCTCGAGCGCGCGCGCATCCCCGTGCTCGCCGCCGTCCAAGGCGGCTGCATCGGCGGCGGCGTCGACCTGATCAGCGCCTGCGACGCGCGCTACTGCACGGCCGACGCGTTCTTCTGCATCCAGGAGATCAACATCGGCCTCACCGCCGACGTCGGCACGCTGCAGCGCCTGCCGCGCCTCGTGCCCGAGGGCATCGTGCGCGAGCTCGCGTACACGGGGCGGCGCCTCGGCGCCCAACGCGCCCAACAAGTCGGGCTCGTGAACGAAGTCTTCCCGACGCACGAGGCGCTGCTCGCCGGCGTGCTGCAGATCGCCGCCGAGATCGCGGAGAAATCGCCGCTCGCGGTGTGGGGGAGCAAGGAGATGCTGAACTACACGCGCGACCACAGCATCGCGGACGGGCTCAACTACATCGCGACCTGGCAGGCGGGCATGTTCTTCGGCGGCGACATGGCCGAGGCGTTCGCCGCCAAGCAAGCCGGGCGCAAGCCGAAGTTCCAGAACCTGCCGCGACAGCGCCGCGAGATCTGAGCGCCGGGCGAGCGCCCGCACGGCCATGCCCTCTGCGCTCGGGCACGCGCTGTTCGGCTCCGCGCTCGGCGCGAGCTTCC
>DATBRS010000011.1:0-6290 GCA_036560185.1 Myxococcota bacterium
CTGCGCGCCGAAGGCTACGCCTTCGGCTGCGCGCGTTCCTGCTGCTTCACCGCGGCCGCCACGAATGCGGCGAACAGCGGATGCGGCTTGAATGGCGTCGACTGGAACTCGGGGTGGAACTGGCAGCCGAGGAACCACGGGTGGTCGGCGAGCTCCACGATCTCGATCAGCCGGCCGTCCGGCGAAGTTCCCGAGAGCACGAGACCGGCGCGCGAGAGGCGATCGCGGTACTCGGGATTGAACTCGTAGCGGTGGCGATGGCGCTCGCTCACTTCGAGCTTGCCGTACGCCTCGGCGGCCTTGGTGTTGGGGCGCAGCGTGCACGGATAGGCACCGAGCCGCATCGTGGCGCCCTTCTCGGCCTTGCCGCGCTGCTCGGGCATCAAGTCGATCACGGGGTGCGGGGAGTCGGGATCGACCTCGGCGCTGTTCGCGCGCTCGAGGCCCGCGACGTTGCGCGCGAACTCGATCACCAGCATCTGCATGCCGTAACAAATGCCGAAGTACGGGATGCGGCGCTCGCGCGCGTAGCGCACGGCGGCGATCTTGCCCTCGACGCCGCGCGAGCCGAAGCCGTGGGGCACGAGGATGCCGTGCAGGCCGGCGAGCACGTCGGTGTCGTCGAGCTTCTCGGAGTCGAAGTACTCGATCGCGACCTTCGTGTGGTGCGCGATGCCGCCGTGGTGCAGCGCCTCGTTGAGACTCTTGTACGAGTCGGTCAGGTCGACGTACTTGCCGACCATGCCGATGCGCACCGTGCGCTCCGGATTGCGCACCGCGTGCACCACGCGCTCCCACGCCTCGAGCCGCGGCTCGCCCGTCCAGATGCCGAGCACGCGCGTCAGCTTCTCGTCGAGGCCTTCGTCGTGGAACGCGAGCGGCACCTCGTACAGGTGCTGCACGTCCTTCGCCGTGATCACCGCGTCTTCGTCGACGTTGCAGAACAGCGCGATCTTCGCCTTCACCGAGCGCGGCAGGAATCGATCCGTGCGGCACAGCAACACGTCGGGCGAGATGCCAAGCGCCTGCAGCTCCTTCACCGAGTGCTGCAGCGGCTTGGTCTTCAGCTCGCCGACGGTGGCGACATAGGGCACCAGCGCGAGGTGCACGTAACACACGTTGTCGCGCCCGACGTCGGCGCGGAACTGGCGCACGGCCTCGAGGAACGGCAGCGCCTCGATGTCGCCGACGGTGCCGCCCACCTCGACGATCAGCAGATCCGGCTGCTCGGCGGCCTTGTGGATGCGCGCCTTGATCTCGTCGGTGACGTGCGGGATGACCTGCACCGTGCCGCCGAGATAGTCGCCGCGGCGCTCCTTGGTGATGACGGTGTGGTAGACGCGGCCGGCGGTGACGTTGTTGACTTGGCTCGTGACCGTCTTCGTGAAGCGCTCGTAGTGACCGAGATCGAGATCGGTCTCCGCGCCGTCTTCAGTGACGTAGACCTCGCCGTGCTGCACCGGGTTCATCGTGCCCGGGTCGACGTTCAAGTACGGGTCGAGCTTGAGGAAGCCGACGCGCAGGCCGCGCGCCTCGAGCAGTGCGCCGATCGCGGCGGCCGAGAGCCCCTTGCCGAGACCACTGAGCACACCGCCGGTGACAAAGATGAACTTCTTCGGGCGCGCGTTCATCGTCTCTCCCCCAGTTGGATCATCGCACTGCGGCCGATGCAGCGCCGGTCAGCGCGTCGTGAATTCGGATCTCGTGGATCGGCACGAACGGCGCGGGCAGCGCGCTCGCCGCGAAGTAGCCCGTTGCGAGGGTCTCGTGCGGAGTGGTTGCTGTGCCGCTGCCGGTCGCGCGTGCCTCGAAGCACAGGTTGATCGCGTGCACGCGACGGCCCTCGCCGTAGTCGATCACCTGGCGCGCGGGATCGGAGTAGACGCCGATCAGTCTGCCGACCGCGATGCGCACGCCGGTCTCCTCGAAGACCTCGCGCGCGACCGCGCTGGCGACACTCTCGCCGAGCTCGACGTAGCCACCGGGCAGGCCCCAGTGTCGATTGTCGGAGCGCTGCATCAGCAGCAGCTCGCCGCCGTGCTGCGCGCGCCACACGACGGCCGAGACGGAGAGGCGGATCTGCGTGGGGTCTGTGGCGAAGTACGAGCTCACGCCACGACCCCCTGCACGTGCGCGCGCGTGAGCACACGCTGCGCGTTGTGAGGGGAACCCTCGATGCCTCACCCCGAAGCTCGCGCGATTTACCGCGGGCGCATGCGCGCGTCAAATCGTGTGCGTCCGGGACGTCGCGCGTGCGCCCGCGGCCGAGCACGCGAGCCCGCTCGTGAACGAACGTCCCCGGCGTCTCGTGAACTCCGGCGGGCTGCGAGCGCCGAGGCCGCTGTCGCGGCGCTTGGCGTGGCCGACGGATGCGCGAACGCGATTCCGCTGGGCTGTCAAACGAGCGGAGGCCCCTGTTCGACTCCGCTCGGCTACGCCTCGCTGCGCGCGCCGCTGCGGCGCTTGCTAGCGCTTCGAGAACTGGAAGCGCGCCCGGGCGCCGCGCTGGCCGTACTTCTTGCGCTCGACCTCGCGCGAATCGCGCGTCAGCAGGCCGGCTCGCTTGAGCGGCGGGCGTTGCGCGGGATCCAGGGCCTGCAACGCGCGCGCGATGCCGTGGCGCAGCGCGCCGGCCTGGCCGGCGACGCCGCCGCCCACCAGGTTCGCGTGGACGTCGTAGCGGCCCGCCGCGCCGGTCGCCTCGAACGGCTGGTTGATCAGCGTGCGCAGCGTCTCGCGCGGGAAGTACTCGTCGAGCGAGCGCCCGTTGATGTTGTACTGGCCCGTGCCGAGCGAGAGGCGCACGCGCGCGATCGAAGTCTTGCGGCGGCCGGTCGTGCGCGCGGTCGTGCGAATTTCGGGGAGTCGCGGATCAGCCAAGCGAGAGCACCTCCGGCCGCTGCGCATCGTGGGGATGCGCCGGGCCCGCATAGACCTTGAGCTTGTCGAGCATCTTCCGCCCGAGATGATTCTTCGGAAGCATGCCGCGCACGGCCTCGGATACCACGCGATCCGCGTGCGGGCCCGACAGCAGCTTGCCCGCCGTCGTCTCCTTCACGCTGCCGCGATAGCCGGTGTGATGGCGATAGACCTTGTCCTGCAGCTTCTTGCCCGTGAGCTTCACCTTCTCGGCGTTGATCACGATCACGAAGTCGCCGGTGTCGACGTGCGGCGTGAAGATCGCCTTGTGCTTGCCGCGCAAGATCGAGGCGACGCGCGTCGCGAGGCGGCCCAGCACCTGACCCTCGGCGTCGACGACGAGCCAGCGGCGCTGCACGTCTTCGGCGCGCGCGCTTTGGGTGGCGCGATGCGCGGAGGCTCCCATGGATCCGATCTCCCGAAGTCGCGGCTCCGCCGAACGAAGCCGCTCGCTGAAAAAACGGGCGCGAACCGGCGCTAGGCAGGTCCGCGCGAGGGGCGTTGGATAGCCAAGGCCCCCCCGAGCGTCAACGAAAATCCCCGCTCAAGGCGCCGACTTGGCGGGGGTTTCCGGCTCGTCGGGGTAGCGCACCCATTCCAGCACGAGGCCGCAGGCTGGCGCCGTGCGGCCCGCGGCCCGGCGATCTCGCGCGGCCAGCAGCTCGGTGATCCATTCGGGCGAGCGGCGGCCCAGCCCGATCTCGACCAGGCTGCCGACGAGGTTCCGCACCATGTGGCGCAAGAACCCGTCTCCTTCGACGCCAAGGTGGATCTCAGCCCCGGATCGCCCGGCGAGCTCGACGCGATGGAGGGTTCGGACGCTCGTCTTCACCGCGGACCCGGTGCCGCGGAAGCTCGCGAAATCGTGGGTGCCGACCAAGCGCTCGGCGCCCGCCCGGAGCCGCGCGAGGTCGAGGGGCTCGCGCACGTGCCAGAAGCGCGGCGCGCGCAGGGGAGAAGGCAGCTCGCCGTTCCACAGCTGGTAGCGGTAGCGCTTCGCGAGCGCGTCTCGGCGCGCGTCGAAGGAGGCCCCGCGCAGCTCGGCGGCGAGCACCGCGACGTCGGGCGGGAGCTTCGCGTTCAGCGCGCGCCGTAGCGTCTCGGCGTCCAGCACCGTCTCGAACGCCGCCGACGCCACCTGCCCTTCGGCGTGGACGCCGGCGTCCGTGCGGCCGGCTCCCATGAATCGCACCGGCCCGGCGGCGATCTCGGCGAGCGCCGCCATCAGCTCGCCCTGGATCGTGCGCTCGCCCTGCCCCTGCGCCTGCCAGCCAGCGAAGCCGCGGCCGTCGTACTCGAGCGTGAGCTTGAAGGTGGGCAAGATCGGTACCGCGAAGTCGTCGCCGGCGGCGGCGCGTTGCGCGCTCGGCCTACGACGTGACGCGAAGCTCGGCGAGCCGCACGGCGGCGGTCGCGGCGACGCGCACCGGGTCGAGAGCGAGCCAGAGCAGGATTCCGTTCACGCGCGTCGGATCGGCCCGCACGCGGCCGACCAGAACTTCGCCTTCGCCCGCGGCGTCCCGCAGCGACGGGCCGCTCGGCGTGCCGAACACGCGCGTGCCGGGCGCCTCGTCGAGCAGCTTCTCGATCACCTCGGGCGCGAGCATCGGCTCGAGCTCGAGCGCCGCCTGCACGCCGAGTCCGGCGAAGGTCGGCACGCGCAGCGCGGTGATCGCAATGCGCACGCCCGGCGCGAGCCGCGCGAAGTCGCGCAGCGTGGCCGCTTCGCTGGCTGTCAGGTCTCCGACGCCGATCGGGCCGGTCGCGGGCAGCGCATCGAAGGCGACGCCGTGGCTGAACGGGCTCTCCTCGGGCGGATCCTGCTGCGCGAACAGTGCGACCGTCTCCGCTTGCAGCGCGTCGATGCCCGCACGGCCGGCGGACGACGCGCTCTCGCACACCGTCGCGAGCACGCGCTCCACGCGCGCCGAGCCGCGCAGCGCCGAGACGACGCGCGCGAGCGCGAGCGCGGCCGGCGAGGGCACCGCGATCACCGGCGACGCCAGCGCGGGGGCGCTCGGCGCGCGCTCGGGATCGAGCAGCGGGATCTCCTCGCGCGCCGCGCCGGCGCCCGAGCAATCGATGCACGCGACGCGCGCCACGAGCGCCGCGCGCATCCACTCGGGCGCGGCCGCGGGCGGCGTGCACAGGAACACGAGATCGAGGCCGCTGAGGGTGTGCTCAGCCACCACCGGCAGCTCGTGGCCGAGCCACTCGACCTGCTCGCCGAGCGAATGCTCCGACGCGATCGCGACCAGCTCCTGAATCGGGAAGTGCCGTTCCCCGAGCTGTTCGATCAGCTCGCGGCCGAACGTGCCGGTCGCACCGACGACCGCGACCCGCAACAGCTTCGCGGTCACGACAGCTTCGCGATCACGCGGTCGCCCATCGCGCGGCAGCCGAGCACCTCGCGTTCTTCACCCGGGAGGCGCAGGTCCGCCGTGCGGTGGCCATCGTTCAGCACCGCGGTGACGGCGTCACGAATCGCCTGCGCGGCCTGCACCTGGCCGAGGCTGTGCTCGAGCAGCATCGCGGCGCTCAGGATCGCGGCGAGCGGGTTCGCGACGTCCTGCCCCGCGATGTCGGGCGCCGAGCCGTGCACCGGCTCGTAGAGCCCGACGCCGCCCGCGCCGAGACTGGCGGAGGGCAGCATGCCGAGCGAGCCGGTGATCATCGCCGCCTCGTCGGAGAGGATGTCGCCGAACAGGTTCTCCATCACCATCACGTCGAAGCGCCGCGGCTCCTTCACGAGCAGCATGGCGCACGAGTCGACGAGCTGGTGGGACAGCTCGACGTCGTCGTACTCCTTCGCGACCTCGTTCACGACCTCGACCCAGAGCTGCGAGGTCTCGAGCACGTTCGCCTTGTGCACGTGCGTCACGTGCTTCCTGCGCGAGCGCGCGGCGTCGAACGCGGTGCGCGTGATGCGCGCGATCTCGACCTCGTCGTAGACCATGGTGTTGCGGGCCTCGCGCTTGCCGCCGACGAGGGAGCGGCCGCGCGGCTCGCCGAAGTAGAGGCCGCCCGTGAGCTCGCGCACCACCAGGATGTCGATGCCCTCGACGATCTCGGGGCGCAGCGTCGAGGCGCCGACGAGCGCGGGGAAGACGGTCGCGGGGCGCAGGTTCGCGTACAGCCCGAGCTCTTTGCGGATGCGTAACAGGCCGCGCTCCGGCCGCGTCGCGACCGGCAGCGCGTCCCACTTCGGGCCGCCCACCGCGCCGAGCAGCACGGCGCGGCTCTGCCGCGCGGCCGCGACGACGTCGTCCGCGAGCGGCGTCCCCTTTGCGTCGATCGAGCAGCCGCCGATCAGCGCCTCCGAGAAGCTCAGCGACAGCCCGAAACGCTTCGCCACCGCGCCGAGCGCGCGG
>DATBRS010000012.1:0-12560 GCA_036560185.1 Myxococcota bacterium
AGCCGAAGTAGGTCGCGAAGCGCAGCTTCGCCAAATCCTTGCCGAAGACCGCGACGAAGGGGGACGGCGAGCTCGGGAGCTTGGTCTGGATGGCGCCGAGCAGCGGCAGATCCAGCGAGGCCGTGCCGCCGGAGACGTAGATGTTGCCTTGGCTGTCGGATCCGACGCCTTCGCAGTTGTCGCCGAGCTTGCCGCCGTAATAAGTTCCGGCCAGCAGCGCGGAGCCGGCCGGGCTGAGCACGGCGATCCCGCAATCGGCGGCGCCGTTGGTGCTGTTCCACGAGCGGTCGTAGGCGCCCGCGACGGTCGGGAAGTTGGTGGATGTGGTCGCCCCGGCGATCACGATCGAGCCGTCCGTCCGGATTGCGAGGTTGTGCGTCTCGACCCGCTCGGCCTGCGAGCCGCCGACGAAGGTGGCCCAGAGCAGCGGTCCGTTGATCGCGAACTTCGCGAGGTAGAAGTCCGAGACGCCCCCGAAGAATCGGTTGAAGGCGCCGCGGGTGGTCTTCGCGTCGCTCGAGGTCGAGGCGAACAGGATGATCGGGTTGCCCTGCGCGTCGAGGCGCACGCTCGGCGTCGGGTTCTCCTCGCCCGAGCCGCCGACGTAGGTCGCCCAGCCGAGCGACCTGCCGTCTCCCGAGAGCTGCGCGAGCACGCCGTCGGTGCCGCCGAATCGGGTCTTGCGATTCCCGCGCTGGAAGGCGGAGAGCACCGCGCTCGGATACGTGCCCGTGTCGGTCGAGGCCGCGAGATAGATCCAGCCCGAGACGGGATCGACCGCGATGTCGCGCACGATCGCGAAGTGGCCGTCGGTCGCCCCGAAGAACGTGGCCCACAGCTTCTTTCCGTTCGAGCCGCGCAGCTTCGCGACGAAGCCGTCCTGCGGGTGCGGATAGATCGTGCCCGAAGTGGCTCCGCCCTTGAACTGCGTCTGCACCGCGCCCGCGGTCACCGGGAAGCTGGCGCCGGCGCGACCCGCGATCACGACGTCGCCGTTGCCGTCGAGCTCGACGGCGTACGCGCGATCCAGCTCGACGCCGCCGAGGTAGGTCGCCCAGAGCAGCTTCCCCTTCGGTGAGAACTTCGCGACGAACGCGTCTTCGTAGCCCCCGAAGACGGGCTGTGCGGTGCCGGGCGTCGTGGGCAGATTGCTCGAGCGCGAGCCGCCGACGGCGTACAGGTTTCCCGCCGCGTCGTAGACCACGTCGCGCACCCAATCGGGCCCGGTGCTGCCGAGGTACGTGGAGAAATTGACCGTCGCCGCCAGGCTCGGGCCGGCGATGAAAAGCGCGATGGCCGCGAGAGTTCCTGCGATCCGAGCGCGGTGCTTGTCCTTCGATTCCAGCATGAAGTTCGGCCTCCGGAGCCTGCAAGGGGGGGAGAGGCACCGTCGGAGAACGATAGGCCGCTCGCGCGCACTGTCGCACTTTTGTGTCGCAGCCGCCCAGCCAGCGCGCCTCCCGCTCGCGCCGAGCGCGCGCGCTGGCTCCGGCGCGCGTCGCGCCGGGCGGTGGCTGTTAGGGATCGCGCGATCCAGCCGGAGCTCGCCGCGGTCGTCCCCGGACTCGCCGGACTCGCGCGATTCGTGGCCAGTGGCGGAAGCGGACGGGAATCGAACCCGCCGAAACCGCGTCGCCGCGATTTCCTCCGGTTTTGAAGACCGGGCGAGGCACCAGCGCTCGAAACGCTTCCAGAGCGCGCACGGTAGCCGCGAGCGACGGCGCGCTGCACTGGCGTGCCCGTTGCCGCTCAGCTGCGCACTCGGCCGCGAAATTCTTCCGCAAAGGCGTTGACGTGCGCGCCGGACGGCGCGTAAATCGCGCTTGGCGGCGCCGCAACGTGCCGATCAGAACTGCACACCCGAGAGGAGGACTCAGCCACCCAAAGAACCAACGAATGTCCGTGGATGCGATGGGAATCTGTTCAATCCAAGGCTTTCTTCGAGTGCGCGGCGATGCGCCGCGCGGCGAAACGGAGGATCCGGATGAGCGATGCAGTCGTAGCGGTTCACTTCAAGGACATGTCGGTGATCGAGCCCGTGCGCGAGCTGGTCGAGAGACGCTGCGCGGAGCTGGTGGATGAGTTTCCCGAGCTGACGCACGTGCACGTCACGCTCTCTCCCGATGGCCGCGGGCATCACGCGAGCCTGCACGCGACCGGCCGCCGCACCGAGATCGCGGGCCACGCACAGGCGCCCGAGGCGGGGCACGCCGCCGACCGCGTGCTCGACAAGGTGCGGCACCAGCTGCGCCGCACGCACGAGAAGCAGATCTTCGCGCACCGTCGGCGTGGGCGGCAGCGCGCGCAAGTCGTCGCGTAGCGCCGCCTCGCGAGCCGCTGCGAACGCGGAGCCCGGATGCGAGTCCGGCTCCGCGTTTCGCGTTCGAGGCGCGCCGCGCGCTCAGCCGAGGATCAGATGCAGCTTCACCGCCAGCACGAGATTCCCGGAGAGGTGGACCTTGCGCTGCAGGAAGGCGCGCGGGGCGGAGAGCGTCCCCGCGTTGAGCGCCCGCCAGGTCGCGAGCTCGAGGCGCACGCGCAGATCCGCGCGCAGCGGCTCGCCCACGGCGCCGCGCACTCCACTGCAGTCGACGTGCACGTGGAAGACGCCTCCGCCCTCGCCTTCCAGCTCGAACGCGAGGATCGCCGCGGTGTCGCCGAGCTGCGCGCGCCGCTCCGCGTCCGCGGCCACCACGCTCGGTAGCCAGCGCGTGAAGAATTCCTCGGGCGCGATGTCGGCGGGGGGAACGGCGCGCGACATCGGGTCTCAGAGCCCCGCGGCGCGCAGCGCTGCGCCCGTGTAGGACTCGGCGATGCGCGCCACTTGCTCCGGCGTCCCCGCGGCGACGAGGCGCCCGCCACCAGGCCCGCCCTCCGGCCCGAGATCGATCACGTGATCGGCGAGCCGAATCACGTCGAGGTGATGCTCGACCACGACCAAGCTCGCGCCCCCGTCGAGCAGCTGGTCGAGGCAGTCCAATAACACCTGCACCTCGGCGGCGTGCAGGCCGGTGGTCGGCTCGTCGAGCACGAACAGGCAGCCGGCCGGGCGCGCGGTGAGCGCCTGCGCCACGCGGATGCGCTGCAGCTCGCCGCCCGAGAGCGTGCTGAGCGGCTGCTCGAGCGTCACGTAGCCGAGGCCGACGCGCGCGAACGGCTCGAGGCGGCCCGCGATGCTGGCATCCTCGGCGAAGGCCTCGCGAGCCTCGTCCACGCTGAGCGCGAGCACGTCGACGATGCTGCGGCCCCCGAGCGTGATCTCGCGCGCCTCGCGCCGATAGCGCGTGCCGTCGCAGGCCTCGCAGGGCGTGCGCACGTCCTCGAGGAACTGCATGTCCACGACGATCTCGCCTGCGCCCTCGCACGCCTCGCAGCGCCCGCCCGCCACGTTGAACGAGAAATAGCCCGGCGTGACTTTGCGCCGGCGGCCCTCGTGGGTGGCGGCGAAGCGCGCACGGACGCCGTCGAAGGCCTTCGACACGGTCGCGAGGTTGGAGCGCAACGAGCGGCCCGGCGGCGTGGGCTCGACGATCGCGATCTCGCGGATCTGCTCAGCCCCCTCGATCGCATCGCACTGCCCGCGCTCGGGCGTGCGCTGCAGGTTGCCGACGAGCACCGAGCGCACCAGGCTGGTCTTACCCGCGCCCGAGACGCCCGTGACGACGACGAGTTGCCCGAGCGGAATCTCGACGTCGACGCCGTGCAGGTTGTGAGCGCGCGCGCCGCGGATCCGCAGGCGCCCGCTCGCGCGCGCGCGGCGCCCGCGCGACAGCTGGAAGGCGCCGGCGAGCGCGCGGCCGGTGGGCGAGAGCGGGTTCGCCGCGACCTCGGCCACGCTGCCCTGCGCGACGATCTCGCCGCCGCGCCGCCCGGAGCCCGGCCCGAGGTCGATCAGGTGATCCGCGGCTGCAGCGATCTCGAGCGCGTGCTCGACCACGACCACGGTGTTGCCGGCGTCGCGGATGCCGCGCAGCACCTCGAGCAGGCGCCCGACGTCGCGCGGGTGCAGACCGACGGAGGGCTCGTCGAGCACGTAGAGCGCCGCGGTGAGCGCGCCGCCGAGCGCGGTCGCGAGCTGAATGCGCTGCGCCTCGCCGCCCGAGAGCGTGCGCACTTGGCGATCGAGCGCGAGGTAGTCGAGCCCGACGCGCAGCGCGGTGCCGACGCGCGCGCGCAAGCCGTCGAGCACGCGCTTGCCGCGCGCCGCCTGCGCAGCGGTCAGCTGGAGCGACGCGAGCCACTCGTCGAGCTCGCCGATCGTGAGGTGCGCGGCGTCTCCGATCGTGTGCCCGCCGATCTCGACCGCGAGCGCCTCGCTGCGCAGCCGCGTCCCGCCGCAGCGCTCGCACGGATCGAAACGGCGGTAGCGCGCGATCGCGACGCGGGCTTGCACCTTGTAGCGCCGGCCCTCGAGCCATTCGAAGTAGCCCTTCACGCCGTACCACGCGTCGTCGCCCTGGATCACCCACTCGCGATCGGCGCCGGTCAGGTCTCGCCAGGCGACGTCGGTCGCGAGCCCGCGCTCGCGGCACGCGCTGATCAGGTCTCGCTGGCAGCTGCGCGCGGACGGCGTCGCGAACGGCGCGATCGCGTTCTTCGCCAGCGTGCGCGCCGGATCGGGGATCACGCGCTCGAGATCGAGCGCCTGCGTGCGCCCGAAGCCGTGGCAGGCCGGGCACGCACCTAGCGGGCTGTTGAACGAGAAGAGCGCGGGCTCCGGCGTCGGGTGGCGCCGGCCGCACACCGCGCAGCAGAAGCCTTCGCGGAAGCGATGCCGCGCCCCGGCCGCGCTCGCGACCACGAGCTCGCCGGCGCCGCGCACGAAGGCGTTCGCGATCGCCTCCGCGAGCCGCGTGCGCGCGGCCTCCGCGACCTCGACGCGATCGATCACGAGCAGCGCCTCGCCGCGCAGCGCGCCGAGCCGCGTGGCGCTGAGCTCCTCGACGTCCGCGAACGCGCCGTCCGGCAGCAGCAGCCGGCGCAGGCCTTCGCGCAGCAGCTGCTCGCGCAGCGCTTTCGGCTTCGCCGTCGCGGGCAACGCCACCGCGAGCGCAATGCGCTCGCCGGCGAGCTCGCGCAGCACGCGCAGCGCCGTCGCGTCCACGCTACCGGGCTCGACGAGCCGGCCACAGCAGCGCGTCTCCCCGATCTTCGCGAACAGGAGGCGCAGGTGGTCGAGGATCTCAGTGGCGGTGCCGATCGTGCTGCGCGCATTGGTGACGCGGTTGCGCTGCTCGATCGCGATCGCCGGCGGCAGGTTCGTGATCGAGTCCACCGCGGGCCGCGGCAGCTTCTCCAAGAACTGGCGCGCGTAGGTGGAGAGCGACGCGACGTAGCGGCGCTGGCCCTCCGCGTACAGCGTGTCGAAGGCCAGGCTCGACTTGCCCGAGCCCGAGGGCCCCGAGATCACCGTCAGCTGGCCGACCGGAATGCGGCAGCTGACGCCCTTCAGGTTGTGGGCGCGCGCGCCCTCGATGCGGATCTCGGCGTCTCGGCTCACGGCGCGCGGAGCATGACGGGCTTCGCTCGCCGTCGCACCGTCCCGCGTCGGCGCGCACTCAACCGACGCGCGACGGCTCCTCGTAGATCAGCGTGATGGTGACGTACTCGCCGGTGGAGCTCTGCGTCATGTGGAGGATGTGGATGTCGTGGCTCGCCAGGAACTTGTTGAGGTCTTCCTCGACCTCCTTGCCGAGCCCACGCACCACGAGACATTTCGTCGCCATGGGTCCCCTCTCCGCTTCGCACGCTGTCCTGCTCAACTGGGTCGAGCGCCGAGCCGCGCGAGCTGGCGCTTCGCCTCCGCGGCATAGCGCTCGCGTCCCTGCATCTCGGCGGCGCGCTCGAGCCGCTCCCAGCTCGCGCGCTCGGGCTCGCGGCCGAGCGCGCTGGTCGCCTCGCGCAGCAGGAAGGCGTCGCCGCGCTCCACCGCGGTCGCGCACAGTTTCTCCAGCGCCTCGCTCGCCCCGGCCTTCGCGAGGAACGCGATCGCCTCGAGCTCGCGCTTCTCTGCCAGATACGCCTCGCCGATCGCGCGCGCTCGGGCGGGATCGAGCGGCTTCTCCAGCTCGTGCCGCCGCGCGAGCGGATCGGGAATCGCGCCATGCTTCGCCATCAGTACCTCGGGACCGCCGGGTCCACCGTGATCGACCAGGCGTCGATGCCGCCTGACAGGTTCGCGACGTTCGTGAAGCCCGCGTCGCGCAGCAGCGCAAACGCCTTTGCGCTGCGCCCGCCCGTGCGGCAATGCACGACGACGCGGCGCTGCTTCCAGTCCGCGAGCTCGCCCAGCCGCGCGCCGAGCTGGCCGAGCGGGATCAGCGTCGAGCCCACGATCTTCGCCTTCTCGAATTCGTGCGGCTCGCGCACGTCGAGCAAGAGCGGCTTGGGCGTGCCCGCGAGCTCGCGCTGCAGCTCGGCGGCGGAGATCTCGGCGATCGGGTTCGCGTCGCGCGTCACGCCGCAGAAGCCGTCGTAGTCGATCAGTCTCGTCACGCTCGGGTTCTTGCCGCACACCGGGCAGTCGGGGTCCTTCGCGAAGCGGAACTCGCTGAAGCGCATCGAGAGCGCGTCGTAGTGCAGGAAGCGCCCGATCAGCGGCTCGCCGATGCCGGTGATCAGCTTCACCGCCTCGGTCGCCTGGATCATCGCGATCACGCCGGGCAGGATGCCGAGCACGCCGCCCTCCGCGCACGACGGCACCGCGCCGGGCGGCGGCGGCTCCGGGAACAGGCAGCGATAACAAGGGCCGCGCCGCGCATCGAAGGTCGAGGCCTGCCCCTCGAAGCGCAGGATCGCGCCGTACACCGTCGGCTTGCCGAGCAGCACGCACGCGTCGTTCGAGAGGTAACGCGTGGGGAAGTTGTCGGTGCCGTCGATGATCACGTCCCAGTCGCGCATCAGCTCGAACGCATTCTCGGACGTGATGCGCGTGCGGAAGCCGACCGCCTCGACGTCGGGGTTCAACGCGCGCAGGCGCGCGAGCGCGACGTCGACCTTCGGCTTGCCCACGTCGGCGGTGCCGTACAGCACCTGACGCTGCAGGTTCGACGTGTCGACCACGTCGTCGTCGATCAGGCCGATCCGCCCGACGCCCGCAGCTGTTAGGTAGAGCGCCAGCGGGCAGCCGAGCCCCCCCGCGCCGATCAGCAGCACGCGCGCACCGAGCAGCTTGCGCTGACCCTCGAGGCCGAAGTCGGGCAGGTTGAGGTGACGCCGATAGCGCTCGAACTGCGCGGGCGTGAGGGCCGGGGCCGTCATCGCGGCAACGGTACGACTCGGGCGCGAAGCCCACAACGCGGCGCGGCGTCGCCTCGCTGCGCGCAGCAATGGCGCTCGCGGTCAGCGCAGCGTGATCGTCACCGCCTTGCGCGGACGGTCTTCGAAGCGCCAGCAGATCACCACCGAGTCGCCCGCGCGCAGCTGCGCCCACTTCGCGCGACCCTTGCCCGCGGCGTCGACGATCGTCGTCTGCGGCGCCCGCTCGAAGCCGATGTTGTCGTCGAGGCGCGAATCGACGAACAGCTTCTGCGCGGTGATCTCGCTGATTGCGCCGCGGAACTCGCGCATGCCGTCCGGGCAGCCCGCGAGCGCGGATGCGGCGGCGAGGCTCACGCCCGCAAACATCGCGATCGCTCGAAAGGCTCGCCGCATCTCGTCCATCCTAGATAGAGGACGTTGGTGCCGGAGGTGGGATTCGAACCCACACGGGCCTCGCGACCCGGAGAATTTTGAGTCCTCTGCGTCTGCCGTTCCGCCACTCCGGCGCAGCGCAGACCTTATCCGAACTCCGCTCGGCTCCGCCTCGCTGCGCGCGACCTGCGCGCGTCGCGCGTGGGCCGATTGCGCTTCCCGAGCTGCGTTCGGCCGTTGCGCTGAGTGGATTCCGCTCACGGCGCAGTTCGGACCTTTACGCGCCTAGGCGCTCCCGATAGCTTGCCGCGCCTCCGGGGCTGTAGCTCAGCTGGGAGAGCGCGTGAATGGCATTCACGAGGTCAGGGGTTCGATCCCCCTCAGCTCCACCAATCGCAGCGCGCGGGGTTAGGCAGCGACGTCTAACCCCGCGTTTTGCAGGGCGTCAGATCAGCGCATCTCCCATGCGCCCGAACACCTCGTTGATCGTGCCGCCGAGGAAGCGCTCTCGCTTCGCGGGCGCGATCGTCGCGAGCGCCTCCGCGTAGTGCGCGACCGGATTCGTGAAGCCCTCGAAGTGGGGGAAGTCGGAAGAGAACACGAGAGCGTCCTCGGGCAAATCCTCGAGGATCTCGAGGAGCGGCGAGTCGTTGCCGCCGCTCAGCGGTGTCGCCTTCACGTTGCGCGCGAGGTATTCGCTCGGCTTGAGCGGGTGCTTCCATTTCCCGACGAACAGCTCGGCGACGGGAGAGACGCGATCGTCGATCTCGCGGTGCAGGAACGGCAGCCAGCCGGTGCCCACCTCGGCGAGCAGGAGCGTGAGCTTCGGGAAGCGCTCGAACACCCCGGAGTAGACGAGCGAGTTGATCAACGTGGTCGGCGCGACGTGCCGATGCGCACCGCCGAGCATTCGCAGCAACGTCGGGTCGCCGTTCTGATTCGCCCACCCCGGGTCGAAGCTCATGCGCTCGAAACCCGTGTGCAGCATCGGCGTCATCGCGAGGTCGCAAGCCGTGGCCCACACGCGATCCCAGCTCGGATGGCTCGGCGGCACGCCGTTCACGGGATACGCGGGAATCAGAAAGATCCGGCTACCCCGTTCGCGCATGCGCGCGAGCTCTGCGACGACGGAGTCGAGCTCGGAGTATTCGAGCGCCGTCACCGGCTTCAACCGCCCCCCGCTCTCGCCACAGGTGTCGGCCAGCCAGGTGTTACACGTCCGAATCACTTCCTGACGCAGGGCCCGGTCGGCGATCTGCAAGTTGTACGAGATGCCGGCCAGGCAGATGACGTGCTGCTGTGCGATGCCCTGCGCGTCGAGCCACTTCACGCGTGCCGCCGCATTCGCAACTTGAAACTGGTTCCTCCCCTCGAACTCTGCGCGCCGCTCCTTCTCGGCCTGCTTTTCCTCACCGAAGAGCGTCAGCAAGCCCGGCGGCATCAGCTGCGCCGTCGGCGGGCGCAGCGCTTCCGGCACGCCGCGCAGCAAGTCGCCCACGATCGCGTCGATCGCGAGCAGACCCGGATTCAACTTCGGCAGCTTCCGTGCGAGCTCCGGATACGGGGCCAGCCAGTCGTCGCCGGGCTCGAAGTGCGAGTCGATGTCGATGATCGCGGCCATGGCGTCTCCTTCCGAGCGTGAGCGCCGGCCGATGTACCTCCGACCCGTGTGCGCCGCTAGCGATCCAGCGACTCACGCCGCAGCGCGCTCACACGCGGCCGAGACCGCCTCACACCGCGCCGTCGCGCATGCGCGGCATCACGCCCACGTCGTCGAGGAACGCTCCCACCGCAAGCGTGGTTGCGATCGCCTCGGCGGCGGCGCGCAGCGGCATCATCTTCGGCGCCGGGAAGAGTCCGCGCGCGATCCATTGTTTCGTGATCATCGCGGTGCGCTCGGCCCCCCAGCTCGCGGCGAACTCGGTACCGAACGTGTTGCCGAGCACGACGTGCACGAAGTCCACGTCGGGGTGCTCCATGCGCCAGGAGGCGACGAGGCCGGACAGCGCGAGCTTCGAGACGCTGTAGAGCGAGATGCCGGGCAACGTCTGGCGCGCGGAGTAGGAGCCGACGTAGACGGCGCGGCCCTGGCTCGCGCGCAGGTGCGGCAGCGCGGCGGCGGTGACCTGCGAGGCGCCGATCAGGTTCGCGTCGAGCACCTCGCGCCAATCCTCGCGCCGCGCTTCCTCGAGCAGCACGAGCGGCGAAATGCCCGGCGCGTAGACGAGCGCATCGAGCCCGCCGAGTTCCTGTGCGGCGTGCTCGACCGCGGCGCGGCAATCGGCGTCGCGCGCGACGTCGCAGCTGACGACGTGCGCCTCGCGGCCGCCCGCGCGCAGCGAGCCTGCGAGCGCGTCGAGGCGATCGCGCCGCCGTGCCGCGAGCGCGAGCCGGGCGCCGGATTCCGCCGCCAGCTCGGCGACCGCGCGCCCGATGCCCGACGACGCACCGAGCACGAGCACGCGCTTGCCCTCGAGATCGAGCCGAACCGACATCGCGCGCCTCCGAATCGGGCGCGCATCCTAGCCTCGCAGCGCACGCCGATCGCTCGAGCTTCGCGTCGCGGCCGCTCGATTCAGTGCAGCGCCCCGCGCGCGGCGGCAGATCCCGGCGAAAACGTGCGCACCGAGCCGTGGGTTTTCGCGCGGATCGCAGGGGTTTTGGCATTCTGCGTCCGGGTTTCTCGCGACAGACCGCAGGTTCGGAAAAATCTCCTGAGTGCCCCTGTCATTGCCGCGATCCGCGAGCTATCCTTTTCCGACCTTAATCACTGCGAGCAACCCGCTTCGGCGGGTTTTCTTATGGCTCTCGTTTTCGCTCTAGGCTCGCCACCCCCGCCGCGAGGGCCCGCCTACGCGCGCTGATGTCGCAGCGAGAGCGTTGCACCTCAGCGTCACCGAGGTGGCGCTGAGCCAGCTGCCGCGCGCGATCGGATTCGCCGGCCGCCTGCGCGAGCTGTTCACGCTCGGCGTCGAGGCGCATCTGGCCTACCAGCGCAGCGCCGCGGAGTCGGTCGCCGGCTTCGAGGCGGAGGTGGCGGTGCGCGGGCGGCGCGACCGCGGCGGCTGGCGCGTCACGCTCGGCGGCCGCTGCGATGGCGTGCGCCCGGTTCGCGACGGTCTGGTCGTCGAGGAGCTCAAACACGTCGCCCACGGCGCACCGAGCCGCGCTCTGCGCGAAGCCGCGAGCCTGCAGGCGGAGCTCTACGCGTGGATGCTCGAGCCCGCGCGCGCCGCCACGTGCAGCGCCGAGATCGTGTGGCTCGCGGGCGACGCCGTGACGTCGCGCGAGCCCGGCCTGCTCTCCCGGGAGGCGATGCTCGCGCGGCTCGACACCTTCATCGACGCCGCGATCGCAGCGGCGATGGCCAGCGAAGAGGAGCTCGCGCGACGTCGCGCCGCTGCCCCGTCCGTGGCGTTTCCCTTCGAGCAGCTTCGACCCGGGCAAGCGGAGATTGCGCGCGCGGCGGAGGATTCGCTCGCGGCGCGCGAGCACCTCTTGCTCGAGGCGCCCACGGGCCTCGGCAAGACGGCCGCCGTGCTCACCGCGGCGCTGCGCTTCGCGCTCGCGAGCGACCTGCGCCTGTTCGTGCTGACCAGCCGCACGCTGCAGCAGCGCCTCGCGTTGGAGACGCTGCGCCGCATCGCTCCGCGCGGCGTGCGCGTCGCCGCGCATCTCCGTAACAAGAGCGCGATGTGCGCGACCGGCGAGCTGAAGTGCCACGAGGACGTGTGCAGCTACGCGCGCACGCATCGCGCAGCGACCCAGGAGCACTCGCTCGCTCTGCGCGCGCTCGCGAGCGGGATCGCGGAGCCGGACGAGGTGTTCGCGCTCGGCGAGAAGCACGGCGCGTGCCCGTTCGAGCTGATGGCCGACGTCGCGCGCGCCGCGTGCGTGACGGTCGCCGATGCGAACTACGCCTTCGATCCCGGGGTCGCGCTGCCCGAGCTGCGCGATCCGGAGACCCTCGCGCGCGCGATCCTCGTGATCGACGAAGCGCACGGCCTGCCCGCCCGCGCGCGCGACGCGCGCACCGCGCGGCTCAGCGGCTCCGCGCTGCGAGAAGCGATCGCGCAGATCGCGCTCGGCTCCTCGCCCGCGCACGCGCGCATGCGCGGTGCGGTGGAGCGCCTCGCCGCAGCGCTCGAGGCACAGGTGCAAGAAGCGGTCGGCGACGCACGCGACGCCTGTGTGCTCGGGGGTTTCGGCGCGAGCGAAGCGGAGGAGCTGCGCGCGCTGCTGGGCGCGAGCTTCGACGCGGCGCTGGGCGATCTCGCGGGCGCACCCGCATTCGGCCCGCACGCCGCATTCCTCGACCTCGCCGCCGCAGCCCTCGCCTTTCTGGATGCTCCGACGACCGCGACGCACCGCGCGCTCGCCGGTCGCGCGAACGGCGACGCGTTTCTCGAGCGCGCGTGCATCGATGCAGCGCCGGATCTCGCGCGCATCCTCGGCGGCGCTCACAGCGTGATCGCGATGTCAGCGACGCTCTCGCCGCCCGCATGGCACGCGAGCCTGCTCGGCCTCGACGCGAAGCGGCTCGCGGTCGCGCGCATCTCCGGCGAATCGCGCGCCGAGCGCCTGTGCGTGGTGATCGACGCCGCGCTGCAGACGACTCTCGAGGCGCGCGCGCGCGAGCTTCCCAAGCTGGTGAAACGCCTCTCCGCGCTCGCGCGAGCGACGCCCGGCAACGTGCTCGTGGTCGGCCCGAGCTTCGCGTGGCTCGCGCAGCTCGCCCGCGCGCTCGAAGACGCGGGGCGCCGCGTGGCGTGCGAGCAGCCCGGCGCGCTCGCGCACGAGCGCGAGCGCTGGCTCGGCGCGCTGCGCGGAGAGCGCGGCGTGCTCGCGCTCGCGATCGCGGGCGGCGCGCTCACCGAGGGCTTCGACACGAGCGGGCTCGGCCTTCGCGCGGTCGCGGTGCTCGGGCC
>DATBRS010000013.1:0-34597 GCA_036560185.1 Myxococcota bacterium
CGACGCCGCACGGCCGGCGACGCATCCGGTGGTCGGCGCGGCGATGAGCGGTGCGACGCTGCAGGCGGGGCCCGCGCTGGGCCTCGCCTGCGAGACGCTCGCGGAGCTGCGCGAGGCGTCGCGGCAGCTGATGCGCGCGAACGAAGCCAACCCCGACCCCAACACGTCGTGCGTCGCAGGCGCCGCGATCTTGCTCGCGCTGCTGGCGCGCGAGCGCGGCCTGGCAGCCGGGCAGCGCGTCGACGTGAGCATGCTCGTGGCGAACGCGTGGGCGAACGCGGACGACTTCCTCGCCTATGCCGGCAAGCCCGCGCGCCCAGCGCTCGACGCCGCCCTGCGCGGCTTCGGCCCCGGCTACCGCTTGTACGAGACGCGCGACGGCTGGGTGATGCTCGCCGTGACGACCGAGCCGGAGTGGCGCCGGCTCGCGGCCGCGCTCGGAGACGAAGCGCTCGCGTCGCCGGCGACGCGCACGCAGAGCGCGCTCGAGGCGCACTTCCGCGCGCGCAGCGCCGCCGAGTGGGAGCGCGCGCTGCTCGCCCAACAAGTCGGCTGCGTGCGCGCGGACGGCCCGGCGCCCGGCCGGTTCTGGGCGGAGGACGCCCACGCGCGCGAGAACGGCTGCGTGGCGCCGGCGCTCCACGCGCGCCACGGCGAGATCCTGCGCTGGGGCGCGATCGTGCACGTGAACGGCGCGCCCGAGCGCCGCGTCGCCGCGCCGCTGTGCGGGCAGCACAGCGAGGCGTTGCTCGCGGAGTTCGGACGCAGCGTGGCGGAGATTGAGGCGTTGCGCGCGCGCGGCGTGATCGCGTGCGAATCGAGCTGAGGCGGGCGGAGCGCGGGCGCCGGGCGAGTTAGGGTTGCGCGCGCGTCGCCGCGGCTCGCGCCCGGCCGCACGTCGTCGAAAGGAAACGCATGCGCCGCTCTCTCCTGCCCTGGCTCGCCGTTCTGTTCGTGGCTTCGCAGGCCGCTCACGCCGACGAGGGCATGTGGACTCTCGACAACTTCCCCGCCGCGGCGGTCGAGAAGGCGCACGGCGTGCACGTCTCCCAGGCCTGGCTCGATCGCGTGCGCGGCGCGACGGTGCGCCTCTCCGTCGGCTGCACGGGATCCTTCATCTCGCGCGACGGCCTGATCCTCACCAACCACCACTGCGTCGAATCGTGCCTCGACAACTTGTCGACGCGCGATGTGAGCCTGAACGACGACGGCTTCGTCGCGAGCTCGCGCGCGCAGGAGCGCGTCTGCCCCGGCGAGTACGCCGACGTACTGGTCGCGACGGAGGACGTCAGCGCGCGCGTCGCGCGAGCGCTGGTCGGCCTCGACGACCGCGCCGCGAACGAGGCGCGCAAGCGGACGCTCACCGAGCTCGAGCAACGCTGCGAGGAGGCGAACGCAAAGACCGGGCTCAAGTGCGAGGCGGTCACGCTCTATCAGGGCGGCCAATACTTCCTCTACCAGTACCGGCGCTACGGCGAGCTGCGCATCGCGTTCGCACCGGAGATCGACGTGGCGTCGTTCGGCGGCGATCCGGACAACTTCCAGTTCCCGCGCTGGAGCGTGGACGCCGGCATCGTGCGCGCCTACGAGAACGGCAAGCCCGCGCGCACGCCCGAGCACCTGAGCGTCGACTTCAGGGGCCCCGACGCGGGCGAGACGGTCTTCGTCTCGGGCCACCCCGGCAGCACCTCGCGCTTGCTCACGCTCGCGGAGCTGCGCTTCGAGCGCGACGTGCTGCTGCCGGGCGGGCTGCTGCGCGCGGCCGAGCTGCGCGGCCGGCTGATCCAGTTCTCGAAGGGCGGAGCGGAGCAGACGCGTATCGCGAGCGCGATGCTGAACGGCCTCGAGAACGGGTTGAAGGTGCGGCGCAAGCTGCTCGACGCGCTGCACGACGAGACGCAGCTGGCCGCGAAGGCGCGCGCCGAGGCGGCGTTGCAGGCTTCGTACACCGGTGCCGGCCATCCGTGGGACGACGCGGCGACGGCGATGGAGCGCCAGCGCGAGATCTTCCTGCCCTACCTGTTCCTCGAGGTCGGTGTCGGGTTCAACAGCGAGCAGTTCCGCTTCGCGCGCACGCTGGTTCGCGCCGCGGAGGAGCGCGCGAAGCCGAACGGTGAGCGTCTGCGCGAGTACGCCGAGGCGGCGCTGCCGCAGCTCGAGCAGCAGGTGCTCGCGCCGATCCCGATTTATCCCGAGCTGGAGCGCCTCACCCTGACCTTTGGCCTCGAGCGGTTGCGCGAGTGGCTCGGCCCCGACCACGCGGTCGTTCGCCGACTGCTCTCGAAGGAGTCGCCCGACGCGCTCGCGGAGCGGCTCGTGCTGGGCTCGAAGCTGGGCGACGTCGCGGTACGCAAGCCGCTCTGGGAGGGCGGCAGCGCCGCGATCGCGGCCTCGTCGGATCCGATGCTCGCGCTCGCACGCGCACTCGACGCCGACGCGCGCGCGGTCCGCAAGCGCTACGAGGACGAGGTCGAGGCGCCGCAGCTCGTCGCGGCCGAGAGGATCGCGGCGGCGCGCTTCGAGTCGCTCGGCACCGGCGTCTATCCCGACGCCACGTTCACGCTGCGCCTCAACCCCGGCACGGTCCGCGCGTGGCGCGAGAACGGCGTAGAGCTCGAGCCGTTCACGCGGCTCGGCCGCCTGTTCGAGCGCGCCACGGGCGCGCGCCCGTTCCTCGTGCCCGAGCGCTGGCGGCGCGTGCAGAGCCAGCTCGATCCGAACACGCCGGTCTGCATCTCCACCGACAACGACATCGTCGGCGGCAACTCCGGCAGCCCGCTGGTCGACGCGCGCGGCCGCCTCGTCGGCTTGCTCTTCGACGGCAACATCCACTCGATCTCGGGCGACTACTGGTTCGACGCGGAGCGCAACCGCGCGATCGCGGTGCATCCGGCGATCCTGCGCGTCGCGCTCGCGCAGGTGTACGGCGCGAACGCGCTGCTGCGGGAGATCGAGGCCGAGTAGCTCTGCGCCGCTAGACGAGGTCCTCGAGCGCGACGCTGAGCGTGCGGCGCGAGCCGTCCTGCGCCTCGACTTCGAGCGGCACGCGTGTACCCGGCGGATCGCTGCGGAAGCGCTCGCGCAGCCGCAACAAGTCGCCCGGCGCCACGGGCGCGCCGTCGATCGCGCGCAGCTTCTCGCCGACGCGCAGGCCCGCGCGCTCGGCTGGGCCACCAGGCGTCACGTCCATCACGTCGAGCGCACCCTCGCCGTCGTTGAGCCACATGCCCGAGCGATCGAAGACATCGGGCGCCGCGAAGCTCGCGTTCGGCTCGAAGAAGATGCGCTGATGCTCGTAGTCGAGCGTCAAGTCGAAGCGCCGGAGCAGGCCGCCGCCGAGGTTGCCCGCGATGTCGCTCGCAGCGAAGGAGCCGGCTCTCTGCACGGAGAGCAGCGTGACCGGCTGGCGCACGTCGAAGCCGGCGATGCGGAGGCTCGCAGCCCGCGCGAGCTGCGAGCGCGAAGCGCCGCCGACGCCCCAGCCGGTCGTGGCGGTGAAGCGCGCTGCGTACTTCGCGCGCAGCCCATGCGCCTCGACGAACGGCGCCGCGAGCGTGAGCGAGGAGCGGCTGCCCGTGTCGAGGTCGAACCAGCCGCGCAGCCCGTCGACCTCCGCCTCGACGCGCGGCGTGTGATCGTCGAACGCGATCGGCACCGCCACGCCGGGGCCCTGATAAGTGAAGCGCGCGGGGTCGTACAGCGTGAGCTGCCGCTCGTCGTAGTCGATGCGTGCGGTGAAGCGCCGGAACACCTCGTACCCGATCAGGCCGGCCGCGTCGCGGCCCTCGACCGCGGCGAGCGGGCCCAGCGGAAACACGTAGAAGGTCTGGTTCTCGAGAAATGCGCCGCCGATCTCGACGCGGGCCACTTGTGTGACGCCGACGTCTACCTTCTGCTCGCCGACACCGCGGCCCTCGATCTCGCCGTGCACCGGGAGCCCGAGCTCGCGCGCCAGCTCCGGCGTCACGACGTTGAGGCCCCCCGTGTCCACGATCAGCGTCACGGCGCGCCCCGCGAGCTTCACCTCGGCGTAGATGTGGTTGTTGACGAGCTCGAAGCGCACCGCGGTGGACGCCGCGCCGTCGGCGATGCCGAAGTCGCGGGGCGGCGGCGCCGGCATGGCCAGCTCGGCGTCCGCCGCCGGCTCGCCGAACGCGATCGATTCGACGGTCGTCACGGTGTCGTACTTCGCGTCGCCGTTGCTCTCGCGCAGCGCGAACGGAACGGCGACGCCGTCGACGCGCCGCCAATCCGAGTACGTCGTCGTCAGCGTGTCGCTCGCCGATTTCTCGACGACGCGGGCCGGCAGCCAGGTCTCGGCATCGAGCCACAGCTCGAAAGGGCGCCCATCCTGCGGACCGATCTGCAGCAGCTCGAAGCGGCGCGTGCCCTCGCTGCGCTCGCCGAGCGCAGCGACGCTGCCGGGCCTGCGCCCTGTGAGGTGCGAGAAGCTGCGCCGGTAGGCGTCGCTCCGCGCGCCCGCGAGGCGATCCGCGCCACGCTCGGGGCGCGCGGGATTGTTGCCCTCGATCGACCACGGCGTTTCGCCGTCGAAGCCCTCGGCGAGAGTGATCGCGCCGAGGTCGACGCGCAGCGCGTAGCGGCCCGTGCGGTGATCCTCGAGCCGCTCGCCGCTGCCCGAGAGCCCCTGCGTCTCGACGCGCAGCTTCGCGCGCGAAGCGCGGACCGCGAGCAGCGCATCGCCGCCCGCCGCGGCGCGCGCGCGGGCGAGCAGCGTCTCCACGGGCTCCGCGGCGAACGACTCCGCACTCGCGGCGAAGCTGGCTGCGAGGAGGAAGAACAGGATGCGCTTCATGCGTGCGGCTCCGAGGCGGGGCGTGCGGGTCTGCTACGGCCGGCCCGCGCGCGGCGTTCGCGACTGCGCGCGAATTCGCGCGCAGCTCACTCCTTCGCGTCCGACGCACCAGCATCTGCCGCCGCGCCCGTAGCCGCCTGCGCCTCGGCCTCAGCCGCCTCGACTTGCGCGAGCAGCTCTTGGAGTCGCTCCGCGATCGAGGAATGCGCCCACGCGAGCAGCCGCGTCAGGTGGGGACGCGCCTTCGCGGGCTGGTCCGCCTGGATGTACGCCCAAGCCAAGTCGGCCCGGATCCGCGGCTGCGACGGCAACAGCTGGTGCGCGACCTCGAGCGACTCGACGCCCTTGGCCGGGTCGTCGCTCGCGATGACGTAGGTGAGACCGTTCTGGTCGAGGGTCTCGGGGTTTTCCGGGTTCAGCTTGTAGCTGCGTGCGAAGTGCCGGCGCGCCTCGGTCAGGAAGGCCGCTCGCTGCGAGGCGTCGATGCCCTCGGCGGTGGCGCGCGAAAGAAAGTATTCGCCGTAGTCGAGCTGGTGGTTGGCGTTCTCCGGCTCGAGCGCGATCGCGCGCTCGTACTTCGCGACCGCCGCGTCGTAGCGCTTGGCGTCCCGGTCGACGTCGCCAGATCCGATCAACGCCAAGGCGTTATTGGGATTCGCCGCGAGCGCGGCGCCGAAGTATTCGCTGGCAGCGTCGCCGTCGCCGCGGCTGATCGCGATCAGGCCGAGCTGCGCAGCGACCTCGTCGGCGGGCAGCGCGCGCACGGTCGCCTGCGCTCGAGGGAACGGCTCCTTCAAGCGAACGTGGAAGTACTGCGCCTTCTTCCAATACGAGCGGAGCGTGCGCGCGATCGCGTCGGGTGCGAGCCCGTAGGCCGCCTCGAACGCCTCGAGGCTCGGCGTCCCCGCTTCGGTGGCGGCGAGATACTTCGCCGTGTCTGCCGCGAAGTTCCGGCCCTCTCGGCCGATCACGAGGTAGTGCATCAGCAGCCACGCCTGCGCGTAGAACATGCCGCCGCGGTTGCGACCCAGGGAGAGCGTGTCGCGCGCCTCGAGCACCGTGTCGAACGAGATCCACGAGCCGTAGGCGAGCGACTCGAGGCGCCAGCGCATGACATTGCCGTATTCGAGCTGCGTGCCGTTCTCCGTCACGCGCAGCGTCGACAGCAGCTCCGCCAGGCCCTCGTCGATCCACGGCGGATAGAGCAGAGCGTCGCGATTGTGGATCAAGAAGTGCATGTACTCGTGCTTCAGGACCTCGTCGGACTGCTCGCCTTGCGGCGTGATCAGGGCGTAGTTCGCGCGCATCGCCGGCATGAAGATGCCGACCGCGACGCCGTCGACGCCGAGCTCCTTCGCGAGGCGCGGGAGTGCGTACACCTTGGTGGGGATGCGCTCTTCGAAGCGCCCGATGTTGGTCACCCGCTCCGCGCCCTGGCGAAAGTTCTCGAGGTCGAGCGCGAGCTCGACGCTGCGCTCCTCGCCCATGGCGCTCGCGATCACGAAGTGCGGCGTGCGGACTTCGATCCAGTTGTACTCCCACAGCTCCTTGGCGGACGCGGCTGGCGCGAGGAGCAGGAACGAAGCCGCGATCCGCACGAGCTGGGAGCGACGCATCGCCTAATCATAAGCGGGCCAGCGTCGGGCCTGGGAATTTTCGAGCGCCGCCCGAGTGGCGGGCGTAGGCTCTGAGCGGAGGCCCACGCATGGCGATCGCCGGGTTCGAAGCCATCGACTTCGAGGCGTTCCATCGCAGCGAGCTGCCGCGCCGGCTCGCGGCCGGCGCAGCCCGCGAGGCCGCGTCGGCGGTCGCGGGCCTCGGAAGCCTCGGCATGCGCACGCGAACGGGCGCGGCCTACACCTACGCCCTTCGCGATGGCGCGCTCGCGCTCGAAGCGGGCGACTCAGGCGCTGACACGCTGATCGAGCTCGACGCAGAAGACTGGCAGGGCCTCGTGCACGACTACGAGGCGGCGCCCGGGCTGCTGTACGGGAATCGCGTGCGCTGCCTGCGCGGCGACGCGATGAAGTTCGTGCTGTGGGAGCCCGCGCTGCGGCGCCTCTACACGGGTCGCGAGATCTTCGACGCGGACGCGCTCGTGCTCCGCGACGCGCGCGGCGGCGCGCTCGACGTCACGCGCGTCTTCCGCTTCGGCGAAGACGCGGGCGAGATGAGCCACTTCCTGCGCAGCGCCGGCTTCCTGCTGGTGCGCGACGTGTTCGCGCGGCCCGAGATCGACGCGTTCCTCGTGGAGGCGCGCGAGCTCGCCGGCGAGGCGCGGCCCGGTGACAAGCTGTCGTGGTGGTCGAAAGACGCGAACGGCGCCGAGGTGCTGTGCCGCGTGACGCGCGCCGCCGCGAAGCCGCGGCTCGCGACGCTGCCCGGCGACGCACGCGTGAAGTCGCTCGCGGCGCTCGCGCAGACGGAGCTCGTGCATCGCGAAGGCGAGGGCAATGGCGTCACCGTGATCTTCAAGCACCCCGGCATTCGCGAAGGCCTCTCCGATCTGCCGTGGCATCGCGACTGCGGCATGGGCGGGCATGCGCTGATGTGCCCCGTCGTGATCGTCTCCACGTACCTAACGGCTGCGAACCGCGAGACCGGCGAGCTGCGCTTCCTCCCCGGGTCGCACGAGCGCAGCTGCGGCGCCTACATCGACACCGCGGACGCGAGCGCGCCGCGCGGCGTTTCCTTCGACGCGCGACCGGGCGACGTGAGCGTGCATTTCGGCGACGTGATGCACGCGGCGCCGCCGCCGGCGCGCGCCGATCTCGCGGGCTACCGCGTCAGTGCAATCACCGGCTTCAGTCCGCCCAGCGCGCGGATTCACCGCGGCAAGAGCTACAACGACGCGCTCCATCGTCGCGCCGACGGGCAGATCGAGCACCTCGGCAAGGTGGCGGCGGGCGCCGCGCGCTGACTCGCCGCGTTTCGGAGGTACGCCATGACCGACGCAGTTCCGCGCAGCGCCCGTTCCCGCGGCCGCATCGCTCCCGCCAGGATGGCCCACGTCGTGCTTCGCACGAATCGCTACGACGAGATGATCGCGTGGTGGAAGGCGGTGCTCGAGCTCGAGGCGATGCACGCGAACCCGTTCATCACGTTCCTCACCTTCGACGAGGAGCACCACCGCATCGCGATCGCGCGCCTGCCGAATCTGAAGGACAAGGTGACGAACGCGGTGGGCGTCGATCACTTCGCGTTCAGCTACGCGAGCGTCGGCGACCTGCTCGCGACGTTTGAGCGGCTCGCGGAGCAGGGCATCCGTCCGAGCACGTCGATCCATCACGGCGTCACGCTCTCGTTCTACTACCTCGACCCGGATCGCAACCAGGTCGAATTGCAGGTCGACGCGTTCCGCACGCAGGCCGACCTGAACGCATTCCTCGCCGGCGGCGTGTTCGCGCGCAACCCGATCGGCGTGCTGTTCGACGGCGACGCGCTCGTGAAGCGCTGGCGCGAGGGCGCGAGCGACGCCGAGCTGTTGCGCCCGCTCGAGGGCGGTCCGCCCGATATGGGCACCGTGTTCGCGGAGCACTGAGGCGGCGCGACGCGCAGGCGTCAGGGCGATCCGGTTCCTTCCGCGGCGAACGGACAGCCGAGCGAGCCGAGCAGCTCGCTCCACTCGGCCGGGCTTCGCGGCCCGGTCACGAGCCGGTCGCCGCTGCTCGTGCGCAGCCAGTTCGCGGGCAGGCCGAAGCCGCCCGCCGCTCGCCACGCGCGCCCGTGCGGGTCGCGCAGCGCTTCGAAGGCGAACGCGTGCGCGCGCAGGTACGCGCGCACGACGCTCGCGCTCTCGCCGGCGGCTGCGATGCGCACGCGCACGCCGTGCGGCGCGCACGCTGCGGCCGCGCGCGCGACGATGGGCAGCTCCTCCGCGCAGCTGGCGCACCAGGTCGCCCAGAAGTGCACGACCAGCGCGCGCTCGCCGGCGCGCACGAGCGACACGCGCCCGCCGGCGAGGTCGCGCAGCTCCAAGGGCTCGGCCCGCGCCGCGCTCGCGAGCGACCCCGCCGCCAGCGCGGCCCACAGCGCGAGCGCCGCGCTCACAGCGGTAGGTACAAGCCGAACGACCACACCTCGTCCTCGCGCTGCGTGCCGTGGAGCCACGCGCTCGTGAGTGGAATCTGCACGGCCGCGCGCAGCGACGCCGGCCGCTCGCGCACGTGGAACGGCAGGCGGATGCGGAGCGACGGCGTTGCGTAGAGGATCGACCCGCCGCTGTGCGCGAAGCGCGCTCCGTCCGCGCGATCGTGCTCGGCGAAGCGGAAGTCGAGCTCGGCGCCGAGCGTGAAGGGCTCGAGCGCTGGCCGCGCGAGCGCGTGGCCGAGCGGCAGCTCGAGGGCGGCGGTCGCGAGCACCGCGTCGCCATACTCGTAGGCGTGGTGCCCGAAATCACCGCTGCGGTTCTCGCGGTAGAAGAGGCTCGCGTAGAGCGCAGCGCGCTCGAGCCGCTTGACGGCGGCGAGGCCGACGCCGAGGTCCCACGATCCCGTGCCCGGCTGGAGGTGCGGGTCGATCTCGCCGTGCGCCGCGCGCGTCGTGTCGCCGGTCGGCGCCTCGACGAAGGCGCGAGCCTCGACCCACGCCGACGGCAGCACCTCGCGATCGCGCCAGGCGACGACGCTCGCGCTCAGCCCGAGGTCGCCCACGCCGCTCGCGCGATGCGTCTCGCCGTCCTCGAAGATTTCGTTGAACGCGAAGGGCAGGTCGAGCGTGAGTGTGAGGCGGTCGAGCGGCGACCACGCCACGAACAGGTCGAGGCGTTGGTCGTCTGCGCGCTCGACCTCGTCCGGCGCGGGCGGCGGCGTGCCAGCGTGCGCGAGTACGCCTGCCGTCTTCTCGAATGCTTGGAGTTGAACGAAGACAGAGAGATCGCCCGCTTGCTGGGCGCTCGCACCGAGGCTCGAGAACACCGGATCGCCGGCGAGGCACACCGAGCAGGCCGCCGCGGAATCCGGCAGGCATGTGCACCAGAGCGCGGCGGCCATCGCCACGCGCGCGAGCAGCGAGCGCGATTCGCATCGAACGAAATCCATGAGCGTTCCCAAAGCCGCGCAGAGGCCGCGGCGCACGAGTGAGCGCCTCCGCTGCGCCTGCGCAGCGAAGAGCCTGAAAACCAGTGCGGCTCAGGCGACTCGGGGGACCTTCTCGATCGCTCGTGCGGGCGCGGAGGTGAGCGCGGGCGGCGGAGTCTCGGTCGGCGGTGCGCGCTTCGGCGCCGGCGCCGCGTGGACCGCCGGCGGGAGGATCGCCACGCCGAGCGATCCCAGGCTGATCGCGCCCGTGGCGCGCTTTTCGCAGCCGCATCGGCACGGAGCCTTCACGACCGCGGCCGGTGCGCCGTGACAGGGCGGGGCGCCCGCTCGCTGTGCGGCGTGCGCGTCTCCGCTCGGCGCTGCGTGGCGCTCGGCGACCGCGCGCGAATCGAACGCGCAGGGCGCGAGCGCGCCGAGCGCGAACGCCAGAGTCAGCAGGAGCGTCGCGAGCCGCATGCGCGCGAGGTAGTCGAACGCGAACGCGAGCGCACGCAAAATCGCGCTCGCGCGGAAGTGCGTGGCGGTGCGGCGCTCACTTCGGCTTCTCCGCCTGGCTGCGCTTCTCGCGTAGCGCGCCCAGCCGCTGCTTGATCTCGCGCTCCGCGCCGTAGTCGGTCGGGAGATAGAACGGGTCGCTGGCGATTGCGCTCGGCAGGTTGCGCGTCGCCACGAACGCGTCCTCGGCGTCGTGCGCGTACTGATAGCCCGCGCCGTAGCCCTCGTGCTTCATGAATGACGTCACCGCGTTGCGCAGGTGCATCGGTACAGGCGCGCTGCCGAACTTCGCGACCGCCTCGCTGGCGCGGCCGAGCGCGAGATACGAGGCGTTGCTCTTGGGGGCGCACGCGAGATACGCGGTCGTCTGGGCGAGGGGGATGCGCGCCTCCGGCATGCCGAGCCGATCGACGGCCTGATGACACGCGACCGCGAGCGGCAGCGCCGCCGGATCCGCGTTGCTCACGTCCTCGCTGGCGAAGATCATCAGCCGGCGCGCCGCGAAGAGCGGGTCGTCGCCGGCGTCGAGCAGGCGCGCGAGGTAGTAGAGCGCTGCGTCCGGGTCGCTGGCGCGCAGGCTCTTGATGAACGCGGACGCGACGTTGTAGTGCTCCTCGCGGTCGCGATCGTGCAGCAGCGTGCGCTCGCCGATCGCGCGGCGGGCGAGCTCGAGCGTGAGCAGCGGGCGCGGGGCCGCGGCTCCCTTGGCCGCGGTGGCATCGCTCGGCACGCCGCGCGTGCGCAGGAACGCGACCGCCGTCTCGAGCATGCCAAGCGCACGACGCGCGTCTCCGTCCGCAGCCTCCGCGATCGCCGCGAGCGCTGCCGGCTCCGTCTCGACCTCACCGCCGTAGCCGCGCTCGGGCTCCGCCAGCGCGCGCTCGACCAGCGCGAGCAGGTCGTCCGCCGCCAGCGGGCGCAGCGTGAACACGCGGCAGCGCGACAGCAGCGGGCCCACCACTTCGAACGAGGGATTCTCCGTGGTCGCGCCGATCAGCGTGATCACGCCCGATTCGACGTGCGGGAGCAGCGCGTCCTGCTGCGCGCGGTTGAAGCGATGAATCTCATCGAGGAAGAGCACCGTGCGCTGTCCGGTGCGCCGCGCGCGCTCGGCGTCCGCGACGACCTCGCGCACTTCCTTCACGCCCGCGCTGACGGCGGAGAGCGCCACGAAGTGCGCGGCGCGACCCGGCGCGGTCTGGGCCACGAGCCGCGCGAGCGTGGTCTTCCCACAGCCGGGCGGGCCCCAGAGCAGCAGCGAAGGCAGCGTGCCCGCGCCGATCAGCGCCCGCAGCGGCGCGCCGTGCGCGACGAGGTGGGCCTGCCCGGCGATCTCGCCGAGCGTGCGCGGACGCATGCGCTCCGCGAGTGGCGCGGCCGTGCCGAGCCCCGGCGATGCGGACGGCTCCTGCCGCGGCGCAGGAGCAGAGTCCGCGAAGAGATCGGGCGTGTCGTCGCGCGGCATCGGCGCAGCATACCGGGGACGTTCGTTCACCCGGTTCACGAGAAGCCGGGGACGTTCATTCACACTGACCTCCGAGCGCACGACAGCGGACGAAGGCGCCCAGGAGGCGACGCGTCGGTGCAACCCGCAAGCGGTCGTATGCGTTCGGCGCTCTGGACTCGTGAACCAACGTCCCCGGCCGTTCGTGAACTTCGCGAACGAGCGTCCCGCGCTTGCGCCGCCCGCGCCCCGCGGCCACGCTCCGCGGCCATGTCGTCGCTGCGGCCGCCGGTGCATCGCGTTGGGCTCTGCGCGAAGCCGCGCTCGGCGCCGGCGCAGGCTGCGGCGCGCGAGCTCGCGCAGTGGCTCGCGGCGCGTGGCGTCGAGGTGTTACTGGACGACGCGCTCGGCACCGGGGGCGCCGGCCGCGGCGCGCTCGCGGAGAAGGTGGATCTGCTCGTCGTGCTCGGCGGCGACGGGACGCTGCTCTCGGTCGCGCGCGAGATGGGCGCGCGCGCGGTTCCGATCCTCGGCGTGAACCTCGGCACGCTCGGCTTTCTCGCCGAGTTCGCGCCCGCCGAGGAACGCGACGTGCTCGAGCGCGTGCTGCGCGGCGACTACGCGACGGTCGAGCGCATGCGCCTCGACGTGCGCGTCGTACGCGGCGGGCACGAGTTGTTACGGTCGCACGCGCTGAACGACGCCGTGATCACGCGCGCGGATCTCTCGCGCATGATCGACCTCGAGGCCACCGCCGACGGCGTTCCGGTCACGACTTATCACGGCGACGGTCTGATCGTCGCGACGCCCACCGGCTCGACGGCCTACACGCTCTCCGCGGGCGGCCCGATCCTGATGCCCGGCGCGCGTGTGTTCGTGCTCACGCCGATCTGCCCGCACGCGCTCGCGCAGCGCCCCCTCGTGCTGCCCGACACGACTGCGCTCGTCATCAACGTGCATCCGCGCGACGGCGCGGCGCGGCTCACCGTCGACGGCCAGCTCGGGCTCGCGCTCGACGACGGCGACCGCATCGAGATCGCAACCTCTGCGCATCCCGCGCACTTCGTCGCGTCGCCGTTTCGCTCGCGCTTCGACGTGCTGCGCACCAAGCTCGGCTGGGGCGCGGCGTGATCGAGCGCCTGCGCATCGCGTCGCTCGCGCTGGTCGACGAGCTCGAGATCGAGTTCGGTCCCGGGCTGAACGTGCTCACCGGCGAGACCGGCGCGGGCAAGTCGATCGTGCTCTCCGCGCTCGCGCTGCTCGCCGGCGCGCGCCCGAGACCCGGCAGCGTGCGAGACGGCGCTGAGAGCGCCGCGGTCGAGGCGGTGTTCCGGACAGGCGCGCTGCCCGCGCTGGCGAGCGCGCTCGAAGCGCGCGGGCTCGAGACCGAGAGCGGCGAGCTCATCGTTCGGCGGACGCTCGGCGCCGACGGCCGCAGCCGCGCGTGGGTCGGCGGCGCGCTCGTGCCGATCGGCACGCTGGCCGAGCTGTTCGGCGAGCAGATCGAGATCTCGAGCCAGCATGCCTCCCAGGCGCTGCTGCGCAGCGAGGCGCAGGCCTTGTTGCTGGACGCCTTCGGCGAGTTGCTGCCGCTGCGCGGCCTGGTGGAGCGCGGCATCCGTCAGCTGCGCGAGTGCGAGGCGGAGATCGCGCGCCTGCGCGCCGAAGCCGAGGAGCGCACGCGCCGCGCGGACTACCTCGCGTTTCAGGTGCGCGAGATCGACGAGGTGGGCGTCGAGCCCGCAGCCGTCGCCGCGCTCGAGCGCGATCACGCGCGGCTCGTGCACGCCGAGCGGCTGCGCGAGGACGCCGGGCGCGCGGCTGCACTGCTCACGGGCGACCCGGCGCAGAGCGATGCGCCCGCCGCGCTCGACGCGACGAGCCAAGCGGAGCGCACGATCGCCGCGCTCGCAAAGCTCGACCTCAGCCTCGCTCCGCTCGCGGAGCGGCTCGCGGCGCTGCGCAGCGAGTGCCAAGACGTCGCGCGCGACCTCGAGCGCTACGCGGGAGGGATCGACGTCGATCCCGAGCAGCTCGGGGCGCTCGAGGAGCGCATCCGCGCGCTCGAGAAGCTGCGCCGCAAGTACGGGCGCAGCGCGGAAGAGATCGTTGCGCACCGCGCGCGCGCGGCCGCCGAGCTCGCAGGACTCGCGGGCAGCGATGACCGCATGCACAAGCTCGAGGGCGAACGCGCGGCCGCGGCCGCCGCGCTGACGGTCGAGATCGCGAGGCTGAGCGCGGGGCGCGCGAGAGCGGCGACGGCGCTGGCCGCGGAGGCGCAGCGCGCGATGCGCGAGCTCGCGCTGCCCGCGGCGCGCTTCGAGGCGTCGCTGACGCCCGTGGCCGGTGGCTTCGGCGCGAGCGGCGCGGAGACCACGGAGTTCTGCTTCAGCGCGAACGCCGGTGAGGCCCTGCGTCCGCTGCGCGCGGTCGCTTCGGGCGGCGAGCTATCGCGCGTCTTTCTGGCGCTCAAGAACACGCTGCGCCGGGCGAGCGCCGGCATGGTGCTCGTGTTCGACGAGGTCGACGCCGGCGTGGGCGGCGCGGTGGCGGAGCGGGTCGGCGCGACGCTCGCCTCGCTCGCGGAGCACCATCAGGTCCTGTGCATCACGCACCTGCCCCAGATCGCGGCGCACGCGGCGGCGCACTTCGCCGTGCGCAAGCGCGAGCAGGCCGGGCGCACCCTGACGGAAGTCGTCCGGCAGAGCCCGGCGGAACGGGTGGACGAGCTCGCGCGCATGGCAGGCGGCGAGCGAGTGACCGACGCGACGCGAAAGCATGCCCGCGCGCTGCTTCAGTCGGCCCGCGGGGGCAAGGCCGCCCCGCCCATCTAGAGACAGGCCAGGTCCCGAATCGACTCCCCACGGGACGTTCCGGCGCGCACCGGACGCGCTTCTACGGATCCGGGCACCCCCGCGCGGTCAAGTCGGCGGTCTTTCGTCCCGATGCAGGGATGGTGCATCCGTGGGGAAGTCCCCGTGACTCCAGTCACGAAGCCAGCGGAGTTTCCCGCCGATTCACACGCGGACGGGGGATGAACGGCATGGCCGCCGCAGCCTCACACAAGCCGGTCGCGAGCGTGCCTTCGGGCGCGTCGATCGAGGTGATGCGCGGGTTCTACGAGGGCCTCGAGCTCGCCATCGATCGCGACTGGTTCGTGATCGGCCGCGGCCGCGGCGCCGACGCCATCCTTGCCGAAGCGACCATCAGCCGCGCCCACGCCGCGATCGGCTTCGATGCGGCGGACGGATTCTTCGTGCAGGACCTCGGCAGCACGAACGGAACGCTGCTCAACGGCGAGCGCCACAAGCGCAAGGCGCTGCAGGACGGCGATCAGATCCAGATCGGCAAGCTGGTGCTGCGCGTGGCGCTGCCGAGCTCGGGAGCGGCGCGATGAGCGACGCGAGCCAGGATCTCACGCTGCTCGTGATGTCGGGCCAGACCGCGCCGGTGCGGCGCGTCCGCATTCGCCGCGCCTGGTTCAAGCAGGGGGCGATCGGCGCGGGCTTGTTCGTGATCGCGCTCGGCATCGGGGGGATCGACTACGTCCGCTTGCGGCTCGACGCGATCGATGTCGACCGCATGCGCCTCGACGCGAGTCGGCAGCATGCCGAGCTCGAGGCGTTGCGCGGCCAAGTCGGCGGCATGTCGCAGCAGTTCGAGGAGATCCGCGAGCTCGAACGCAAGGTACGCGTGATCGCGAACCTGCCCGACCGCGTGCAGGAGACGCGCGCGCCGAGCGACGGCGGGCAGGGCGGCGCGGCCGACACCGACGGCCTCGACGACGCCGCGTTGCCGAGCGCACCCGAGCCCGCGCTGCCCGATCATCACGACCTCGGTGCGGTGCGCGCCGAAGAGACGTTGCGCAGCGCGCTCGATCGCATCGAGCTGCGCGCGCGCAAGCTCGGCGCGCTGCTGCCGGAACAGCGCGCGAGCCTCGAGTCGCTGGTCGCGGGGCTCGAGGATCGCCGCGATCAGCTGGCGGCGACGCCGTCGATCTGGCCGACCAGCGGCTTCGTGACCTCGGGCTACGGGTTCCGCACTTCGCCCTTCACCGCGCGCCGGCAGTTCCACGCGGGTATCGACATCGCGGCGGATTTCGGCACGAGAATCATCGCGCCCGCGAGCGGACGCGTGGTCTTCGCCGGCCGTCGCGGCGCCTTCGGTCGCCTCGTCGAGATCGATCACGGCTTCGGCATCCGCACGATCTACGGCCATACCGACGAGATCTACGTACGCGTCGGCCAGCGCGTCGAGCGCGGCACCCGCATCGCGTCGGTCGGGAGCACCGGCCGCAGCACCGGGCCGCACCTTCACTATCAGGTGAAGGCGCAGGGCCGCACCGTGAATCCGGCGGACTACATCTTCGAGTGAGCCGTCGCGCGCGCCGCCTCGCTTCGCGGCGCGCACTCAACTTCGCGCCGATTCGGTCCGTTAGTATCCGCGGCCACTCCCCGCCCCCCGGACCGAGGATCGATCGCGCGATGCCCAGTCTTCTGAGCCGTTTGGTCGGCGCGATCGGAACCAAGAACGACCGCGAGCTGAAGCGGATCCTCCCTCTGGTCGAGCGGATCAATCAGCTCGAGCCCAAGTTCGTCGCGCTCTCGGACGCGGAGCTACGCGCGAAGACCGCGGAGTACAAGCAGCGGCACGAGCGCGGCGAGACGCTCGACGCGCTGCTCCCGGAAGCCTTCGCGACTGTGCGCGAGGCGATGAAGCGCACGATCGGGAAGCGCCACTTCGACGTGCAGCTGATCGGCGGCGTCGCGCTGCACGAAGGCAAGATCGCCGAGATGAAGACCGGCGAGGGCAAGACCTTCGTCGCGAACCTGCCGGCGTATCTGAACGCGCTCTCGGGCAAGGGCGTGCACGTCATCACGGTCAACGACTACCTCGCCCGCCGCGACTCCGAGTGGATGGGCGAGATCCACCAGTTCCTCGGCCTCACGGTGGGCTGCATCGTGCACGATCTCGACGAGACGACGCGGCGCCGCGCCTACGCCTCGGACATCACCTACGGCACCAACAACGAGTTCGGCTTCGACTACCTGCGCGACAACATGAAGCCGAGCCTCGCGTACTGCGTTCAGCGCGAGCTGAACTTCGCGATCGTGGACGAGGTCGACTCGATCCTGATCGACGAGGCGCGCACGCCGCTCATCATCTCCGGCCCGAGCGAGGAGAACACCGAGCTGTATCGCGTGGCGAACGCAGTGATTCCGCGCCTCGCGCTCGGCTCGAAGCCCGACCTCAAGAAGGAGATCCCGGAGACCGGCGACTATTGGGTCGACGAGGAGCACCACTCGGCGACGCTCACCGAAGACGGCGTGAAGACCGTCGAGCAGATGCTGCGCATCGAGAACCTGTACGACCCGCAGGTGATCCGCGTGCTGCACGCGATCAATCAGGCGCTGCAGGCTCACACGCTGAAGAAACGCGACGTCGACTACGTCGTGCAACCGGGGAAAACGGGCAAGCCCGAAGTCATCATCGTGGACGAGTTCACCGGACGGCTGATGCCGGGCCGACGTTGGTCGGACGGGCTGCACCAGGCGGTCGAGGCCAAGGAGAACATCCAGGTCCAGAGCGAGAACCAAACGCTCGCGTCCGTGACCTTCCAGAACTACTTCCGCATGTACACGAAGCTCGCGGGCATGACGGGCACCGCCGACACCGAGGCCCCCGAGTTCGCGAAGATCTACAACCTCGACGTGCTGGTGGTGCCGACCAACCGGCCGATGCTGCGCAAGGATCTGCCCGACGTCGTCTACAAGAGCGAGCGCGAGAAGTTCGACGCCATCGTCAAGGAGATCGAGCAGCGCCACGCGACCGGGCAGCCGATCCTCGTCGGCACGATCTCGATCGAGAACAGCGAGCGCCTCGCGCTGCGGCTCAAGCGCAGCGGCGTGCGGCACAACGTGCTGAACGCGAAGCAACACGAGCGCGAGGCCGAGATCGTGGCGCAGGCGGGCCGCAAGGACGCCGTCACGATCTCCACCAACATGGCTGGCCGCGGCACGGACATCTTGTTGGGCGGAAATCCCGAGTACCTCGCGCTCGCCAAGAGCGGCGGGAGCAAGGAGCACTCGGAGTACCCGCGCCTGTTCGCCGAGTTCGAAGCGCAGTGCGCCAAGGAACGCGACGCGGTGATCGCCGCCGGCGGCCTGCACATCCTCGGCACCGAGCGCCACGAGAGTCGGCGCATCGACAACCAGCTGCGCGGCCGCGCTGGCCGCCAGGGCGACCCCGGCTCCTCGCAGTTCTTCCTGGCGCTCGACGACAACCTGATGCGCATCTTCGGCGGCGACCGCATCACGCCCTGGATGGAGCGCCTCGGCCTGGAAGAGGGCGAGGCGATCGAGCACCGCATGGTGTCGCGCGCGATCGAGAACGCGCAGAAGAAGGTCGAAGCGCGCAACTTCGACATGCGCAAGCACCTGCTCGACTACGACAACGTGATGAACCAGCAGCGCAAAACCTATTACGGCAAGCGGCGCGAGGTGCTGGCGCGCGACGAGGTGCACGAAGAGGCGGTCGAGGTGGCCGAGGGCGTGCTCGTCGACCTGGTGAACGAGTTCTGGCCGGAGCGCGGCGACCCGAGCGACGAGCAGCTCGCGGGTCTGGCGGCGGCGCTCGAGAAGCAGTTCGGCGTGCACGTCGATCCGCGCGCGGCGCCGCTCGCGCACGCGGCGGACCGCGACGCGCTCGGGCGCGGGCTGCTCGACGGCCTGCTCGGCGCGCTCGAAGAAAAGCGCAAGCGCTGCGACGCGCTCGCGGAGCAACACGCCGAGATCGGCTACCCGCGCTTCGCCGACTACGAGCGCGAGGTGTTGCTTCGCGTCGGTGACCGGCAGTGGAAGGATCACCTGCACGGCATGGACGGCCTGCGCGAGGGCGTCTCCTTGCGCGGCTACGCGCAGAAGGACCCGAAGCTCGAGTATCAGCGCGAGGGCTTCGCGCTGTTCGAGCAGATGAACGCGCGCGTCGACCGCGAGGTCGCGGAGATCCTGTTCAAGCTCGTGCTACCGGAGCCGGAGCAGCTGCGCCCGATCGCGCCGCCGCCGCGCCCCGTCCCGCAGCCGGTCGCCGCCGCGCCCCACGCGCGCCTCGGCTCGCCGTCCGCAGCGCAGCGCCCGGGCTTGCCGGGCGGCTCCGCGGCGCCGCAATTGGCGCCGGCCAGCGTCACGCGCGTGGCGCCGAACGAACCGTGCCCGTGCGGGAGCGGCAAGAAGTACAAGAAGTGCCACGGCGTGTAGTCGCCATGCGGCGCCGCCTTGCGTTCGCCGCGTGACGTTGGTTCTCTGCGCGAGCGCCGAGCGCGCGGAGGCGATGCGTCGATGAGCGAGGGAGCGCTGCGGGTCGGAGGCTTTCGCTGGGCGGGCGTGCGCTGTGGGATCAAGACGCGCGGGCCCGACCTGATGCTGCTCGCGAGCGATCGACCCGCCAGCGCGGCCGGCGTGCTCACGCGCAACGTCGTCGCGAGCGCGCCGGTGCAGGTGACGCGCGCGCACCTGAGAAGTGGCGTCGCGCGCGCGATCGTCGCGAACAGCGGCTGCTCGAACGTGGCGATGGGCGCGGAGGGGATGCGCGACGCGAACACGATGGCGGCGCTCGCCGCGCTGGCGCTCGATCTGAGGCCGGTGGACGTACTCGTGGCATCGACCGGCGTGATCGGCGCGCCGCTGCCGATGGCGAAGATCGCGAGCGGCATTCCGCGCGCGGTGCGCGCACTCGACGCGGGCGGGATCGGCGCTGCCGCGCGGGCGATCATGACCACCGATCGCGTGGCGAAACAGGCGAGCGCGAGCATCCGGCTCGGTGGCACGCGCTGCCGCGTCGCCGGCATCGCCAAGGGCTCGGGCATGATCGAGCCGGACATGGCGACGATGCTGTCGTTCGTGGCGACCGACGCGGCGGTGACGGCCGGCGCGCTCCGCGCGATCTGGCGCGAGGTCGCCGACGCCACGTACAACCGCGTGACCGTCGACGGCGAGACGAGCACCAGCGACAGCGCGCTCGTGCTCGCGAACGGCGCGAGCGGCGCGCGCAGGATCGCGGGCACTCGCGGCCGTGACGCGGCGCTGCTCGCGGGCGCGCTGCTCGAGGTCGCGACCGAGCTGGCGAAGCTGCTCGCGCGGGACGGCGAGGGCGCGACCAAGCTCGTGACGATCGACGTCACGGGCGCCCGGAGCGACGCGCAGGCAGAGCTCGCGGCCCGTCGCATCGCCAACTCGCTGCTGGTGAAGACTGCGCTCTTCGGCGGCGACCCCAACTGGGGGCGAATCCTCCAGACGATCGGGGCAGGGCGCGTCGCGCTCGAGCTCGCGAAGACCGAGATCGTGCTGTGCGGCGTGCCCGTCTTCGCGCGGGGCGCGAGCACAGGGTCGGAGGCGCGCAGAGCCGCCGGCAAGCGCATGCGCTCGCCCGAGCTCTCGATCCTCGTGTCATTAGGGGCCGGGCGGGGCCGGGCGCGGCTCTGGACCTGCGACCTCAGCTACGAGTACGTGCGAGTCAACGCGGACTACACGACCTAGCGCGGTCCCGTGCCGCAGCGCGCCTGCGCGTCGCCTGCCCACGACGTGCCCAGGCCTGCGCTGCGTGGAGTCGTTCGGCGCGAAAGGCGAGCCCGCCGCGCGCGCTCTCGGCTTGCTTGTGGGCGGCGCCACGCCGTAGCCTTGCCGCGAAGGCGAGGGGCCCCATGCGCCGAACCGCTCAGCTCATCGCTTGCAGCGCGCTCTGGCTGGCCGCCGCGGCGCACGCGCGCGTCTACACCTTCACGAACATCGTCGATTCGACGCAGCAGCTGATCACGACGGGCGTGCAGTGCCTCGCGCCCGCCATCAACAACTCGGGTGAGCTCGCGTTCATCGCCGGCTCCGGCAGCGTGCGGGGGATCTACAAGAGCGCCAGCGGCGTGCTGACGCCGATCGCGACCACCAACTTCGGCGGACAGATCCACGCGTTCGACGAGACCGAATGTCACGGCCCGTCGATCAACAACGCGGGCAAAGTCGCGTTCTACGCGTCGACGCCGGCGCTCGCGAGCGACGGCATCTACATCGGCGACGGCGTGAGCGTGGCGACCGTGGCAGATTCCGGCGGCGCGTTCGGGCTGTTCTCGGGCGGCTGCTGCAAGCCCTTCGTGATGATCAACGAGAGCGGCAAAGTCGCGTTCGTCGCGCGCTTCGACGCCGGCGGTGCGGAGGCGCTCTACGTCGGTGACGAGAACGCGATCACCCCGCTGTATCACGCGGGCAACTCGCCGTTCGTCAGCTACGAGGGCGGGCCTTCGATCAACGACGCGGGCACGGTCGCGTTCTTCGGCTTCTCGTCGAACTTCACCAGCGACGGGCTGTTCGTCGGAAACGGCGGTCTTCCGACGCAGCTGTTCGACTACAACACGGACTGGTGCTCGCTCAGCCTCGAGACGGGCATCGACCCGGCCGGGCGCGCGAGCTTCGCCGGCGAGCTCGGCCCGTTCCCGAGCTGCGTCGGCGACACGACGATCTTCCTGGCCACGCCTTCGGGCCACGCGCCGCTCGTCCCCGGCCCGGTCGTGCCCTTCTGGTTCGATCCGCCGTCCTTTGCCGCCAGCAACGAGATCGCGTTCAACGGCGGTCCGCTCGGCGGCCCGAACGGAATCTTCAGCGGCGGCAGCGTGGGCAGCGCGGTGATTCGCGTCGGCGACGCGCTGTTCGGCTCGACCGTGACGCGCGTCAATGTCGGCCGGCAGGGTCTCAACGACTCGGGTCACGTCGCATTCTGGTACGCGCTCGCGGACGGCCGCGACGGCTACGCGCGCGCGAACCTCGTGCCGGATTGCCAGAACGGCCTCGACGACGACGCGGACGGCAAGACCGACACGTTCGATACCGGCTGCGCGAACGCGTCCGACCTCTCGGAGCGCACGACGCTCTACAAGTGCGACGACGGCGCCGACAACGACGCCGACGGGCTCGTCGACTTCCCCTTCGACGCGGGCTGCGCCAGCGCGAAGGGCAAGAAAGAGAATCCGTTCTGCAGCGACGGCCTCGACAACGACTTGGATGGATTCATCGACTACCCGGCCGACACCTTCTGCAAGGGCCCGACCGGGAGCAACGAGGCGCCCGCCGCCCCCGGCTCCGGCGGCTGCGGCATCGGCCCCGAGCTGTTGCTCGCCATCCCCCTCCTCGCCTCCACCCGCCGCAAACTCCGCAGCGCCCGCAATCCCTCCTAGGCATCGCGCTCCGCACTCCCCCTACTCATCCCGTTGGCGCGCAAGCCAAGCACAAGGGGCGAGCGGGGGCCGGCGGCGGGGCGCGGAGGCGAAATCAAGCGCAGCAGGAAGCGCCCCAAAATCAAAGGGCTCCGGCACTCCGCGTCCCGTGACGCCCAGGCAGATGCGCGAGCCATTCGCCGCAGCGCCCCGCCGCCGGCCCCGGCCCCGCTCGCCCCGCTGCCCGCAATCCCGCTCCCCGCTGCCTGTCGCCCAACAATCCCCTCTGCTAACTCCCGCGCCCACTCATCACGCATCCGGACCGCCCCAGCGGTCCCGCGACCCCCGGTCGGCACGGCGCCTCCGGAATCCGGCGCGGGTTGGGGAATCGCGGCCGGAGCGGAAGAACAACCGCGAAGGAGTCTCCATGTCCGAAGGCCAGGGCACGACGCCCGCCACCCCGGCGCCCGCTGCGCCGAGCGCAATGACCGCCGCGATGACCGCGCGCCGTCGCCCCGATGTCCGCAGCTTGCTCGAGACCGGCGCGCACTTCGGGCACCAGACGCGGCGCTGGAATCCGCGCATGCGCAACTTCATCTTCGGTGAGCGCGACGGCATTCATATCATCGATCTCGATCAGACCGCGCCGCGCCTCGATCACGCGCTCGAGTTCCTGCGCGAGGTCGTCGCGTCCGGCGGCAAGGTGCTGTTCGTCGCCACCAAGCGGCAGGCCCAGGAGATCGTGAAGCAAGAGGCCGGGCGCTCGAACCAGTTCTACGTGAACAACCGCTGGCTCGGCGGAATGCTCACGAACTGGCGCACCGTCCGGAAGTCGCTCGAGACCTTCAAGGAGCAGCTCGAGATCCTCGGCAACGAGGAAGAGCAGAAGTCGCGCTCGAAGAAGGAGCTGTCGCGGATCTCGCGCGAGGTCGAGAAGTACAAGAAGTCGCTCGATGGCATCCGCGAGATGTCGAAGCTGCCCGACGCCCTGTTCGTGATCGACGTGGCGAAGGAGCACATCGCGATCTCGGAGGCGCGCCGCCTCGGCATTCCGATCGTCGCGATCGTGGACACGAACTGCGACCCCGACGGCATCGACTTCGTGGTGCCCGGAAACGACGACGCGATCCGCGCGCTCGAGCTCTACCTCGGCCTCGCGGCCGACGCGTGCATCGACGGCGCCAACGTGTTCAACGAGCGCGTCACCTCGAGCGACGGCGGCGCCGCGAAGGGCGAGACCGGCGAGACGACGGCGGCCGGTCGCCGCGTGATCGAGATCAAGCAGGCGCCGCGACGCGGGCGCCAAGTGGGCGGCGCGCACTCCGCGGGGCCGCGCCAGCGCCGCAGCCCGGGCGGCTCGCACTCCGAGGGCGGCGACGCGCCCGCCGAGTAGTGCGGCGGCTCGCGCTGCGAGCCGCGCCGACGGGAATCGTTCGCGAACTGTCAGGACCGGAGAGGGACCGTGGCCGAAATTTCCGCACAAGTGGTGAAGGATCTGCGCGACAAGACCGGCGCGCCGATGATGGATTGCAAGAAGGCGCTGACCGACGCGAGCGGCGATCAGGCCAAGGCCGTGCTGCTGCTGCGCGAGCGCGGGCTCGCCAAGGCCGTGAAGCGCGCCGGCAAGGAGACGAGCGAGGGCACGATCGCGCTCGCGATCGGCGATGGCATGGCCGCGCTGATCGAGCTCGGCTGCGAGACCGACTTTGTCGCCAAGACGCCGGATTATCAGGCGCTCGCGATCTCGCTCGCCAAGGCCGCGATCGACGCGAACGCGTCCTCTCCGGACGCGGTGCTCGCCGCGAGCGTGGGCGGCGCCAAGGGCGCCGACGTGATCGCGAACGCGATCGGCAAGATGGGCGAGAACATCCAGCTGAAGCGGGTCGAGAAGCTGGCGGCGCCGGGCGGCGTCGCGGGCGGCTACATCCACGCCGGCGGCAAGCTCGGTGTGATGGTGGGGCTCGCGACGAGCGCGCGCGGGGAGGGCGTGAGCGCGCTCGCCAAGGACCTCGCCATGCACGTGGCGGCGGCGGATCCGAGCCCGGTCGCGATCGATCGCGACGGCGTGCCGCGCGAGCTGCTCGACAAGGAAGCGGAGATCTTCCGAAAGCAGGCGCTCGGCGACGGCAAGCCCGAGAAGATCGTGGAGCGCATCGTCGAGGGCCGCATCAAGAAGTACTACGCGGAGGTGTGCCTGCTCGAGCAGCCCTTCGTGAAGGATCCTGACAAGTCGATCTCGCAGCTGCTGACCGAGGCGAGTGCGAAGCTCGGCGCGCCCGTGCGCGTGACCGCCTTCGTGCGCTTCCGCCTGGGCGAGGGCGGCGGGGAGTAACAACTGCCGCTCGCTCGCGGCGGACGAACGGGGGCGCGATGCCGAGATTCCAGCGCGTGCTGCTCAAGCTCTCGGGCGAGGTGCTCGCCGGCGACGCGCGCTTCGGGATCCAGCCGAGCGTGCTGCGCGAGCTCGCCGAGGAGATCCGCGACGTCAAGAGCGACGGCGCCGACCTAGGCATCGTGATCGGCGGCGGCAACATCATCCGCGGCGTCTCGGCGGCCAACGAGGGCATGGACCGCGCCACCGCCGACTACATGGGCATGATGGCGAGCGTGATGAACGCGGTCGCGATGCAGGACGCGCTCGAGAAGCTCGGCCTCTCGACGCGCGTGCTCTCGGCGCTCGACATCCGCGAGGTCGCGGAGCCGTACATCCGCCGGCGCGCGGTGCGCCACCTCGAGAAGGGGCGCATCGTGATCTTCGCGGGCGGCACGGGCAATCCGTACTTCACGACCGACACCGCGGCCGCGCTGCGCGCCGCGGAGATCGGCGCCGACGCCGTGCTGAAGGCCACCAAGGTCGACGGCGTCTACACCGCCGATCCCGCGAAGGTCTCGAGCGCGACGCGCTTCGAGCGGCTCACCTACGACGACGTCGTGAAGCAGGGGCTCGCGTTCATGGACCAAGCCGCGATCGCGCTCTGTCGCGAGAACGGACTGCCGATCGTCGTGTTCGATATGACCGTCTCGGGCAACATCCGGAAGGTGGTCGCAGGGGAGTCGATCGGGACCCTGATCTCGGACTGACCGCACGGGGCTTGGGCAACCAAACGGGGGATGCGCATGGCAGCGGACGACGTCGCGATCGTGCTCGGCGAAGCGAAGGACGAGATGGACAAATCGCTGCGCAGCCTGCGCATCGAGCTCCAGAAGGTCCGCACCGGGCGGGCGAACCCGGCGCTGCTGGAGAACGTGCAGGTCGACTACTACGGGACGCCGACCCCGCTGCGGCAGCTCGCGAACCTGTCGGCGCCGGATCCGCGGCTGATCGTGGTCTCGCCCTACGACCGCGGCGCGATCACTGATCTCGAGCGCGCGATCAAGGCCGCGAACCTCGGCTTCACGCCCAACAACGACGGCAAGATCATCCGGCTGCCGATCCCGCCGCTCACCGAGGAGCGCCGCAAGGACCTGGTGAAGCAGGTCAAGAAGATGGCCGAAGAGCACAAGATCGGCGTGCGCGACGCGCGTCGCAGCGCGATGGAGATGATCAAGGAGCTCGAGGACGACGGCACGATCTCGGCCGACGACAAGCGGCGCGTCGAGAAGCAGGTGCAGGATCTGACGGACGATCACACCAAGAAGATCGACGAGATGATCGCGCACAAGGAAAAGGAAGTGCTGGAGGTTTGAGCCGGATGCAGCGCGACGCGAACAGCGCAGCCCTTCTCACCGCCCGCCTCGCGGCGGCCTGCGCGAGCCACGGATCAGCGGCGGCGCAGCCGCCCGCTGCATCCGCGGAGCGCAGCCGGGCGCACCTTCGCGGCCCGATCGAGCGAGAGCGACCGTGAGCGAGCTGCGCCCCGACCGCATCCCGAGCCACGTTGCCATCATCATGGACGGCAATGGCCGCTGGGCCGAGAGCCGCGGCCTGCCGCGCACCGACGGGCATCGCGCGGGCATGGAGGCGGTGCGCGGCACGGTTCGCGCGGCGCGCGAGCTCGGCGTCCAGTGGCTCACGCTCTACGCCTTCTCGTCGGAGAACTGGAATCGCCCGAAGAGCGAAGTCGACTACCTGATGCGCCTGCCCGAGGAGTTCTTCGAGAAGGAGCTGCCCGAGGCGATCGAGAAGAACGTGCGCATCCTCGCGATCGGCAAGCGCGACCGGCTTCCGCTCGGCGTGCGCAGCTCGCTCGAGAACGCGATCGCGCGCACCGCGCACTGCACCGGCATGCGGCTCGTGTTCGCCCTCAGCTACGGCGGGCGCCTCGAGCTGGTCGAGGCCGCGCGCCGCATGCTGCGCGACGCGGACCTCGGGCGGCTGACGCCCGACGCGCTCAGCGAGAAGCTGTTCGCGCAGTACCTCGACGAGCCCGAGATGCCGGACGTCGACCTGCTGATCCGCAGCGGCGGCGAGTACCGCGTCTCGAATTTCCTACTCTGGCAGATCGCGTACGCGGAGATCGTGACGAGCGACGCGATGTGGCCCGACTTCGACCGCGAGCGGCTCGGCGGGGCGATCGCGGAGTATCAGCGGCGCGAGCGGCGCTTCGGCCTGACGAGTGCACAGGTGCGCGGCGGGCAGGGCGCTCCGTGAAGCGGCTCGCGCTGCTCGGCAGCACCGGCTCGATCGGCGAGCAAACCCTCGCGGTCGTGGCGGAGTTTCCGGCGCGTTATCAGGTGACGGCCCTCGCGGCGGGCAAGCAGATCGACAAGCTCGCCGCGCAGGTGCGGCGCTTCCGGCCGCAGCTCGTCGCGGTCGGCGACGAAGCCGGCGCGCGGGCGCTGCGCGCGCAGCTCGGCGGGGACGCGCCGGCGATCGAGGTGGGCGCGCAAGGCTTGATCGCCGTCGCCGAGGCGCCGGCGGATTGCGTGGTCTCCGGCCTGGTCGGCGCCGTCGGCCTCGCGCCGACGCTCGCCGCGATCCGCAAGGGCCGCGACATCGCGCTCGCGAACAAGGAAGTGCTGGTGATGGCCGGCGCGCTCGTGCGTCGCGAAGTGGAACGCCACGCCGTGACGCTGCTGCCGGTGGACTCGGAGCACAGCGGCGCGTTCCAGGCGCTCGCGGGGCAGCGGCGCGAAGACGTCGCGAAGCTGGTGCTCACCGCGTCGGGCGGACCGTTCCGCACCTGGAGCGCCGAGCAGATGGAGCGCGCGACGGTCGCCGAGGCGCTCAAGCATCCGAACTGGGCGATGGGCCCGAAGATCACGATCGACTCGGCCACGCTGGCGAACAAGGCGCTCGAGGTGATCGAGGCGCGCTGGCTATTCGATCTGCCCGCCGAAAAGGTGGGAGTCGTCGTCCATCCGCAGTCGATCGTGCACGCGCTGGTCGAGTACGTGGACGGCTCGGTGCTGGCGCAGCTCGGCATGCCCGACATGCGCGTGCCGATCTCGCTGGCGCTCGCGTGGCCCGAACGCCTGCCGCTCGCGCTGCCGCGTCTCGATCTCGCGCAGACCAAGCGGCTCGACTTCGAGCCGCCGGATCCGAAGCGCTTTCCGTGCCTCGAGCTCGCCTGGGCCGCGCTCGCCGGCGGCGAGGCCGCGCCGGCGGTGTTCAACGCCGCGAACGAGGTGGCGGTCGCGGCGTTCCTTGCCGGCGAGCTGCCGTTCCCGGCGATCGCGCGCACCAACGCGCGCGTGCTCGGGGCGCACCTCGCGGCGGGCGGCGGCGCGCTCAGTAGTCTGGACGACGTGCTCGCCGTCGACGCGGACGCCCGCCGTCGCGCGCGCGAGTGCGTAGAGGAGCTGCGCGGATGAGCTGGCTGAGCAGCGGCGTGAACAATCTGCTGCCCGTGGTGTTGGTGCTGGGCGTGCTCGTCACGCTCCACGAGCTCGGGCATTTCCTGGCCGCGCGCGCATGCGGCGTGCGCGTGCTCAAGTTCTCGATCGGCTTCGGAAATCCGATCGGCTTCGGCCGGCGGCGGCTGCGCTGGCTGCGCAATGGCACCGAGTTCGTGATCGCTTGGATCCCGCTCGGCGGCTTCGTCAAGATGTTAGGGGAGAACCCGGGAGAAGAGGACTCGCCCGAGGCGCGCGCCGATCGCGTTCACTCGCTGCCCGCGGCGCCGCTCTGGAAGAAGCTCGCGATCGTATTGGCGGGGCCCGCCGTGAATCTCGCGCTGCCGATCGTGGTGTTCATGGCGATCCTGTGGATCGGCGTGCCGCGGCCGGCCGCCGTGGTAGGCAGCGTCGAGCGCGAGTCGCCTGCGGCGCGGGCGCAGATTCGGCCGGGCGACACGATCGTCGCGATCGACGGCGAGCGGCCGCAGGGCTGGACCGAGGTCGAGGCCGCGGTGCGCGACGAGCCCGGCGCGACGCTGACGCTCTCGCTCGCTCGCGGCGGCGTCACCCGCGAGGTCCGCGTGACGGCGGAGAAGCGCAGCGGCGTGGACGGCGTCGGCATCGCCAGCTCGGTCGGCTGGATCGGCATCCACCACGAGCGCCAACTCGCCGTGCTGGCCGTGCCCTCGCCCGAGAGCGTCGCCGCGCGCGCAGGTCTGCGCTCCGCGGACCGCGTGATCGCGGTCGACGGCGAGCCCGTCGAGGATTGGTTCGAGTTCGAGGCGCACTACGCCGCCGCGCACGGCAGCGCGCTGCTGCGCGTCGCGCGCGGCGAGCCCGCGGTGGAGAGCGACGTGCGGGTTCCCGCGCAAGGCGGCGCGGACGCGCTCGGAGTGATTACGGCCGTGATCGTGAACGTCGTCGAGCCGGGCACGCCCGCGGCGCGAGCGGGCCTCGCGGCCGGCGACGTGCTCGTCGAGGTGGACGGCCACGTGATCGGCAGCTTCCAGACCTTTCAGGACGCGGTGCGCTCGAGCGACGGCCGCGCGCTCGTTGTCGCGTTCGTGCGCAACGGCGAGACGCGCCGCGTGTCGATCACGCCGGCGAAGATGAAGACCGAGATCATCGAGGGCGTGTCCGAGGACATCTACCGCGTCGGCATCGGCGGGGCGGTGGCTCTGGCGCAGGGGGCGGTCGCGATCGAGCGCGTGCGCAATCCGCTCGCCGCCGTGCCCCGCGCGGTCGAGCTGACCGCTGGCGAGATGAAGCGCTTCCTCGCGGGCCTCGGCCACATCGTCGCGGGCCGAGTCGGCCGCGACGCGATCGGCGGCCCGATCGAGATCGCGCGCCAGTCGAAGCTCGCGTGGGATCTCGGCTGGCAGTACTTCCTCGGGCTGTTCGTGATGATCAGCATCAACCTCGGCATCCTGAATCTGCTGCCGATTCCCGTGCTCGATGGCGGCCAGGCGATGATGTACACGCTCGAGGCTGCGCTCGCGGAACGCTTCACGCTGCGCGCGCGAGAGGTGGCGCAGACCGTCGGCTTCGCGCTGCTGATGACGCTGATGGTGTTCGCGCTCTACAACGACTTCACGAAGCACGTGATCGGCTTCTTCCGAGGCCTGTAGCCCGCTTGCCCGCGCCGCTCCTGCTCGCGATCGAGACTGCGACGCGCGTGTGCTCCGTCGCGCTCGCGCGCGGCGGCGAGCTGATCGCGCTGCGCAGCGACGACGACGCGCGCCTTCACTCCGAGCGCCTGCTGCCGATGATCGACGCGCTGCTCGGCGGCGCGCGCGTGCGCCTCGCCGACGTGGAAGCCTTCTCGCTCTCGATCGGCCCCGGGTCGTTCACGGGTCTGCGCATCGGCCTCGCGACGGTGAAGGCGTTCGCGCTGATGGACGCACGCCCCGTCGCGGCGGTGTCCACGCTCGCGGCGTTGTGCGCGAGCGCTGCCGAGAGCGCGGCGAGCGGCGGCCCCGTCGCAGCGTTGCTCGACGCGCGCCGCGGCGCTGCCTACGCCGCGTGCGTCTCGCGCGCCGGACTCGCGCGCGCGGATGCGCTCGCGGACTGCGTGCTCACGCCGCCGGAGCTCGCGGCGAGGCTGCCGCGCGGCGCGCGCGTCGTCGTGGGCGAAGGCGCGCAGGAGATCGCGGCCCAGCTCGCCGCGCGGCGGCCGGATCTCGCGCTGCTCGCGCTGCCCGATCTCGGCGCGAGCGCCGCCAGCATCGCGCGGCTCGGCGCGCAGCTCCTGGCGGAGGGCGCGGGCAGCGACGCCGCAACGCTGGTGCCCACCTATCTGCGCCGCGCCGAGGCGGAAGCGCGGCGCACGGGCCGCGCGTTCGAGTGAGAGCAAAGGGGTCAGACCCCGATGCTTCCGCTCGCATGGCCATCGCACCCATCCACTCCGTAGACAGCGCCCTCGCGTTCCCGTAGCTTGGTCCCTTTCCCAAGCAAAACCGCGCGTTTGCGGCGAGAGGGCGAATCCGATGGCGCTGAACATCTACTACGACAAGGACGCCGACCTCGCGCGGCTCGAGGGCAAGACGGTCGCGATCGTCGGCTACGGCTCGCAGGGGCACGCCCACGCGCTGAACCTGCACCGCAGCGGCGTGAACGTGATCGTCGGGCTGCAGAAGGATTCGAAGTCGTGGCCGAAGGCGGAGGGCGCGGGCCTGCGCGTCGTCACGCCGAGCGAGGCCGCGCGCAGCGCCGACATCGTGATGCTCACCGTCCCGGACGAGACCGCGGCCGAGCTCTACAAGAACGAGATCGCGCCGGGTATGCGCCCAGGCAAATACCTCGCGGTCGCCCACGGCTTCAACATCCACTTCCAAGCGATCAAGCCGGACCCGAGCGTCAACGTCTTCATGGTCGCGCCGAAGGGCCCCGGCCACACCGTGCGCTCCAACTACGAGCAGGGCCGTGGTGTTCCGTCCCTGATCGCGGTGCATCAGGATCCGAGCGGCGACACCAAGGCGATCGCGCTGGCCTACGCCAAGGGCATCGGTGCCGGGCGCGCGGGCATCATCGAGACGAACTTCCGCGAGGAGACCGAGACCGACCTGTTCGGCGAGCAGACCGTGCTGTGCGGCGGCCTGGTCTCCCTAATGACCGCGGGCTACGAGACGCTGATCGAGGCGGGCTACGCGCCGGAGATGGCGTACTTCGAGACGATTCACGAAGTGAAGCTGATCGTCGATCTGATCTACGAAGGTGGCGTCGCGAACATGCGCTACTCGGTCTCGAACACCGCCGAGTACGGCGACTTCACGCGCGGCCCGCGCATCGTCGACGCCGCGACCAAGGCGCGCATGAAGGAAATCCTGAGCGAGATCCAGCAGGGCGAGTTCGCGCGCGAGTTCATCCTCGAGAACAAGTCGGGCAACGTGGCGTTCAACGCCATGCGGCGGCGTGCGGCGGAGCACCCGATGGAAGAGGTGGGCGCGCGCCTGCGAAGCCTGATGCCGTGGCTGAAGGACAACCGCCTCGTCGATCGCAGCAAGAACTGAGCGACAGCGGCGCGTCGCCACGCGCGCAGTCAGGAACAGCGATGGCCGACGCGCCGACAGCGAAGTTCGAGGAGCGCCTCACCGGCATCGTGGCGCCCGAGGCGTACTTCTTCGGCGTGCCCCTCGCATTGATCGGCGGCGTCGCCTGGGGCGCCGGAGCGCTCGCGGTCGCGCTGCTCTTCACCGCGCTCGCGGCCTTCGTGGTCTCGTTCTTTCGCAACCCGAACCGCGTGATTCCAGCCGGCGAGCGCGCGGTCGTGTCGCCCGCCGACGGGCGCATCATCGACGTCGCCGAGATCGAGGTCGTGCCCGGTGAGAAGGCGCTGCGCATCGCGATCTTCCTGAGCGTGTTCAACGTGCACGTGAACCGCGCGCCGCTCGCGGGCCGCGTCGTCGCGATCGAGCGCACGGGTACGAAGTTCCTGGCCGCGTTCAACCCCGACGCCGAGTCGCTGAACGTGCGCCTCGATCTGACCCTGGAGACGGCCAGCGGCGCGCGCATCCGCTTCGCGCAGATCACCGGCCTGATCGCGCGCCGCATCGTGTGTCACGCACGCGTCGGAGATTGGCTCGAGAAGGGCACGCGCTACGGCATGATCCGCTTCGGGTCGCGCACCGACGTCGTGCTGCCGCTCGGCTCGCTGCCGCGCGTCGTGAAGGGCGAGCGCGTGCGCGGCGGCAGCACGGTGCTCGCGGAGCTCGCGCGATGAGCGAAGCGCGCCCGCCCGATGCGGCTCCGCCCGCAGCGCCCACGGGCGACCCGCCCGCGCGCTTCGGTTTCCGCCGCCGCCGAAGGCGACGCCGCACGCGCGCCGAACGCCAGCGCGGCTTCGTCACGATCCTCCCCAGCCTGCTCACCACGGGAAACCTCGCGGCGGGTTTCTGGTCGATCACGCTCTCGATGCACGGCCAGCTCGAGCGCGCGGCCCTCGCGATCGTGATCGGCGGCTTCTTCGATCTGCTCGACGGCCGCGTCGCGCGGCTGGCGAACGCCACCAGCCGCTTCGGCGCGCAGTACGACTCGATCGCCGACACGGTCGCCTTCGGCGTGGCGCCCGCGATGCTCGCGTACAGCGCGGCGTCGCTGCCGAAGCTCGGCTGGGCCGGCTGGGTAGTCGCGTGCCTCTACTCGATCTGCGCGGGCCTACGGCTCGCGCGCTTCAACGTCTCGCCGGGCCGCTTCCCCGGGCGCTTCGACGGCCTCTCCTCGCCGGCCGCCGCGGGCATGATGCTGTCGTCCGTGTGGTTCGGCGGCTGGCTGCGCGAGCAGGGCTTCCCGATCAACCTGCCGCCGCTGCTCGCGGGCCTCGGCGTGGTCGCCGTGGCGCTGCTGATGGTGAGCCCGGTGCCGTACCACAGCTTCAAGAACCTGAGCTTCCGGCGGCCCTACCGCGCGCTGGTGCTCGCGGTGATCGCGGTCTGGGTGATCATGCTCGAATATCGCCTGACGCTGTTCTGTGTCGGCCTCGTCTACGTCGCCTCGGGCCCGATCGAGTGGCTGTGGCGGAGGCAGACGGGCCGCGAGCTCGCGATCACTCCCGACGCGAACCCCGCACCCGCAGAGACCGGATCTGGAGGGCACTGATGAGCGACGACAAGCGCATCAAGATCTTCGACACCACGCTGCGCGATGGCGAGCAATCGCCTGGCTGCAGCATGAACCTGCCCGAGAAGCTCGCGATGGCGCGCCAGCTCGCGAAGCTGAACGTCGACGTGATCGAGGCCGGCTTCGCGATCGCCAGCGAGGGCGATTTCGAGGCGATCAAGGCGGTCGCCGAGGAGATCGGCAACGACGTCACGATCGCGAGCCTCGCGCGCACGGGCGACCTCGACATCGAGCGCGCCGCGCGCGCGCTCGAGCGAGCGAAGAAGCGCCGCATCCACACCTTCATCGCGACCAGCGACATCCATCTGCAACACAAGCTGAAGATGGGCCGCGAGGACGTGATGGCGGAGGTGGACCGCGCGGTGCGCAAGGCCGCGTCGTACACCGACGACGTCGAGTTCTCCGCCGAGGACGCGACGCGCACCGACTGGGACTACCTCGTGCAGATCTTCAAGCTCGCGATCGCGGCGGGCGCGACCACGCTCAACGTTCCCGATACCGTCGGCTACACGACGCCGATCGAGTACCACGGCCTGATCACGTACCTGCGCGCGCACATCCCCAACAGCGAGAAGATCACGTTCTCGCTGCACTGCCACAACGACCTCGGCCTCGCGGTGGCGAACTCGCTGGCGGCGATCCAGGCCGGTGCGCGACAGGTCGAGTGCACGGTCAACGGCATCGGCGAGCGCGCGGGCAACACCGCGATGGAAGAGGTCGTGATGGCGCTGAAGACGCGCCGCGACTACTTCGAGGGCCTCGACACGCGCATCAAGACCACCGAGATCTATCCGACCAGCCGCCTGCTCTCGTCGATCATCGGCGTGCCGGTCCAGCCTAACAAGGCGATCGTCGGTGACAACGCGTTCGCCCACGAGGCCGGCATCCACCAGCACGGTGTGCTCCAGGCCGCGATCACGTACGAGATCATGACGCCGCAATCGATCGGGCGGCCGAGCAACGAGCTCGTGCTCGGCAAGCACTCGGGCCGGCACGCGCTGCGCGAACGGCTGAAGGAGCTCGGCTACGACCTCGAGGGCGAGGAGCTCGCGCGCGCCTTCAAGCGCTTCAAGGATCTCGCCGACCGCAAGAAGGCGATCTACAACGAAGACCTCGAGGCGATCGTCGCGGATTCGGTCGTCACCGAGGAAGGCCGTTTCGTGCTCGGCGACTTGCACGTGCAGAGCGGCACCTTCGCGACCCCGCAGGCCACGGTGCAGCTGTTCGTGAGCGGCGAGGCGCGCAAGGCGACGGCGCAGGGCGACGGTCCGGTCGACGCCGTGTTCAAGGCGATCGTCGAGCTCACCGAGTCGAAGGGCGAGCTGCTGCAGTATCAGGTGAAAGCCATTACGGGCGGCATGGACGCGCAGGGCGAGGTGACGGTCTCGCTCGGCGAGGGCGGGCGCCGCGTGATCGGCCACGGCGCGCACACCGACATCATCGTCGCCTCGGCGCGCGCCTACGTGCAGGCGGTGAACAAGCTCGAATGGCACACCAAGCGGCGCGACGAAAACGCGCCGCGCGGGATCTGAGGCGAGCGGAAGCAAAGGGGTCAGACCCCTTTGCTCTCACTGAGGAGAGAGGCGAGGCGTGAGCGAGCAGATTCTGGTGCTGCCGGGCGACGGCATCGGGCCCGAGGTGACGCGCGAGGCGCGCCGCGCGCTCGGCGCGCCTCGCGCGTCACCTCGGGCCCGATGCCGTCGCCCGGCAGC
>DATBRS010000014.1:0-19794 GCA_036560185.1 Myxococcota bacterium
TCCGGCTCGGGGATCACGGGTTCGGGAAGCGGAGGCTCTTCCTCTTCTTCGACGCGCGGCGCGGTCATCATCACGATCTGGGCGCCCTCGTCGTCCGGTGGCTGTGTGAACAGCGGCGCGAGCAAGAGCGCGAGCGCGAACGCGCCGGCGACTGCGCCCGCGCTTCCGCCGAGCACGCGCGCGACCAGGCGCCCGGGATGCTCGCCGCGCAGCGCGAGCCGCGTGTTCACGCGCAGCGAATCGTGCGTGGAGAACGGGCTCGGCGTGAAGGCGGGCGCGAGCGTGAGCTTCGCCGCCCCGTGGCCGTAGGTATTTCGGAGCCGCCAGTGCGCCATGCCGCGGCCTAGAGCGCCGGGCCGCCCGCGAGCGGCGTCACGGTCGCGCGACGCCGCTGCGGCCACGACTCCTCGACGAGGCTCACGGCGGTCAGCAGGTCCTGGCTGCGCGACTCGCCATCGGGCGCGAGCACCGGGCGCCCTTCACCGCGCTGCGCGATCTCCGCGAGCTTCGCGCGCAGCACGTTCTCGGGAATGCGTACGTGGGTCGCGGGATCGCTCGGATCCATCAGCTCGAACGGACTCGCCTGCGCCTCGTCCTTCGGATGCACGCGCAGCTGCCAGGCGACGGGCGCCGTCGACGGCATGCCCTCGGCTTCCGTCGAGATCTTCGGGACCACGATCTCGCCCAGCTCCACTTGCACCTGCTGCCCGGACTGCGCCTGGGTCAGCACGATCAACAGCAGGAACGCGAGATCGATGAAAGAGAAGAGCCATACCGGAGCGCCATGTGCGGATTGATCAGAGGCAGCCATGGCGCACTACAACGGAAAAACGCGCCGGATCATGAGTGACGACTCTCACACTGCCCCCGGTCGGTCGAAGCGATGAGGACCCGAACGGAGGGCTCGAATGCTGCGCCGATTCCACGACTTCGCCTGGGCGCTGCTTGCGCTGGCGAGCCTCGCGAGCTCCGCGCACGCCGCCGAGTTCTACGCGAACGGCACGTTCATGCAGTCGCTCGGTCGCGACAATTCGTCGGGCCAGATCGAGCTGCCTGGATTTACCGTGGACGTGCTCGGCAGCGATGGCGACTCGTCGCTCGGCTACGGCCTCGCCGCCGGCTTCGGCTTCGACTTCGACGAGGTGCTCCCCAAGAAATGGAACTCCTGGGGCACCGCGTTTCGCGTGGAAGCCGAGTTCGTCTACGGCCGCGAGTACGACTTCATCAGCAACGAGCGCCAGATGGGTCAGCCGCTGCCGGACCACTTCTTCGACGAAGTGAAGGCGTGGACCTTCATGCCGGTGAACTTGTTCATCGACGTGCCGCTGCGCCGGCCGATGTCGAAGATCTTCGGGCGCGTGCCGCGCCTCGAGCCGTTCGATCTCTCGTTCGGCTTCGGCGCCGGCTTCTCGCACGTGCACATCAACGCCTTCGACAACACCGCGAGCGCGGTCGACAGCGTCTACAAGTTCGCGTTCCAGGGGAACGTGGCGCTGTCGTACGAGATCAACGAACAGACCAAGATCCAGTTCGGCTACCGCTACCTCGATCTGGGCGCGACGGACGCGGATCTGCTCTTCAACGGCACCAACGTCAGCGCCGGCGAGGTCGACCTCGACTTGTACGCCCACGAGCTCGTGCTCGCGGTGCGCTACGCGTACGTACAGAAGCCGCTCGCGGAGATGGAATTCCCGTGGCCCGACCGCCTGCCGCGCTGGCTTGGCGGTGAAGGCGGCGAGAAGAAGCCGCCGAAGCCGAAGAAGCCGAAGAAAGAGCGGCACTGGCTGCCGGGCTGGCTCGGCGGGCAGAAGGGCCCGTAGCGCGCGCGTTCCTCGGCCGCGCAATCCACGCGGCCGAACGAAGCGCGCAGGGTACGCTGCGCGTCCATGATTCGTGGGCGCAGCTGGGTCCCCGCGTTCCGCGCCGCCGCGCTCGCGGCCGCGCTCGCGGCTGCCGCGTCGCACGCGCAAGAGCCCGCGGCGCCCGCGCCCGGGCTGGTTTACGGCGTCGAGCTCGAGCGCGCGGAGAGCGTCGATCGACTGCTCGTGCTGAGCAGCGGTGAGGCGACGCCGCGGCTCGAGGAGGTCTCGCCCGAGGAGGTGATCCTGCGGCTCGAGAACGCGACGCTCGACGCGAGAGCGCCGCGCCAGCTCGTGCCGCCCGTGGGCGCCGCGGTGCGTTCGGTGCGGATCTCGGAGGTAGGCGCTGCGCCGCCCTCCGTCGAGATTCGCGTACAGCGGCCCGCTGGCTTGCGCACCGAGCTCTCGCGCCGCGGCGCGATCATCGCGCTCGAGATCGCGCGGCCCTACGTGCCGCCGGCGGAAGCGAGCGTGCGGATGAAGCTCGTCGATCGGCCGCTGGTCGAGCTGGTGCGCGAGGTCCAGCGCATCACGCAGCAGACCTTCGTGTGGGACGACCGCCTGCAGGGCACCGCGACCGTAATCATTCAGGATGCCGTCACGCCCGGCGAGGCGCTCGAGATCCTGCAGTCGACGCTGTTCGCGAAGGGCTTCAGCGCGGTGCCGAGCCCGGGCGGCGCGCTGCTCGTCCTGCCGCTCGACGAGGCGCGCGCGCGGGCGCCCAAGATTCAGCGCGCGCTCGACCGCGAGCGCGCGGGGCTGATCACCGTGCTCGTGCGCTTCCGCAGCGCGAACGTGGAGCAGCTCGTGAACCTGCTCGCGCCGTTCGCCGGCGGCGCGATGACCGTCGTCGCCTACGCGCCGACGAATGGCGCGATTCTGGTCGGGGCCGAGAACGCGATCCACCGCTGGCTCGAGCTCGCGCGCAGCCTCGACGAGACGTCGGGCCGCGAGCTCGTCGTGATTCGCCCGCTCCATCGCACCGCCGCGGAGCTCTACGAGCTGCTCGCCGAGGCCGTGCGCGACCCGTACACCGGGCGCGCGCGCGTCGAGCTGTTCCTCGACGAGCGCAGCAACGCGCTGATCGCACGGGCGGAGCCCCCGGCGCTCGCCGGGCTGCGCGCGCAGATCGCGGAGCTCGACGCGCCGCCGCCGCTCGATGGACACGTACTCGTGCTCCGCCCGCGCTTCGCGGATCCGGAAGCGCTCGCGAAGCAGATCGAGGCGCTCGCCGCGGGACGCGGCGCGGAGGGAGCTCCGGGTGCGCTCGGCGGCGCGCTGCAGGGCGCGCGCTTCCAGATCACGCGGGATGTTCCCACGCGCTCGCTGCTGATTTCGGGCGACGCGGCGACGCAGCGCGAGATTCGCGAGCTCGTCACCGCCCTCGATCGAGAGCCGCCGCTGATCGCGCTCGAGGCGCAGGTGCTCGAGATCGCGACCCGGGGCGCGCTCTCGCTCGGCTTCGACGCCTTCCTTCCGTCCACCGATCCGTCCGACCCCGGCCGCTCGATCTTCGGGGTCGGCATCGGCGACCCGTTCGACCAAGCCCCCGACCCGATCATTCCGACCGGTCCGACCTTCGTCGCGCGCTACGCGCGCAACCCCGTGGTGATTCCGATCATCGGGCCCGGCGGCATTCCCGTGAACGTCGCGCTGCCGCGCGAGATCGTGCAGATGAAGCTCGCCGAGGGCGAGGTGCGCCTGCGCACGCTCATGCAGCCTCGCCTCGTGACGCTGAGCGGTCAGGAGGACGAGTTCAGTGCCGGCCTCAACGTGCCCATCCCGATCGCGCAGGCGGCCTCGGCACAGGCCGGAGCGGAAGGAGATGTGCTCTCGACGCGCGTGAACGTCGAGCGCCAGGACGTCGGGCTTCGCCTGCGCGTGAAGCCGGTCGTCGGCGTATCCGGCGACGTGCGCATCGCGGTGGACCTCGAGGTGACGAATCTCCTGCCCGCCGATCCGAATGCGCGCAGCGGCATCGGGCCCGAGGTGCTGAGCCGCAAGCTGCAAGCGCACACGCGCGTCGACGACGGCGGCGCCGCGGTGCTCGGCATGGTGCTCGAGCGCGCGAGCACGAGCGGCGAGTTCGGAGCGCCGGGCCTGATGGAGGTGCCCGTGCTCGGCCACTTGTTGCGGCAGACGCTCGACGCGACGGACGAGCGCACCCTCGTGCTCACGCTCCAGGCGCGCATCCTGCGCGGCAGCGACGAGCGGCTCGCCGACACGATTCGCCTGCGCACGGCGCACGAACGCGCGCTCGCACGCAGCCGGGAGCTCGAGGCGGACGGCGGCGCGTGGGCGCTGCGCGTCGCGACGCGGACGACGCGCGCGGACGCGGACGCGCTCGCCGCGTCGCTCGGCGAGGTCGCGGGCCGCCGCGCGCACGTGGTCGCCTGGCGCTGGGCGGAAGCGGAGCGCTTCGACGTCGTGCTCTCGGGCTTCGCGGGCGTTCGCGAGGCGGCGGATGCTCTGCCGGAGCTCGACGCGCACGGCTGGTCTGGCGAGCTGATCGCGGTGCCCCGCGGCGACGCCGCCGGGAATTAGGGAAGCGGCGCCGCGCGGGTGGCGCGCGGCGCCGCTCGCTTCGTGCTCGCGCGCGCGGGGCGCGCGAGCGCGCCGCCGACGCGACCCTCGGCATCGACCCAGACGCTCGCGGCGCCGAGCGCGTCGAGCCAGGCGCCGCCGTGCACGCCGCGCAGCATCGCGCTCGTGGTGAGCGTGCCCGCCAGCAGACAGGCGCCGGCCGTGACGGTGACGGACGCGAGGCCTGCGACCGGCCAGCCGCTGCGCGGGTCGAGGATGTGCCCGTAGCGCACGCCGTCGACGATCATGCAGCGCTCGTAGTCGCCGCTCGTGGCGACGCCGCCGCCTGTTAGGGCGAGGTGCAGCAGCGCCCGTTCGGGAGCGCGCGGATCCCGCACGCCGACGCGCCACGGCCGGCCGTCGGGATGCGGGCCGATCACGGCGAGGTCACCGCCGAGGTCGACCAGGCCGTGGCGCACGCCGAGCTCACGGCATTTCGCGGCGGCCAGATCCGCCGCGTACTCCTTCACGTAGCCGCCAAAGTCGAGCTCCATGCCGGCGCGCGGGAGCACCAGGTGCGGCGCGCGCCAGACGAGCTTGTCCCAGCCGATCAGCGGCAGCAGCGCGGCGACCTCGTCGCGCGAGGGCAGGCGCGCCGCCTTGAAGTTCCAGGCGCGCCGCAGAATTCCCGACGTGAGGTCGAAGCGGCCGCCGCTCTCGCGCCACGCCGTCTCCGCGTAGTCGAGCAGGCGCGCCGTCTCGGCGTCCACCTCGACGCCGGCCGCATCGCCCGCAGACGCGTTGATGCGCGCCGCCAGCGAGTCCGCGCGATAGCGCGAGAATTTCGCTTCGAGCCGCTCCACCTCCGCCTGCGCCGCTCGCGCCGCGGCGAGGGCGTGCGCGCCGTAGAGCCGCAGCTCGCACGGGCCGCCCATCGCTCGGAAGCGGTGCACCAGCGGAGCCTCGGACGCGGCCGCGCGCGAGATCATGGCGTGCTGGCTCCCGGCGTCTTCAGAACCCCGTCATCAGGGTCACCATCATCACGTCGAAGTCGACCAGCGCCGGGTTCTCGGTGCCCACCTTCCCGAGCGCGAACTCCTTGCCGCTCTGATAGTGCTCGTACTGCATGCCGATGCGCGCGTGCGGAAGCTTCACGAGCGACGACACGTCGACGTCGGCGCGCAGCTTGAAGGCGATCGCGCCATAGGGAGAGAGCCGGTAGTCGCTGCTCGCGCTCTGATCGGCGCTCAGCCCGGCGGCGAAGTACGGCGCGTAGAAGTCCGCATCGCTCTGGGTGTAGTACCGGATCGAGGGGGCGAGCTCGAACAGCTCGAACAGCTCTTGGTGCCACCCCAGCTCGATTCCGTTCGCGATCGTTCCCCACGTGTCCCAGTTGAACTGATAGTCGGCGTGAAGCGAGCCGCGCACCCGCTCGAAATGGCGGCGGTAGCGCGTGAGCCACGCGATCTGGGTTCGCGTCCCGGGGCGATGGTCCTTGAGGTTCACGCCGCCGGCCGACACGAGCTTGTACGGGTCGGAGAGGTATCCGTCGGCGTACTGCAGCGTGAGCGAGGTCTGCGCGACGGAGGCGCGGTCGATCACCTGTGCGAGGCCGAACGAGAAGGTGCCGGACTTCTTCGTGTGCTTCGACGGCGTCGGCGTGAAGGAGGTCGACTCGGGATCGCTCTCGTCGGTCGAGAAGCCGACGCCCCACGAGAACGTCGTCGCCTTCTGGTTGAAGTCCTTCTCGCGTCCGAAGCCGAAGTTGATCGAGGTGTAGTCGTCCTCGATCGACGCGCCGCCGGTCAGGGAGGTGCGCGACTTCTCGCCGATGAACGAGACGGAGCCGAGGAAGTCGGTACGCGCGTCCGCGATGCTCGCGCCGGTCATCACGACCATCGGCTTGCCGGCGAGGTCGGGCTCGATCAGCCACGGCGATGCGCCGGTCATCTTCTCGTAGCCGACGTCGAAGCCGAGCGAGATGTGCGAGCCGATCGGCACGGCGAGCTTGAACTGGTGCGTATCGATGTCGTAGCGGTCGCGGCTGCCCGCGCTCACCTTGCTCGCGGGCACGCTGCCCTCCGAGTACATCGAGTACCCGTACTGGAGCGACCAGCCGTTCTCCGCCGACTGCGCGGCTGCCTGCTCTGCGAGACCCGGGATCAGCGCGAGCGCGCTGGTCGTCAGGATCGCGAGCGTGCCGCGGCCGCGGCGCGCGTCCCGCGCGCAGGCGCGCTCCGCAGCGCGCCGAAGTGTTCGAGCCCGTTGCTGCTGCTTGTCCCGCATGTCTCCCCTCTCGACTCGCGCTAGTTGCAGCCGCAGCCGCCGCCGCCAACGCCGCCGCCCGGCATCGCAGCCTCTTTGCTGAAGTAGGTGTGGTTCTCCTGCGTGGCCGCGAGGTCGTCGACCTCCCAGGCCATGTCGGGCCGAGCGAGCAGGTTGCGCTCCCAGGGCTCGACGTGCTGGCAGGCGCTCGCGCCCGCGCAGAGACCCAACAACCAAGCGAGCTTCAACGCCCTCATGCTCAGCCCTTCTTCTTGTCGAGCAGCTTCTGGATCTGCTCGCGGAGCGTGTCCATGTCGCCGTTGCGGAAGCCGCGGTGCACGAGGCGCACGACGCCGTCCTGATCGATCAGGTAGGACGTCGGCATCGTCTCGAGGCCGAAGCGCTTCGGCAGCATGCCGGTGGGATCGCTCGCGTTCGCGTAGGTGACGGGCCGGCGCTCGAGCGCGCGCCGCGCGTCGTCGAGCTTCTTGTCCACGTTCACCCCGAGCACGACGAAGCGATCGGCGGGGAATTCCTTCGACAGCTTCTCGAGCTGCGGCATCGCGGCGTTGCACGGCGCGCACCACGACGCCCAGAAGTCGACCAGCACGACCTTGCCGCGCATCTCGTGGAGCACGACCTGCGCATCCCCGCTGATCGAGCGCGCTTGGAAGTCGGGCGCGCGATCGCCCTCGTCCAGCGCGGAGCCGGCAGTCGCGACGCCCGCGAGGGCGAGCGCGAGGAGTACGGGCAGGAAGCGTCGTCGCATGGGGTTCTCCAGAGTTGGCCTACGCATCGGTTGCACACCGCGGGAATGTGTGAGCGAGTTCACCGCGCGGCGCGGCGCAGGGCATTCGCCAGGATCGTGGGCGTGAGCAGCTCGGGCAGCAGCTGTGGATCGTTCGGCGCGCTCGGGGAGTAGACGAGATAGAGGGGGACGCCGGCCTTGCCGCGCCGCGCGAGCTCGCGGCGAATCGCCTCATCGCGTTGCGTCCAGTCGCCGCGGAGCACCGTGAAGCCGCCCTCGCGGAGGAGCGCGCGCGCCTCGTCCGTGTCGAGCGCGATGCGCTCGTTGAGCTTGCAGGTGAGGCACCAATCCGCGGTGAAGTAGGCGAACACCGGCTTGCCGGCGGCGAGCGCCTGCTCGACCCCGAGCGGGCTCCAGGCTTCGCTGGGCCCGATCTCGTGGGACGCCTCCGCGCGCGGCCGCGCGGCGCCGCTGACTCGCACGAAGTTCACGCCGCTGATGACGAGCAGCGCGACGGCCAGCCCCGCGCCGATGCCGGCGAACCTCGCACCCGCGTGCTGCAGGCGTCCGTAGCCCCACGCCACGAACGAGCCGGCGAGCAGCAGCGCGAGCAAGCCGGCGACGCTGTCGGAGCCTGCGCTGCGCCCGACGATCCACAGCAGCCACACGACCGTCGCGAGCAGCGCGAAGCCGAGACCACTTCTCAGGGTGCCCATCCAGGCGCCCGAGCGCGGCAGGAATCGTCCCAACCTCGGGAATGCGCTGATCGCGACGAACGGCAACGCGAGGCCGGCGCCGATCGACAGGAACACCGCGCAGATCACCCAAGCGGGGCTCGCGAAGGCGAAGCCGATCGCGGTGCCGAGGAACGGAGCGGAGCAGGGCGTCGCGAGCGCCACCGCGAGCAAGCCCTCGAAGAACGACCGGCGAGCGCCCGGCGCGTTCGCGCCGACCTCCGCGAGCGCGCTCGGCTGGAAGCCGATCTCGAACACGCCGAACAAGTTGAGCGCGAAGCCGGTGAGCACCGCCGAGATCGCGGCGACGTAGACGGGCTCTTGGAACTGGAAGCCCCAGCCGACCGCGTGCCCCGCGCCGCGCAGCGCGAGCGCCGCGCCCGCGAGCGCGAGCATCGAGGCTCCGATGCCCGCCGCGTACGCGACGCCGTGGTGCAGGGCCTCGCGCCGGCTGTGCCCCGCGAGCTCGCCGACCGCGAACACCTTGAGCGCGAGCACCGGCAGCACGCAGGGCATTAGGTTCAGCACCAGCCCGCCGAGCAGCGCGAGCGCCAGCATCGCGAGCAGCGAGCCGCCGCTCGCGCCCGGCTGCGCCGAGGAGGCGGCGCCCTGCGCGTGCGCGAGCGCCGAAGCTGCGGCCGGCGCCGCGCCTCCGCCGAGCGCCGCGTCGATCGCGAGCGCGTGGAGCGCACCGTCGGCGCCTCTCAGCTGGACGACACCGCGCGCGCGCGACCCGAGCGCTGCTCGATCGCTGCGGAACGTCACCACCAGCTCGCCGCGCTCGAGGCGAGCGTCGACCTGCTGGACGAGCCCGGCGTCGTCCGGCTCCGCGAAGAATGCGGGGCCGGCGTCCGGCAGCGCGAGCTCGCTGCAGGCGGCGTCGCCCGCGCAGGGCGCCACGACCAGCGTCGCTTCGCGCGCGTCCGCGCTCCGCTGCGCGCTCACGCTGGCGCCGAACGCGGCCGGCGCGACCGGCAGCGCCGCGTCATGCGCCGCGAACGCCGCCACCAGCTCGGCGCGCTCCGCCGCGTCTACAGCGAGCGGGGCCGAGAGCGCTAGCTCCGCGGGGATGCACGAAGCGCGGCACACGAGCAGCGAGACGTCCGCGCCCAATTGCTGCGCGCCGAGCGCCGGCTGGAGCCAGCTCGAGAGCAGCAGCTCGTCCGCGTAGCCGAAGGTGACGAGCTCGCCCTCGGCCTCCTCGAACGCCCGAGGAGCGGGCCAGGCGAGGGCGCTCGCGTCGGCGTCGCGCCAGACGACTTCGGTCGCGATGCCGGAGTCGCCCGGATTCTTCCAGTACAGGTGCCAGCCCGGATCGAGCCGGAACTGCACGGCGGCGCGAATGCGCTCGCCGTCGCGCGCGCTCGGATGCACCACGATGCGTGCCTCGACTCGCGCATTGCCAGCGTCGTCCGCGCCGCCGACCCACGCGCCCGACGCGGCCGCAGCGCTCGCGATCCCGAATGCGCCGACCCACGCCACCCCACCCGCACGCAGCCATCTCCACATCGCGGCGATTGCTCCCGGCGCGCTCGCTCACCCGGAACGGGATTCACGACGAAAACGCGTTGGCGCTTCTCGTCGGCTGCGCACGCGCTCCGACTTGTGATCGAAATCGCGGCGGGCGACGCGCAACTGCCGCCCCGCTGCCGATCCCACGCGTGAGGACCATCACAACCGCCGTAGTTCCCCACGCCGAAACGTTGTCTCGACGCCCCAATCGTCCCGTCGGGAGCTCCAGATGCGATCTACCCCCCAACGCCTCGTCCTAATCGCTGCGCTCAGCACCGCGCTGGCGTCCGCGGCTGGGGCGGGACCGCGCGAGCAGGCCCGCCGCATGCACGACCGCCTGGCCGGCGTGCCGCCGTCCGAGGCCGTGCTCACGGCGATGGCCCAACAAATCCAGACGGGCGGCGCGCAGGGCCCGATCGACGCGGCGTACGTCGCGATGCAGAACCCCGAGTTCTATCGCGTGGTGCTCAAGAACTGGATCACGCCCTGGACGAATGTCGACCGCACCGTCCACGCGCCGCTGAACGACTACACCGCGACCGTGATCGGCCTGATCCGCGACGACCGCCCCTTCACCGAGGTGCTGACGGCGGACGTCGTCTACGTCGGCGCGAACGGCGTGGTCGGCTCCCAGTACTCGCACACCGACAACCAGCACTATCAGGATCTCGAGGCCCAGCGCATCGATCTCGGCGATCCGACGCGGCTCGTGCCCGTGGCGCAGTCGTCGCTGCCGGGCGCGCAGGTCGCTCCGAACGACGCAGCCGGCGTGCTGACGACGCGCGCGTTCGGCGAGGCGTTCTTCAGCGCAGGCACCAACCGGCGCGCGTGGCGCTTCACCGGCATGAACTTCCTGTGCCGCGACATGGAGCAGCTGCACGACATCACGCGCCCGGTGGACCGCATCCGGCAAGACGTGACGCGCAGCCCCGGCGGCGACAGCCAGATCTTCCATAACACCTGCGTCGGATGTCACTCGGGCATGGATCCGATGACCGGCGCGTTCGCCTACCTCAACTGGGACGAGACGCAGATGCGCGTGGTGCACACGCCCGGGCAAGTGCAGCCGAAGTACCGCATCAACTCGAACGTATTCCCGTACGGCTACGTCACGATCGACAACCGCTGGGACAATTACTGGCGCGAGGGCGCGCACGCGAATCTGTCCTGGCGCGGTCCGAACTCCGGCGGCTACGGCCCGAAGACGATGGGCGAAGAGGTCGCCGCCAGCCGCGCCTTCTCCGTGTGCCAGGTGGAGAAGGTGTTCCAGCAGATCTGCTTCCGGGCGCCGAACGACCAGGCGGACTCGGATGAGGTCGAGCGCATCGCCGATGTGTTCGAAGCCAACGGATACGCCATGAAGCGGGTCTTCGCAGAAGTCTCCGCTTGGTGCATGGGGAGCTGAGGAATGACCAGCATGCCCAAGCAACTCTCGAATCGTATGCGCGACCTCGCGCTGTTGGCTGCGGCCGCGCTGCTCGCGAGCGCCTGCGGCAGCTACTCCGGCGACGAGCAGGCGGGCGCCGTGCCGCCCGCGCCGCCGCCCACCGGCGGTAGCGGCGGCCCGACGGACGCGGAGCTCGAGGCCGCGTTCCAGACGACCGTCTGGCCCATCCTCAACAACCCGAACTATCCGTGCGTGACGTGTCACGTGGCGGGCGGAAGCGCGGCGCCGGCGATCGCGGACCCGAACGTCACGCGCGCCTTCCGCGCGGTCTGGGACAACGGCAAGGTCAACCTGACGACGCCGGCGAACTCGCGGCTCGCGCGGCGCCTCGCGCCGGACCAGCACCACTGCTGGAGCAACAACTGCGACGCCGACGCCGTGATCATGGAGACGGCGATTCTGCAGTGGGCTGCGCTCGTGAACTGGGGTGGCGGCAGCGGCGGTGGTGGCGGCGGCGGCACGCCCGTCACGGGCCTCGTCAGCCAGAACGTCACGCTCGCCGACGGCTTCGAGGACCAAGGCCAGGATCGCGACCAGACGGCGGCGATCGCGTACTGGGACTTCAAGGAAGGCACCGGCACGATCGCGGCGGACTCGAGCGGCGTCGCGCCCGCCATCGACCTCACGCTGAACGGCGCGACCTGGCTCTCGAGCTACGGCCTCGCCTTCGAGACGGGCCTCGCGGCCGCGCCTGCGACCACGAGCGCCAAGCTCTACGACCGCATCGCAGACGCCCAGACGGGCTCGCAGCAGTACTCGATCGAGGCCTGGCTGACGCCCGCGAACACGACGCAGGGCGATCCGGATCCGTCGCACATCTTCAGCTTCGGGAACAACCTGCGCCTGCGTCAGCGCCTCTACAGTTATCAGGCGCAGCAGCGCTCGGTCAATCCGAACGGCGGCGGCGTCCACCAGACGGATCCGGGCGACCAGGATCTGCAGGCCCGCCTGCAGCACGTCGTCGTGACCTACGACCGCTACCGCGGCCGCCGGATCTACGTCGACGCGCGCTTCACCGACGACATGGACGCGGTGGCGCCGGAAGCGCTCTTCAACTGGAATCCCGGCTCGAACGTGACGCTCGGCAACTCGCTGGCCGGCGATCGGCAGTGGGAAGGCCAGATCCGGCTGCTCGCGATCTACGACCGCGTGCTTCCGCAGACGCAGATCCAGCAGAACTACGACGCCGGCGTGGGCAAGCGCCTGCTGCTGCGCTTCGACACGAGCCAGTGGGCCGGCGCGGGCTCCTACCTCGAGTTCCTGGTGATGGAACTCGACAACTTCTCGTACCTGTTCTGCACCCCCGCGCTGGTCTCGAACTCGTTCAACACCACCGTGGGTGGACTGCGCATCATGGTGAACGGGCAGACCTCGGTGACCGGCCAGGCCTTCACCCACGTGAATCGCGTGGTGAGCCAGAACCGCGAGCCGCTCTCCTCGCTGTGCTCGATCATCCCCAAGGATCTCGGACCGGCGCTGGACGTGTTCACCGTCGACTTCGAGTACCTCGCGGGTTATCAGGACCTGGAGGCGCCGCCGCCGGTGCCGCCGCTGCCGCCGCGCCAGTTCGGCGCCGCGCTGCCCGGCCTCGGCCTGCGCGACTTCGCCCGCGTGAACGCCGCGATGGGCGCGGTCACGGGCGTCGATCCGCTCACGCCCGCGGTCGACTCGACCTACCTGTCGCTCACGCAGCAGATGCCGCCGACCTACGACCTGCGCACCTTCGCGTCGGCCCAGCAGGTGGCGATCACCAAGCTGTCACTCGAGTACTGCGATGCGCTGGTCGAGTCGCCGAGCCTGCGAACCGCGTTCTTCGGGCCGGCCTTCGACTTCAACGCGGCTCCGCTCACGGCCTTCGCCTCCCAGGCGGATCGCGATGCGGTGTCGCAGTCGATCACGGACCACGTCGTGGGCGCGAACCTGACGGATCAGCCGTCGATGCTCGAGATGCAGCCGATCCTGGATCAGCTGATCACGGATCTCACGGCCTCGTGCGCGGCGACTCCGTGCAACGCGACGCGCACGCGCACGGTGGTGAAGGCGATGTGCACGGCCGCCGTCGCGAGTGCCGCGGCGTCGGTCCACTAGGAGCAAGCGGATGAGCTACTCACGACGTTTCCGCGAGAGCCTGCCGGGCGAGCGTCCGCTGCGGCATCCCGATCACAAGCGCCCCAAGACCCGCCGCGAGTTCCTCGCCCAGGGCTTCATGACCGGCGCCGCCATGGTCATGGTGCCGACCATGGCCTCGATGCTGAAGGCGACGCGCGCGAACGCCCAGGCTGCGCTGTGCGGCGTCGGCGCGACCGCGAACCGCATCCCGTTCCTGTGCTTCGACCTCGCCGGCGGCGCGAACATCGCTGGCTCGAACGTGATGGTGGGCGGCCCGGCCGGCCAGCTGAACTTCCTGCCGCCCGACGGCTACACGAAGCTCGGCATCCCGACGACGCTGGCGCCGTCGCTCCCGTTGCCGGCGACCGTGCGCACGCCGGGCGTGGCGCCCGACGCCTTCGGCCTCTCGTTCCACCATGACAGCGCGATGTTCGCGGGCATGGTCAGCCGCACGACCGCGACGACGCGCGCCAATACCAATGGCGTCGTGTTCTGCGCGCGCTCGGAGAACGACACCAGTAACAACCCGCACAACCCGATGTACGGCATCAACAAGGCGGGTGCGGACGGCGCGCTCGTCACGCTGATCGGCAGCGAGCCGTCCGAATCGGGCGGCAACTCGGTCGCGCCGATGAGCATGATCGACCCGGCCGAGCGCCCGGTGAAGGTGGACAGCCCCGGGGACGTGACCGGCCTCGTCGATACCGGCCGGCTCGTGCAGCTGCTCTCGCCCCAGGACGCGGCGAGCGTGATGACCGCGGTCGAGATGATCAGCGAGGCCAAGCTCCAGCACATGAGCGAGGACCTGATCGTCGAGCAGCTCGTGCGCTGTGGCTACGCGGAGAGCAGCTACCTGGTGAGCACGTTCGGCAACCCCGCGCTGCTCGACCCGCTCCAGGATCCGGATCTCACCGCGATCATTTCGCCGGCGGAGATCAACGGCAACGGCAAGCTGCGCAAGGTCGCCTCGGCGATGAAGATGGTGGTGAATGGCTTCGCCGGCGCCGGTACGGTGGAGGGCGGTGGCTACGACTACCACGACGGCACGCGCGCGACCGGCGAGGTGCGCGACTTCGAGGCCGGCGAGCAGATCGGCGCTGCGCTCGAGTACGCGGCGCGCCGCGGCCAGCAGCTGATCATCTACGTGTTCAGCGACGGCGCGCTCGACAGCGACAACACGCTCGACAACTCGAACGCCGGCCGTGGCAAGGGCAACTGGCGCGGCGACAACCAGAGCACGGCCGCGGTGTTCATGCTGGTGTACGACCCGGCGGGCCGGCCGGCGCTGACGCAGCCCGGCCGCCAGATCGGCTACTACCGCCCGAGCGGCGACGTCGAGACGAACGCATCGCGCATCAGTAACAACGTGAACCTGCTCGCGGAAGCGATCGTGCTGAACTTCATGGCACTCCACGACGACGTCGGCCGCTTCGCGGCGACGCTGCCGATGCACGGCCTCGGAACCGGCACGCAGCTGGATGCGCTGATCGGCTTCGCCCCGATTCGCCCGACGCCTCCGTGAGGCGCCGGCTCACGCCAGTCGCGGCAGCACTTCGCGCGTGAAGAGCTCGAAAGTGCGCTCGCTGAGCGGCGCGAGCATCAGGTAGTCGAGGAACATCTCGCTCTGCAGGCGCAGCAGCTCGTCGACCACTCGGGCCGGGCTGCCGTGGACGATGACGTCGTTCAGATAGTGCTCGACCGGGTCGAGCTCCGCGCCGTCGCTCCGGAAGGCGTTCATCGTCTTCGCCTTCACGTACGAGCCCGTGGTCCAGCGAGCGCCGCGGCGTGCGACCTCCTCGGCCTCCGCGTCCGTCGGCGCGATCGCCATCAGCCGCGCCATCGGCAGCGAGCGGCCCGCGAACGAGTGGCCGTGCTGCGCGAGCGCGCCGCGATAGGCCTCGCGTTTGCGCGCGATCTCCGCGTGCGTCGAATGCGGATCCATCAGGATCGAGTGGCCGCGCGACGCCGCCCACGCAATCGCGTCCGGCGAGGTCGCGGCCACCCACGTCGGCGGATGGGGTTGCTGCAGCGGCTTCGGCAGCACCTCGACGCCGTCGAAGCGGTGGAACTTCCCTGAGAAGTGCAGGCGCTCGCTCTGCCACGCGGCCAGCACGACCTCGACCGCCTCGCGAAAGCGTTCCGAGCTCTCCGCGGGCTCGACGCCGAAGGTCGCGAACTCGGTCGCGTCGAAGCCGCGGCCGGCGCCCCAATTCACGCGCCCGCCCGAGAGCACGTCGAGCAGCGCGATCTCCTCGGCGATGCGCAGCGGGTGGTAGAACGCGGCGAGCGTCACCGCCGTGCCGATGCGCAGGCGCTGAGTGCGCGCCGCGATGTGCGTCGCCATGACGTGCACCGAAGGGCACACGCTGTACCCCGTGAAGTGGTGCTCCGCGAGCCAGACCGCGTCGTAGCCCGTGCGCTCCATCACGTCGATCCGCGCGAGCGCACGCTCGTAGACCGCAGCGAGGGGGACCTTGCGATCCGGCCAAGAGAAGAACTGGAGCAAGCCGACCTTCACGCGGTGACCTCGCGCCGCGAGCGTCGCCCTTCCGGCGCCGCCGGCGCCAGCGGGTCGACAGCGAACCCCCGGGCCGGGCGGGGGCGACCGCCCTCCCTATCTCCTAGCATCCGCGCCCTTCGCGCCGGGGTGGCGGAACTGGCAGACGCAGAGGTCTTAGAAGCCTCTGTCCTTTGGACGTGCAGGTTCGAGTCCTGTCCCCGGCACCAGCTCTCGAGAGGGTTCATGAGCGTCTCCGTCTCCGCCGTCGAAATCAGCCCGGTCCTCCGCAGCCTGAAGATCGAGGTCGATCCCGCGCGCGTGCGGCAAGCCTTCGATCGCGCCTACCGCGACCTCGGCCGCAGCGTGAACGTGAAGGGCTTCCGCCCGGGGAAGGTGCCGCGGAACGTGCTCGAGAGCCTGTACGGCGCGTCGCTGCGCGAGGAGATCGAGCGCACGCTCGTGAACGAGACGCTGCCCGAGGCCGTGCAGCAGACGGGCATCGCGCCGGTCGCGGAGCCGCAGATCGAGGCGGAGCAGCCGGCCCAGGATCGCGCGTTCAAGTACACGGCGACGATCGAGGTGATGCCGAAGATCGCGCTGCCGGAGTGGCGCGGGCTACCGGGCACGAAGCCGAGCGTCCAGACGAACGAGGAAGAGGTCGAGCAGGAGCTGACGGCGCTGCGCACTCGGCGCGCGCCCCTCGTCGACGCCGGCGAGCCCGCGGATACGGGCCACACCCTCGCGATCGACTATCGCGGCACGATCGCCGGCAAGCCGTTCGAGGGCGGCAGCGCCGAAGGGGCGTCGATCGAGATCGGCTCGGGCGGCTACATCCCGGGCTTCGAGGAGCAGCTGAAAGGCGCGCGGCCCGGCGACTCGCGCGAGCTGAACGTGACGTTCCCGGCGGACTACGGCGCCGAGGATCTGCGCGACAAGCACGCCGTGTTCGCGGTGACCGTGAAGGCGGTGCAGAAGCGCGAGACGCCTGCGCTCAGCGACGAGTTCGCGAAGTCGCTCGGGGACGAGGGCGTCGACACGGTCGACGCGCTGCGCGAGCGCGTGCGCAAGGACCTCGCGGCGCGGCGCGAGCGGGCCGCGAACGACGAGCTGCGGCGCAGCGTGATGGGGAGCCTGGTCGGGCTCGCGAAGTTCGACGTGCCGCCGGGCCTCGTGTCGCGCCGGCTCTCGCAACGTCTCGACATGGCGCATCAGCAGCTCGGGCAGTTCATGCCGCACGAAGAGCTGCACCAGCGCATGGCGCAGTGGCAGGAAGAATGGCGCCCGGACGCGGAGCGCGAGGTGCGCGAGAGCCTGCTGCTCGAGGCGATCGCGGACGAGGAGAAGATCGAGATCGCGGATGCGCAGCTGGACGAGCGCATCGCGCAAATGGCCCGCGAGCAGGGCCTCGCTGCCGATCGCTTGCGCAAGCAGTACGAGGAGCGCGGGCTCTTGGAGGGCTTGCGCGGCCGCCTGCGCGTCGATTCCGCGCTTGACCGAGTTCTCGCCCTGGCTAAGGTGGCCGAGCCGTCGGGCACTTAGCGCGCAGAGCGCGAGCGCCGCGCGGCCGAGTCGGCGAGAGGGCGGCTCGCCGCGAGGGCTTGGAGGCCGAATAACAACTCGCTGCGCGGAACAGAGCGCGCCGAAGAAACCAGACCGGAGCCCGCGAGCACCCGATGCCTCTCATTCCGAACGTCATCGAGCAGGATCACCGCGGCGAGCGCATCTACGACATCTATTCGCGCCTGCTACGCGACCGCATCATCTTCCTGAGCGGTCAGATCCACGACGAGTACGCGAACCTGATCATCGCGCAGATGCTGTTCCTGGAGGCTGAGGACCCCGATGCCGACGTTCACCTCTACGTGAACTCTCCGGGCGGCTCGATCTCCGCCGGCCTCGCGATCTATGACACCATGCAATACGTCCGCCCCGACGTGACCACGTTCTGCGTCGGGCAGGCCGCGTCGATGGCGGCGGTGCTGGTGGCGTCCGGAGCGAAGGGCAAGCGCAGTGCGCTGCCCAACGCGCGCGTGATGATCCACCAGCCCTGGGGCGGCGCGCGCGGTCAGGCCTCCGACATCCACATCCAAGCCAAAGAGATCCTCAAGCTGCGCGATCGCCTGAACGAAGTGCTCTCGAGCCACACCGGGCAATCGATCGAGCAGATCGCTCGCGATACCGAGCGCGACTACTATATGAGTGGGGACGAAGCCCGTGCCTATGGCGTCGTCGATCACGTAGCGGCGCACCGACCGCGGCCGGTCGCCGCGACCAGTGCGCAGCGCGGCATTCGGGGGGCGGCGAAGACGTGAAGAAGCGAGACGACAACGCGAACCTGTCGTGCTCCTTCTGCGGAAAGAGCCAACGCGAAGTCCGCAAGCTGATCGCCGGCCCGACCGTCTACATCTGCGACGAGTGCATCGAGCTGTGCAACGACATCATCGCCGAGGAATACGGGCAAGAGGAGACTCGGCGCGAGACCTCGAAGGTCCCGAAGCCCCACGAGATTCGCGCCTTCCTCGACGACTACGTGGTCGGCCAGGACTTCGCGAAGAAGGTGCTCGCGGTCGCGGTGCACAATCACTACCGCCGCATCGAGAACCAGGGCCGGCTCGGCGAGGTCGAGCTCCAGAAGTCGAACATACTGCTGCTCGGTCCGACCGGCTCCGGCAAGACGCTGCTCGCGCAGACGCTCGCCAAGATGCTCGACGTGCCGTTCACGATCGCCGACGCGACCACGCTCACCGAGGCGGGCTACGTCGGCGAGGACGTCGAGAACATCATCCTGAACTTGCTGCAGGCCTCGAACTACGACGTCGAGCGCGCGCAGCGCGGCATCATCTACATCGACGAGATCGACAAGATCGCGCGCAAGAGCGAGAACCCGTCGATCACGCGCGACGTGTCCGGTGAGGGCGTGCAGCAGGCGCTGCTGAAGATCATCGAGGGCACGATGGCGAGCGTGCCGCCGAAGGGCGGCCGCAAGCACCCGCAGCAGGAATTCCTGCAGGTCGACACCTCGAACATCCTGTTCATCTGCGGCGGCGCGTTCGTCGGGCTCGACGGCATCATCCAGCGCCGCACCGGCGTGAAGGGCATCGGCTTCGGCGCCGATGTGCAGAAGCGCAGTGATCGCAAGATCGGCGACTTGTTACGCGAGATCCAGCCCGAGGATCTGCTGAAGTTCGGGATGATTCCCGAGTTCGTCGGCCGCTTGCCGGTGATCGCGACGCTCGACGAGCTCGACGACTCCGCGCTCGTGAACATCCTCACCGGCCCGAAGAATGCGCTCAGCAAGCAGTATCAGAAGCTGTTCGAGCTCGAGGACGTGCGGCTGCGCTTCACGGACGGCGCCCTACGCGCGGTCGCGCGGCAAGCGCTCGCGCGCAAGTCGGGCGCGCGCGGCCTGCGCGCGATCCTCGAGTCGGCGATGCTCGACGTGATGTACGACATCCCGTCGCGCGACGACGTCGTCGAGTGCGTCGTGAACGAGGAAGTGATTGAGCAGGGCGCCGAGCCGCTGCTCGTCTACAAGCGAGAAGCGGAGTCGGCTTAAGCACGGTCTTCCGGGGGCCGCCAGGAGCAAGCGAGCGCATGTCGTTCTTCAAAAGCGACGATCCCAAGGGCACTCCCCCGGAGCCCGGTCGCAGCGAGCGGATCATCCCGCTGCTGCCGCTGCGCGACATCGTCGTGTTCCCGACGATGGTGGTGCCGCTGTTCGTGGGGCGCCCCAAGTCGATCAAGGCGCTCGAAGAGGCCGCCGCCAACGGGCGCGAGCTGTTCCTCGCGGCGCAGCGCTCCGCCGGCAAGGACGAGCCGAGCGAAGAGGACATCTATCGCGTCGGTACGCTCGGCTCGATCATTCAGCTGCTGCGACTCCCCGACCAGACCGTGAAGGTGCTCGTCGAGGGCCGGGCGCGCGCGCGCGTGAAGCGCATCGTGCAGAACGAGCCGTACTTCACCGCCGACATCGAAGTGCTCGACGAGAACGACGCGCGGGGAGCCGAGACCGAAGCGATGGTGCGGAGCGTTCACCAGACCTTCGACAACTACGTGAAGCTCAACAAGAAGGTGCCCGCCGAGGTTCCGCAGAGCGT
>DATBRS010000015.1:0-5749 GCA_036560185.1 Myxococcota bacterium
GTTCGCGCTCGCGCTCTTGCTCGCGCCGCTGTTCACACAGCCACCGGACGACGAGGGCGCCCAGATCGTGATGATGACCGCGCCGCGCGTCGAAGAAGAGGAAGAGCCTCCGCTTCCCGAACCCGTGATCCCCGAGCCGGAGCCGGAACCCGAGCCCGTGCAGGTGGCGAAGGAGCCGGAGCCGATGCCGGAGCCGGTCACCCCGGAGCCCCCGCCGGAGCCGGTCAAGGTGGTGAAACGGGTGCAGCCGCCGCCCCCTCCGCCGGCGATGCCGGCGCCGGTCGAGCCGCCCAAAGAGTTCCTGCCGACGCCCGCGCCCGTTCGGGTCGCCCGCGAGCCGGCCAAGAAGCCGCCGACGGTCGTGAGCATCGATCCCCTCGCGCCCGTCCCCGCGGTCCCGTCCGAGCGCCCCGCGCTCCTGCCGCCGCCCACCCGAAAGATCGCGCGCGCCCCCGCCGCCAACCAGCGCACCCTGCCCGCCCTCGCGGACTTCGCGCCCGTCGGCGACCGAGTGCCCGCCGGAACCCCCGCCGCGGTGGCCTCGCGCGCGGTCCGTACGAACGTCGTGGCGCAAAGCGGCGGCCCGAGCCGTCCGCCCGCCTTCGCCGCCGCAGCGCCGCCCGCCGCCTTCGACGAGAACGCCAGCCCGCCGGCGCTCGCGACCCGCGCCGCGCCGCGCACGGCCTCCGCGCCCAAGACCGCGACGAACCGCCCGCAAGGGGTGGGCTTCGCGTCCGCGGCCCCTGCGGAGCGCGCGACCGAGACTTCCACCGCCTCGGTCGGGCGCACCGAGCGCAGTGCGCCCCAGCGCGCCGCCAGCTCCGGCCAGGGCGACAACCTCGCCGCCGTTCCGCTCGGCTCGCTCGCGGCCTGCGCCACCGACCGCGAGGAGGACGAGCGGAAGATGGCGCTGCTCAGCGCCGTGCGCGGACGGGCCGAATGTTCGAGCGCCAACGGCCGATACCGCTTCGTGGAGACCAAGAACCTGAATGCGTTCTTGATGTGGATCGAACGCGCGCCGGGCCGGCGCGCGGTCGACCGCTGCGTCGAGCTTCGTTTGGCACTCGCGTGCTTAGGGGGTTGAGCATGGATCTGCGTCGTGCGCGACGAATCGTTTTGTCCGCCACCGTGTCGGCGCTCGCGCTGTTATCAGGCGCTGCGGCGTTCGCGGCCGGCAACGCATGGGACGGCTACCTCGACTACGCGTACGTCTACTCGTCCGCGGATTCGGCGGCGCTGAAGGCGCGCATCGCGCAGTACGGCAAGGAAGCCGGTGTTCCGCTCGACCGCTACATCACCGAGCAGTTCGAGACGACGGTCGACTCCGACGAGCCGGGCCCCGACGACGAGCTGCGCATCCGCCGCCAAGCGATCGGCTACCTGCTGCTCTACCTCGCGAGCTCGGACGCGGACCAGCTCGAGAAGAGCGTCGACGCGATCGACCAGCTCTCGGAGCAGCTCGGCCGCAGCGAGAATCATTATTGGTACCACTACATCCACGCGCACGAAGCGCTCGAGCTCGGGCGCGAGCACGACTTCGTCGGCTATGTACTCGACCTCTGGCAGAAGGTCGTGGTGCCGCTCGAAGAGCCGTACCAGACGATGCAGGCGCTCTCGCTGAACGACTCGCCGGCGGCGGGCTTCGCGGCGGCGCTCCCCTATCTGTACGAGAACGTCGCGCGCCTGATCCTGCTGCGCAGCCAGGAGCTGGGCGTGGACAGCGGCCTCGATCCGCTCGGCTCGGTGATCCGCATGCTCGCGGACGGCCGCGTCGGCGGGCATCCCGACGTGATCCCGGTGAGCGCGTCCTCGAAGGAATACCTGACGCGCATCATCGAGCGGCTCGACGGCGCGGAATCCGACGCCGGCAGCCTCACCTTCACGCTGGCACTGTTCGAGGCCGCGAAGCTGCACGACACCGCGCGCAGCAAGCTCGCGAGCGAGGGCCTCGGCGAGGCGACCGTGAAGGCGCTGCAAGTCGCGAGCGCGTCGTACCAGACCGCGCTCGATCGCGCGGACACGGTGCAGGGCGAGGCGGCGGTGCACACGCGCACGCTGCGCCTGCTCGGCGAGATCTACGCCGCCAAGCAGCGCCTCGGCGTCGACCCGGAGATCCAGACCACGTTCACGCTCGAGGACGCGATCGACGTCTACACGCGCATGGCCGACGCCGGCGACGACGGCTGGGGCGCGCTCGGCTACCTGCAGAAGCCCGACTACGTGCTCGCGATGCGCGGCCTCTGGGAAGAGATCCAGGAAGCTTCGCTCAACATCGCCGATTATTATTTGGCCCAGAGCCAGGCGCTGCCGCACAAGGCGGACGAGCACGCGCGCAACGCCGCGCGCCTCTACACGCGCTACCTGCAGCTGTTCCTCTACTACGCCACGAACGAGGGCAAGGAGGGCGTGCCGGATTCCGCGTACTTCGCGGCGCACGAGGCCGCGCGCGGCATCGGCGACGCGTACCTGATCTACGCGAAGCATCCGACCAGCGAGGAGATCGACGTCGCGATCCGGCAGTACCGCGCGGCGCTGAAGATCTTCCCCTTCGATCGCCAGATCTGGCCGGGCATCACGGCGGCGCTGCAGCGCCAGGGCCGCGAGAGCGAATACCTCGAGCTGGTGCGTCCCGCGGCGGAGGGCGCCACGCGCTCGCGCGCGCTCACGCGCTGGATCGCGAGCAACGAGCCGGAGGCCGAGCGCCTGAAGACGCTCGTCAGCGCGTTCTCGGACAGCCTCGTGCTCGTGTATCTCGGCTACGCCGAGGGCAAGGGCATCGACGAGCTCGAGGCCGGGCTCTCGAAGCTCACGGTGCAGCGCGACGAGGCGAAGACGCGGCTCAAGAGCCTGCAAGCGCAGCTCGCGGGCGGCTCGCACACCGCTCCGCCGGCCGCGATGTCGGACGAGGGCGAGCTCGCGGGGCCGCTCGGCACCGGCGAGAAGCTCGACGCGGCCCAGCTCTCGCAGCTCAACAAGGACATCGACGAGGCCAGCGCGCTGGTCGAGCGGCTGAGCACGCAGATCGAAGCGCGCCGCCGCACGCTGCCGCTCTACAAGTCGACGCTCGAGACGGACGGACTCTCGGACGAGCTGCGCTCGCGCCGCGATCACCCGCTGCACGCGCTGCTGCGCCGCATGTACCACGAGCACGCGGACGTCGACGTCACCGAGGCGGCGTACTGAGCCGCAGCCAGGAGGAGCGCTCATGGCGAAACGGATTCGAAGGCTGATCGGGCTCGCACTGCTCGGCGCGCTCGCCGGCTGCGCCAGCTACGAGCCGGTACCGCTCGAGGACATGGAGACGACGCGCGTCGCCAAGCCGCTCGGCGGCGAGACGCTCGCCGAGAAGAGCCGGACGATGCAGCGCACCCACGCCGACATCGTGCGCAACCTGCGCACGCTCGACTCGATGCTCATGCGCGGCGACGACTCCGGCATCCAGCTGCTGAAGACTTCGTTCTACGCGTACATGGACGAGCACGTGGAGCCGCTGCTCGCGAAGGACTGGACCAGCCACCACCCGGAGCTCGCCGGCCTCGACGCCGGCATCCGCTTCGTCGCGATCGAGATGCTCTCGAAGCTGGAGTCACCGCACCGCGCCGAGGCGCTGATCGACGACGTCAAGCTGCGCTTCCGCAACCGCGGCGACCTGATGGTCGAGTACCCGGTGGGCCGCCGCACGAAGCTCGACAAGGCGCTCGAGCTGGTCGAGGAAGAGTACTGGCGCGACGACGACCCCGAGGCGCGGCTCAGCGCGCGCACCGAGACGGACTGAGGCTTCCGCTCCCCTTCCCCAACGCCTGACCCTGGAGACTCCCATGGCCCCCGAAGCAAGTTGGAATGCTGGATCGATCGCGGCGCTGATCGTCACGATCATGGCGCTGATCGCCGTCTGTTTTCCGTTCTATTGGGGCCTGCGCGCCTGCATGCGCGGTTTCGCCGTGACGCGCAAGGTGAGCGCGGCCGAGATCCAGAAGGCGCTCGAGCGCGACATGCCCACGGTGCACGAGCCGATCGCCGTGCAGGTGCTGCGCGTGCTGCGCACGTCGCAGCGCGACAACCCGGAGAAGATGCCGATGGCGTTCCTGATCGACGCGTCGCGCCAGTACGTGTCGAACGAGTACGAGGCCAACTACGCCAAGCCGATCACGCTCTTCTCGAACATCCTTCCGCCGATCGGATTCATCGGCACGCTGTTCGGCCTGGTCGTGCTCGTGCTCGCGAAGGGCGGCGAGGGCGACGCGATGCTGGAGATGGTCGGCCTCGCGGGCGCCGTCTCGAAATCGATCTGCGCGCTGTTCGGCTTCATCGTGCTCGAGTCGCTGAAGATCCGCCTCTACGGGCGCATGCTCGCGGGGCTCGACGAGGCGACCGGCATCCTGAGCCGCAGCGTCTCGCACGCGCCGAGCCGGAAGGCCGAGGCCGCGCTGGCCTGAGCCGCGCGAGTCTTTCCGCGAGGCGCGGGTCCGTCATCCTCGGCGCATGACGTGGCGCGAGCTCGCGGGTCGGCTCCGGTGGTGGCGGGGCGGCGCGGCGCGTTACCCGCGCTACGCGCTGCGCCTGCTCACGCGGCCCGCACAGGTCCGGCTGCACGGCGTCGTGCTCGATCTCGGCGCGGATGCGACGCCGGCGCTGCGCCGCGCGCTCTACGCCGAGCGCTACGAACGCGGCGAGGCGCGCTGCGTCTCGCTGCGGCTCGCGCCCGACGACGTCGTGCTCGAGATCGGCGCGGGCGCGGGCTTCCTCTCGACGCTCTGCGCGCTTCGCATCGGCGCTGAGCGCGTGACCGCAGTCGAGGCGAATCCCGCCCTGCTGCCGCGCATCCGCGCGACCCACGCTGCGAACGGCGTCGCGCCCGAGGTGGTTCACGGCGTGCTCGGGCGCAAGCGCGGCGAGGCGGAGCTGTTCGTCACGCGCGAGTTCGTCTCCTCCTCGCTCGCGGGCCGCCCGAATGCCGAGCCGGTACGCGTGCCGCGCATCGCCGTCGCCGAGCTGTTGCGGCGCGTGGCGCCGAGCTTCCTGATCGTCGACATCGAGGGCGGCGAGGCGGAGCTGTTGCCGGAGATCGACTGGACCGGCGTGCGCAAGCTGCTGCTCGAGCTGCATCCCCACGTGATCGGCGAGGCGCGCGTGAGCGAGCTGCTGCGCCTGCTCGCTGCGCGCGGCTTCCGTGAGGAACGCGCGATCTCGAGCACGCGCAAGAAGTTCTTCGCGCGCGACCCGGAGAGCCTTCTGCCCTGACTTGCGACGCGGCGTTACCGTGCCGCGCGTGACGAAGCCGAGCGGCCCGATCCTGCTGTTCGATGGCGTGTGCAACCTCTGCCACGGCTCCGTGCAGTGGCTGATTGCGCACGACCGCGCCGCTCGCTTCCGCTTCGCCTCGCTGCAGAGCGACGCCGGCCGCCGCCTGCTCGCCGCGCACGGCCTCCCGCAAGGTGCGATGGACTCCGTGGTGCTGCTGGACGGCGACGCGCACTGGACGAAGAGCGACGCCGCGCTCGAGTGCGCGCGCCGGATCGGCGGCGTGTGGGCGCTCGCCTCGCTGTTCGCGCTCGTGCCTCGCCCGCTGCGCGACGCGGCCTACGACTTCGTCGCGCGCAATCGCTACGCGCGCTTTGGCAAGCGCGCCGCGTGCTGGGTCCCGACGCCCGAGCTGCGCGCCCGCTTCCTGTGAGCGCGGCCGCGCCGGCGCCGACTCGCCCTAATAGATCGCGCCGCTCGCCTTGTGCGCGAGCAGCTGCTCCATCGT
>DATBRS010000016.1:0-1842 GCA_036560185.1 Myxococcota bacterium
GAGCTCGCGCGCTTCATCGCGCCGACCGACGACGAGGCGCGCGCGATCGCGGCGCTCTCCGAGCGCTTCCGCTTCGTGATCACGCCGTACTACGCGTCGCTGATGGATCCCACGGACCCGAGCTGCCCCGTGCGCAAGCAGGTGGTGCCGCGGCTCGCGGAGCTGGGCGATCCGGTCGGCCTCGCCGATCCGCTCGACGAGGTCGCCCACTCGCCCGTGAAGAACGTGGTGCGCGTCTACCGCGATCGCATCGCGTTCTGCGTCAACAACGAATGCGCGCTGTATTGCCGCTACTGCCTGCGCAAGCGCATGGTCGGCGACGAAGAGTGGACGATGAAGCGGCGCGAGCTGGAGGAGGCGCTGGCGTGGATTCGCCGCACGCCCGAGATCCGCGACGTGCTGCTCACCGGCGGCGATCCGCTCGTGTTCAGCGACGACCGGCTCGAGTGGCTGCTGCGCGAGCTGCGCGCGATCCCGCACGTCGAGATCGTGCGCCTCGGCACGCGCCTGCCGGTGACGCTTCCCATGCGCGTCACCCCGGCGCTGTGCGAGATGCTGCAGCGCTACCACCCGCTCTGGCTGAACACGCACTTCAACCACCCGCGCGAGCTGACTCCCGAGGCCGCGCTCGCCTGCGACTTGCTCACGCGCGCGGGCATCCCCGTCGGCAACCAGAGCGTGCTGCTCGCGGGCGTGAACGACGACGTCGCGACGATGAAGGCGCTGTGCGAGGGCCTCGTGCGCATGCGCGTGCGGCCCTACTACGTGTATCAGGCGCAGCTGCTCGAGGGCACCGCGCACTTCCGCGTCCCGATCGAGCGCGGGCTCGAAATCTTCCGCGCGCTGCGCGGCCGCACCAGCGGCTTCGCGATTCCGCAATACGTGCTCGACACGCCCTACGGCAAGGTTCCGCTCGACCACCCGTTCTTGAAGGGACGCGAGGGCGACTACGTCGTGATGGAGAGCTTCGATGGGCGCATCTGGCGCGAGCTGAATCCGCCGGGCTGAATCGGGGGTCGAGCTGCATGCGATCTGGCGTCATGCTGCGCCCCGCATGACCGAGCAAACCGCTCGCCGCATCGGCTTCGCCGCACTGCTGCTCGCCGCGAGCCAGCTGCTCTCGCGCGTGCTCGGCTTCGGGCGCGAGGCGGTGATCGCGGGCCTCGTGGGCCGCGGGCGCGCGACCGACGCCTACAACGCGGCCTTCCAGATCCCCGACATCCTCTTCTACTTCCTCGCCGGTGGCGCGCTCTCGATCGCGTTCATTCCGCTCTACTCACGCGCCAAAGCCGAGCGCGGCGAAGATGGCGCGCAGCGCTTCCTGGCGACCGTGCTCGGCACGATGACGGCGGCCGCAGCGATCGTGAGCGCACTGCTCTGGGTCTTCGCGCACGCGCTCGTCGCGCTGCAGTTCCCGCGTTTCGAGCCGGAGGCGCGCGCGCTCACGGCGCAGCTCACGCGCGTGGTCCTGCCGGCGCAGATCTTCTTCATCGCGGGCGGCATCGTGCGCGGCGCGCTGATGGCGGAGGGGCGCTTCGGCTCCCAGGCGGCCGCGCCCATCGTCTACAACCTCGGCATCATCGCGGGCGGCTGGTTCGGCGCGCGTCAGCTCGGCATCGCGGGCTTCGCCTGGGGCGCGCTGTTCGGCGCGGCGGCCGGCTCCCTCGGCACCGCGCTCTACGAGGCGCGCGGCCGCGTGCGCCTCGGCTTCCGGATCGCGCCGCTCGATCCGGAGTTCCGCAAGTATCTCGTGGTCGCGCTGCCGCTGATGCTCGGCGTCACACTGATTACGGTGGACGAGTGGTACGACCGCTGGTTCGGCGGCCTGCTCGCCGCCGGTTC
>DATBRS010000017.1:0-5549 GCA_036560185.1 Myxococcota bacterium
CAGCGCGTAGATCTCGTGCCCGCGCGCGTGCGCCCACCAGCTGCCGCGAATCGCCTCGCCCGCCACCCATTCCGCGAGCGAGGGCGCGGCGCCGCGCGCCGAGAGCAGCACGACGCCGTGGGCGCGCAAGAAGGCCAGCGCCGCGCGCGGCGTCTTACGCGCCGGCTCCCTTGACGCGCCTCGCGCTCGCTTCCTCGCCGCCATGCGCACAGCCTACGCCGCCGCGAACCCGCCGGGGCAGCGCGCGTACACTGCTGCATGATGGCTACCCGCCCGCTGCTACTCGGCTGGTTCGTTTCGCGCGCGGCGCAGCTGCGCTTCCCGAAGCTCTTTCTGCTCACCGCGGCGCTGTTCGCGATCGATCTCGTGGTGCCCGACGTCATTCCGTTTGCCGACGAGCTGCTGCTCGGTCTCGCTACCGCGCTGCTCGGGAGCTGGCGCGGCCGCAAGAGCGCGGCGCCGAGCGAGCGTCCGCGCGCAACCTGAATTTTCGGCGCGGGTTGGACGATCCGATGCAAATGATCGTCCAGCGCAGCGCGCCGCCCTTAGCCCTCTTCCTGCTCCTGCTCGCGTTCATCGCGCTCACGGGCGCCTCGTGCGGCGTGCAGGTCGGCGGCACCGATCGCGACGGCGACGGCCTGTTCAGCAGCGAAGAGCTCAACTTCGGCACCGATCCCAACGACGCGGACTCGGACGACGACGGCGTGTGGGACGGCGAAGAGATCTTCGTGTTCCAGACGAACCCACTCGACAGCGACACCGACAACGACACGATGAACGACCGCAGCGATCCGCTGCCGCGCAGCGCGACCGCGGTGCCGGCCACCGAGCACGCGGTGTTCGCGCAGAACGTCGACGGCAGCGCGCGCAGCCAGCTCACGACGACGCGCATGCAGGAGAATCACGTCGTCCAGGGCCCGAGCGACGCGCCCTACCTCGTCTACCAGACCTACCTCGCGGACGTGAACCTCGACGGCGAGTTCGACGAGAGCGATCTCGCGGCGAGCGCGATCGCGAAGATGAACCTCGACGGCACGCGCCCGCGCATGCTCACCGACTACGACGCGTTCGGTGCGCGCATCGACAACGGCTGGGTCGACGTGACGCCGCACGTCTCGCCGGACGGCACGCACGTGATCTGGGCGTCGGACCGGCACGCCACCGGCTCGTTCCAGCTGCGTCTCTACGTGATGGAGATCAACGGCGCGCGCAAGCAGCGGCTCGGCTACGCGAACAACGCGCCGGCGAGCGACGAGCTCGACAGCGACTGCCAGTGGGGCCCGAACGACCAGATCGTCTGGAAGCGCGAGCGCATGACGGCCGGCGCGCGCTCGAGCCGGCTCTACACCGCCACGCTGAACCGTAACAACTGGCGGCTCGAGAACGTCACGCAGCGCACCGCGGCGGCGAACGGCACGCTCGACTTCTTTCCGCCCGGCGACTACGACGCGCAGATCTCGCCCGACGGCAACTGGATCGCGAGCTACCGCCACCTCACGGACGCGCCCGGCCCGTTCGGCGACTGGGACGTGCTCGTCGGCCGCTACACCGATCCCGCGCAGCCCACCGACGCGTCCGTCACGTTGCTGCCCGACCCCACGATCGCCGACTTCTTCCCGCGCTGGAATCAGGCCAGCGACCGCCTCGCGCTCTGGTCGCTCGATTCCACCGTCGCGAGCGGCGACGCGATCGACGTGTTCGTGTTCGACCTGAACCTCGCGGGCGCGACGCCCGCGGTGAGCGCGGTGCACAACGTCACGAGCGGCGGCGGCTGGAACGAGAGCATGCCGAGCTGGAGCACGGATCCGGCGACGCCGAACCGGCTCTTCTACTCGGCGACGCGCTGACGCCGGCGGCTACGCGGCGAGCGCCTCGCGCAGCGCCGCGCGCGCGAGTGTGCGCGTCGAATCGAGCACCGGCAGCGGCGAATCGGCTTGCCCGACGAGCAGCGGGATCTCGGTGCAGCTGAGCGCGACGGCGTCGCAGCCCGCCTGCTGGAGCCGCCGAATCACGCGGCCGAAGAAGCGCCGCGAGACGCTCTCGAAGCGGCCGTAGACGAGCTCGCCGAAGATGATCTCGTCGATCTTCGCGCGATCCGCGTCGTTCGGGACGACCTTCTCGATTCCCTCCGCCGTGAGCGGCCCCGCGTACACGGGGCCCTCCATCAGCAGCCGCGTGCCGAGCACCCCCACCTTCTTGAAGCCCTGCGCCCCGGCCGAGCGCGCCACCTCCTCGGCGATGTGCAGCCACGGCAGCGGCGAGCGCGCGCGCACCAGATCGAGCGCCTGGTGCAGCGTGTTGTCGGGGCAGATCAGCAGCTGCGCGCCGGCGCCGGCGAGCTTCGCTGCGGACGCCAGCAGCAGATCACCCGCGCGCTCCCAGTCGCCCGCGTTCGCGGGCTCCATGTACGCCGCGAGCGGGAAGGTGTGCAGCGACACCTCGGGATGCGCGTGCGCGCCGAGCTGCTCGGCGCCCTCCGTACAGAGCGTGCGGTAACAGAGCGCCGCGCCCTCGGCGCTGACGGCCACGATGCCCACGTGCTTGGCGCTCGGCATGCGTCACCTCCCGGCGGTTTTCGGAGTGCACACGCACAGCTGATTGCCGTCGGGGTCCACGATACGGAACTCGCGGTTGCCCCACGGCTTGTCCTGCGGCAGCGGCGCGTCGACGCCGCGCTCGAAGAACTCGGCGTGCCAGGCGTCGACGTTCGGCACATAGAGATGGACGAGCCCGCGCCCCGCCCCGTCCTCGCTGCGCTCGCTCAGATAGAGCAGCAGGCCCTCGCGCGAGAGCTGCGCGAAGAGCGCGCCCGCTGCGTCGGCGTGCTCCCAGTCGAGCTGGAAGCCGAGCGCGCGCACGTAGAAGTCGCGGCTCGCCGCGAGCTTCTCGATGCGCAGGGTCGGGATCACGGCGGGCATGCGCGCAGGGTGGCAGCGGCTGCGCCGCGGGCCAGTGCGGCCGTCACGCCCGCCGCTTGCCGAGCCGAGCTTCGTCCGCGATAACCGCCCCCTTCGCGCCCGTGGAGCCCCCCGTGATTCGCATTCGCCAAGCATCCGAGCGCGGCCGCACGCGTACGGACTGGCTCGATAGCCGCCACAGCTTTGCCTTCGGCGACTACCGCGACCCCGCGCACCTCGGCTTTCGCAACTTGCGCGTGATCAACGACGACCGCGTCGCGCCCGGCAAGGGCTTCGCACCGCACGCGCACCGCGACATGGAGATCGTGACGGTCGTGCTCGACGGCGCGCTCGAGCATCGCGACAGCCTCGGCAACGGCTCCGTGATCAAGCCCGGCGAGGTGCAGCGCATGAGCGCGGGCACCGGCATCACGCACAGCGAGTTCAATCCCTCGCCGAGCGAGCCCGTGCACTTCCTGCAGATCTGGCTGCTGCCCGAGCGCGCGGGCCTCGCCGCCGGCTACGAGCAGCGCGCGTTCGCGCCGGCGCCCGGGCTCCAGCTGCTCGCCTCGCCCGATGGGCGCGACGGCTCGCTCCGAATTCAGGCGCAGGTGGATCTGTACGCTGGCCGCGTGCGCGCCGACGGCGTGCTCTCGTTCGCGCCGCGCCGCGCGCGTCAGGGCTGGCTGCACGTGGTGCGCGGCGAGGTCGGGCTCGCGGGCATGCGGCTCGGCGAGGGCGACGGCGCCGCGCTCGCGGACGAAGCGCAGGTCGACCTCCACGCCCGCGCCGAAAGCGAGTTGTTGCTGTTCGATCTGGCCTGAGCGGCCGCGAGAGAGCGAACGCCGCCGCGCTGCGTGCTTGCCAGTCGCAAACGCGCGAGCGCAGAATGCGCGCCGTCTCGGAGCGTCGCGATGCCCGAAGTCCCTCCGCATCTCGCCCAGATGTTCCTCGCGCTCGTCGCGGCGGTGGCGGCGCTGTTCGTCTCGGCGCAGTCGCGGCTCGCCGGCGACGCGAACGCCGCGCGCCTGCGCGGCACGCTCGCCGGCGCGCTCGTGGTGGCGGTGTGGCTCGCGCTGCCGGGTGTGCTCGCCGCGCGCGGCGCACTCGCGGATTTCTCGCGCACGCCGCCGCCGTTCGTCGCGCTGATGCTCGCGCTCTTCGCCGCAACGCTCGGCCTCGCGTTCTCGCCGCTCGGCACACGTCTGGTCGAGCGCGCACCCATCGCAGGGCTCGTCGGTTATCAGGTCTTCCGAGTTCCGCTCGAGTACTGGCTGCACGCGATGCACGAGCGCGGCTTTTTCCCGGTGCAGATGACGTGGTCGGGCCTGAACTACGACGTGCTCACGGGGCTCAGCGCCGCCGTGGTCGCGGTGCTCGCCGCGCGGGGCGCGGCACCGCGCGCGTTGATCGCGGCCTGGAACGCGCTCGGCTGCGCGCTGCTCGCGGCGATCGTCACGATCGCGTTCCTGTCCGCGCCGACGCCGCTGCGCGCCTTCGCGAACGAGCCGGCGAACACGCTGGTGGCGGCGTTCCCCTACGTCTGGCTGCCCGCGTTCCTGGTGCAGGCCGCCCTGTTCGGGCACGTGCTCGTGTGGCGCTGGCTCGCGCGCAGCCGCTGAGCCGCGCTCCCGAAATTCTTGCGCGAGCCGCGCGTTCTTCTCCCGCAGCGCGCGGCCGGCGCATTACGCTGCGCGCGCCGCCCCCAGCCCGCGCGCTCTGCGCGCCCCAGGAGTCCCATGCGAACTCTCCCTCCGCTCACCGCCCTCGCCCTCGCATTCAGCGCCTGCGCCTCGCAGCCCAAGACGCCAGTGATTACGGCCGCGTCGCCGCACATCGTCGCCGCAGTCGCCTCGGCGACGCGCCCGGCCGAAGACCGCGCGCGCGACGCCGCGCGCAAGCCCGCCGAGATGCTCGCGTTCGCGGGCGTCGCGCCCGGCCAGCGCGTCGCCGACTTCATTCCCGGCGGCGGCTACTTCACGCGCATCCTCTCCGAAGCCGTCGGCCCGAGCGGCAAGCTCTACGCGCTGATTCCGCCCGCCGGCGCACAGCGCGAGGAGCCGCCGATCAAGGCCGTCGTGGCGCAGTACCCGAACGCCGCGATCGTGCAGCAGAGCTTCACGACGCTGACCATCCCCGAGCCGGTCGACGTGATCTTCACCGCGCAGACCTATCACGACCTGCATCTCGCGCGCTTCAACCTGGACGTCGCCGCGGTGAACCGGCAGATCTTCGCCGCGCTGAAGCCGGGCGGCGTGTACGTGGTGGTCGATCACAGCGCGAAGGCCGGCTCGCCCGTCGACGTCGTCGACCGGCTGCACCGCATCGATCCCGCGATCGTGAAGCGCGAGCTCGAGGCTGCGGGCTTCGTGCTCGACGGCGAATCGAACGCGCTGCGCAATCCGGCCGACACGCTCGCGCTCGGCGTGTTCGATCCGGCGATCCGCGGCCACACCGATCAATTCGTGCTGCGGTTCCGCAAGCCGAAGTGAGGCGAAGCGAGCCGAGCCCCGTGATCCGCGCCTGCGCGGGTCTCGACCTGGCGGTCACGGGGCTCCTCGCGCTGCCGTTCACCGCGCCCGCGTTCGTGCGCGCGCTCTACGCGCTCGACCGCGCGCTCGGCGGCGCCCACGCAACCCCGGAGCTCCCGGC
>DATBRS010000018.1:0-23904 GCA_036560185.1 Myxococcota bacterium
GGCCCGAGCGCGATCTCTCGAGTCGTCACCGCGTTGCCGTCGGCGTCGGTCGCGGGCTCGAGCAGCTCGGCGGTCGCCTTGGCCTCGAAGGTCTGGGGCGTGCCCTGCCAGACGAGCACGAGCGCGACGACGAGCGAGAGCGGCAGCAGGATGTAAAGCGTGGAGCGGACGAGATCGACCCAGAAGTTTCCGACGCCCGAGGCGAGCTTCCGCGTGAAGCCGCGGATCAGCGCCACCAGCACTGCCATGCCGGTCGCCGCCGACACGAAGTTCTGGACGGTGAGCCCCAACATCTGGGTGAGGTGGCTCATCGTGGTCTCGCCGCCGTAGGACTGCCAGTTCGTGTTGGTGCCGAAGCTCACGGCTGTATTGAGCGCCACGTCCGGGCCCACCGCGGGCAGGCCGGCGCCGTTGAGCGGGAGCCCCCCCTGCAGGCGCTGGAGCGCGTAGAGCGCGAGGATGCCGAGCAGGTTGAACACGAGGACGGCTCCGGCATAGGCCTTCCAGCTCATGTCGTGATCAGCGCGCACGCCCGCAACGCGGTAGAGCAGACGTTCGACCGGGCCGAGCACGCGCTGCATGAAGCCCGCGCGTCCCTCGTAGACCGCGGCCATGTAGCGGCCGAGCGGAATCGAGAGCGCGGTGAGTACGGCGAAGTAGAAGGCAAGCTGGAGCAGGCCGTTGGCCGTCATGACAGCTTCTCAGGCGCGAGCAGCGCCACCAGCAGGTAGACGAAGAGGGCGACCGACAGCGCGGCGCCGATCAGCTCGAACGCGCCCATGGCTCAGCTCACTTTCTCGCAGAGGCGCACGAGCCCCCACGTGACGCCGAACAGCGCCAGCACGCTCGCGACGTATACGAAGTCCATGCGAGGCGACCTCCATTCGGGAGCCAGGCTATGGCCTCCGACATTCAGCTGTTATCAAGGCTGAGTCGATCGACATCAAGAAAGCATCAGGCGTACCCGCTGGGGGCGGCTCCGGCGCGACGCGATGGGCTACATCGAGGCGTCGAGCCCCGAGCGAAGGTGGAGTCGTGGAGATCTGGGCCGCCGTCGACGACGTGCGCATGCCGCTCGCCAAGATGCCCGCGCACGCCCAGCGCGCAGAGCGCCTCGGCTTCGACGGGCTGATCGTGCCCGAGGCGGTCTACGACGCGATCCCCGCCGCGACGCTCGCACTCGCGAGCACGAGAACACTGCGCGTCGCGACTGGCGTGATCGTCGCGTTCGCGCGCAGCCCGATGCTGGTGGCGCAAGACAGCTGGGCGCTGGCGCAGTTATCAGGTGGGCGCTTCGCGATCGGGCTCGGGCCGCAGGTGCGAGGCAACGTCGAGGGGCGCTTCGGCATGCCCTGGAGCGCGCCAGCTGCGCGCATGCGCGACTACGTCGGCGCGCTGCGCGCGTGCTTCGCGGCGTTCCAGACCGGTGCCCCGCTCGCGTACGAGAGCGCTTCGTACTCGCTCTCGCGCATGCAGCCGTTCTTCAAGCCCGAGGCGCTGCCGCCCGAGCACGCGCAGATCGAAGTCTGGCTGGGCGCGATCGGCCCGCGCATGACGGAGGTCGCGGGCGAGGTCGCCGACTGCGTGATCGCGCACCCGACCAACTCGTCGCCGGCTTACCTGCGCGACGCCATGCGGCCGAGGCTCGCGGCCGGTGCGGCCAAGGCGGCGCGCAGCCCGCGCGGCGTGCGCGTGATCGCGAACCCGATGGTCGCGACGGGGCCGGACGCGGCGAGCGTCGCGCGCGAGCGCGAGGCCGCGCGCGAGGTGCTCGCCTTCACCTACTCGACGCCCGCCTATTGGGGGACTCTCGAGCACCACGGCTGGGGCGGCGTCGGACGCGCACTGCTCGAGAAGACGCGCGCGGGCGACTGGGCCGGAATGCGCACGCTCGTCACGGACGAGATGCTGGGCGTGCTCGTGCCGGCCGCGACGTTCGCCGAGATCGCGGCGCAGCTGCGCGAGCGCTACGTCGGCGTCGCGGACGGGATCAGCCTGCGCATGCCCGCGGATTCGGCCGAGGACGCACGCTTCGCGCGCGTGCTCGCTGAGCTGCGTAGCGCCTGATCGCGCGTTGCCCGGGATCTGGGCGGCGCGCGCTGCGCCGGCGCTCGCCGCGCGTCCGCGCCGCGGCATCCCGCTTGCTTAGGTGAGCCTCAAGGAGCACCGGCCATGCCGCGCTACGCGTACGAGTGGCTCTCCGGCCAAGACCACACCTTCCTGCTCGCCGAGAGCGAGAACGCCCCGATGCACGTCGCGGCGGTCGGCATCTTCGAGGCCGGGCCGATGCGCGGCGAGGATGGCGGCATCCGCGTCGAGCGCTTCCTCGAGTCGATGCAGTCGATCCTCCACCGCATCCCGCGCTACCGGCAGCGGCTCGAGTTCAGTCCGCTCGAGAACCGGCCGGTTTGGGTCGACGACCGCTACTTCCAGCTCCGCTACCACGTTCGGCACGCGGCGTTGCCGAAACCGGGCTCGCTCGCGCAGCTGAAGGAGCTGGCGGGCTGGATCCTCTCGCGCCAGCTCGACCGCGCGCGCCCGCTCTGGGAGGCGTGGCTGATCGAGGGCGTCGAAGGCGGCGAGCAGTTCGCGCTGATCACCAAGGTGCATCACTGCATGGTCGACGGCGCCGCCGGCGCGGATCTCGTGCAGATCATGCTGTCGCCCTCGCCGCGCGCCGCGATCGAGGAGCCCGCGCCCTATACGCCGCGGCCGACGCCGACGCACCTCGAGCTCGCGCGCGACGAGATCCTGCGCGGCGCCGCGCGCGTCGCGCGCGCCGCGAGCGCGCTCGGGCGCGCCGCACAGAACCGCGCCAGATTCCTCGAGGACGCGCGCAAACGCGTCGCGTCGCTGCAGAAGCTCGCGGGCTACGCGCTGAAGCCGGCTTCGGCGACGCCGCTGAACGGCGTGGTCGGGCCGCACCGCCAATTCGACTGGCTGACGATGCCGCTCGACGACGTGCTCGAGCTGCGCAAAGTGCTCGGCTGCAGCCTGAACGACGTGGTGCTCGCGACCGTCGCCGGCGCGGTGCGGCGCTACCTGTTGTTACGGCGCGCCGAGCCGTCGATCCTCGATTTCCGCGTGACCGCGCCCGTGAACATGCGGCGGGCGGGCGAGCGCGGGCAGCTCGGCAACCACGTCTCGTCCTGGATCCTGCCGCTGCCGATCGCGGAGAAGGACCCGCTCACGCGGCTCGCGAAGATCCGCGAGGAGACGGTGCAGCTGAAGCGCTCGGACGCGGCTGCGGGCGTCGACACGCTGCTCTCGCTCGCGGACTGGCTGCCGCCGCGCGTGCTCGCCAGCGCGATCGGGCTCGCCTCCGGCCCCGCGAACATGATCGTCACGAACGTCCCGGGCCCGAGCTTCCCGCTCTATATGGTGGGGGCGAAGCTGCTCGGGATGTACCCCGTGGTGCCGCTGCTGCCGCGAACGGGGCTCGGGGTCGCGCTCTTCAGTTACGACGGGCGCCTGTGCTGGGGCTTCGCCGCCGACCAAGATCTCGTGCCGGACGTGCCGGCCTTCGTGCGCGCCGTGCGCGACTCCTTCGAGGAGCTGCGGACGGCCGCCGTGGCGCACGTGTTCCGCAAGCCGGTGGCGGCGCCGAAGCCAGAGACGGGGAGCGGCGCCGGGGCGGAGGGCGAACCCGATGCTCCGGCGCAGGCGTCGGCGCGAGCGACCGAGCCGATCGACGACGCAGTTCCTGCGGCGCCCGCGCCGACGCCCCTCCGCCCGCGCCGGGCTCGGCCGCGCGCGGAAGCCGAGAGCTCCGCCTCGGGCTGAAGCACGCCGCGCCGGACGTCTTGTCCGGCGAAATGCAACGTGTTTCACTGCGTCTCCTTCGCCCCCATCGCGAACGCGGCGCGCACTCGCGCGCAGCAGCTCGCAGCGTGGGCGTCGGGAGGAGGCGTTCGCATGAGTCGATCCATCGAGCCCGCGCTGACCGCGCCGCACAAGCTCGCGTACACGTACAAGCGCTCGCTCGGGCCCGTGCTCGGCAGGTTCTTCACCGCGCTCCGGGATCGCCAGATCCTCGGAGCGAAGCGCAAGGACGGCAGCGTGTTGATGCCGCCGAAGGAGTACGACCCCGACACGGCGGAAGCGATTTCGGAGCTCGTGCCGGTGAGCGAGCGCGGCGTCGTCAAGAGCTGGGCCTGGGTGCAGGAGCCGCGCGCACAGCAGCCGCTCCAGCGGCCGTTCGCGTATGCGCTGATCCAGCTCGACGGCGCGGCCACGCCGCTGCTGCACGTCGTGGACGCGGGCAGCGCCGCGAAGATGAAGACGGGCATGCGCGTGCGCGCGCGCTGGGCGGAGAAGACCGTCGGCGCGATCACCGACATCGCCGCGTTCGTGCCGGAGGCCTAGTGATGAGCGAGAAGCAAGCCGCGCAGAGCACGGGACCGGTCGAGGTGATGCTCGCGCCCGTCGAGCTGCAATACACCTACTCCGCGGGCCAGAGCGCGTCGCGCTTCCTGCGCGCGATCTCGCAGGGCAAGTTGTTGGGGCAGCGCTGCCCCGTGGACGGGCGCGTCTACTTCCCGACGCGCGGCTCGTGTCCGCAGCACGGCGTCGTGATCGACGGCGAGCCGGTCGAGCTGAAGGACGTCGGCACGCTCGTCACCTTCTCGATCGTGCGCGTGCCGAGCGCCAACATCCCGCTGCAGCTTCCGTACATCACCGCGCAAGTCCTGCTCGACGGCTCGAACACGATCTTGATGCACCTCCTCAACTGCAAGCTCGAGGACGTGCACATGGGCATGCGCGTCAAAGCCGTCTGGAAGCCGCGCGAAGAGTGGACGACCTCGGTCGCGAACATCCTCTACTTCGAGCCGAACGGTGAGCCGGACGCTTCCTACGACTCGTACAAGGAGCACATCTGATGCGCGACGTCGCCGTCGTCGGATTCGTGCAGTCGCCGTCGCTGCGCCGCGAGCCCAATCGCAACGAGGTGGAGATCCTCGTGCCCGTGATCGCCGAGCTGAAGAAGAGCGTCGGCATCGCGAACGATCAGATCGACTTCGTATGCTCGGGCTCGAGTGATTATTTGGCCGGGCAGTCGTTCGCGTTCGTCTCGGGCCTCGACGCCGTGGGCGCGTGGCCGCCCGTGTCGGAGTCCCACGTCGAGATGGACGGCGCCTGGGCGCTCTACGAGGCTTGGGTGAAGATGCAGATGGGCTACGCCGAAGTCGCGCTGGTCTACGGCTTCGGCAAGCCTTCGATGGGCGATCTGCCGCTCACCATGGCGCTGCAGCTCGACCCGTACTCGATGATGCCGCTGTGGCCCGACGCGGTGTCGCTCGCGGCGCTGCAGGCGCGCGTGCTGCTCGAGAACGGGCACGTGAGCGAGCGCGAGATGGCCGAGCGCGCGGTGCGCGATCGCAAGAACGCGAAGTCGAACCCGTTCGCCCAGGTGAAGGGCGACTTCGAGGTGGAGAAGCTGCTCGCGGCGCCGCACCACGTGGCGCCGCTGCGCAAGCACGACTGCGCGCCGATCAGCGACGGGGCGAGCGGCATCATCCTCGCCGCGGGCGAGCGCGCGAGACAGCTCTGCCAGCGCCCTGCGTGGATCACGGGCATCTCGCACATCCTCGAGCCGATGGAGCTGGGCGTGCGCGATCTGACGCGCTCGCGCTCGACCGAGATCGCCGCGCAGAGAGCCGGCGTCTGGCGCGACAAGATCGACTGCGCCGAGCTGTCGGCGCCGTTCACGCACCAGGAGATCCTGGTCGAGCGCGCGCTCGGGCTCTCGGCGAAGACGCGCGTGAACCCATCGGGCGGCGCGCTCGCGGGCAACCCGATGATGGCGGTCGGCCTCGCGCGCATCGGCGAGGCGGCGCAGCAGATCTGGCGCGGCAGTGCAGATCGAAGCGTCGCGCACGCGACTTCGGGCCCGTGCTTGCAGCAGAACCTCGTGTGCGTGCTGGAGGGCAAGTAGTCATGGCCGAGCTGTGCGGAGTGATCGGCGTCGGGCAGACGAAGTACGCGCCGTCTCGCAAGGATCTCTCGATGCCCGGCTTGTTACGGGAGGCGGCAGAGCGCGCGCTCGAGGACGCTGAGCTCACGTGGAAGGACATCGACGCCGTCGTGATCGGCAAGGCGCCCGACATGTTCGAGGGCGTGATGATGCCGGAGCTGTTCCTCGCGGAGGCGATCGGCGGCGCCTACAAGCCCATGCTGCGCGTGCACACCGCGGGCAGCGTGGGCGGCTCGACGGGCATCGTGGCGGCGAGCCTGGTGCAGAGCGGCGTGCACGATCGCGTGCTGACCGTCGCGTACGAGAAGCAGAGCGAGTCGAACGCGACCTGGGCGCTCTCGATCGCGCTGCCGTTCTCTGTGGCCACCGTCGCAGGCGCCGGTGGCTACTTCGCGCCGCTCGTGCGCGGCTACATCCGCCGCTCCGGCGCGCCCGAGGACACGGGCATCCGCGTCGCGGTGAAGGATCGCCAGAACGCGCTGAAGAATCCGTACGCGCATCTGCAGATCGAGGACATCAGCTTCGAGAAGGTGGCGAGCTCGCCGATGCTGTGGGACCCCATCCGCTACCTCGAGACGTGCCCGTCCTCGGACGGCGCGTGCGCGATGGTGATGGCGCGCGAGAAGCTCGCGCAGCGCACGTCGAAGAAGGTGGCGTGGGTGCACGCGACCGAGATGCGCAGCGAGCCGACCTTCTTCAGCGGCCGCGACCAGGTGATGCCGCGCGCGTCGCTCGACAACGCGAAGGCGCTCTACAAGAAGGCGGGCATCACGAACCCGCGCAAGGAACTCGACTGCGCCGAGATCTACGTGCCGTTCTCGTGGTTCGAGCCGATGTGGATGGAGGGCATGCTGATCGCGGAGCGCAACGAAGGCTGGAAGATGACCTACGAGGGCGCGACCGCACTGACCGGCGACTTCCCGGTCAACATGAGCGGCGGCGTGCTCTCCTCGAACCCGATCGGTGCCTCGGGCCTGATCCGTTTCGCCGAGAGCGCGCTGCAGGTGCGCGGCATGGCCGGCGCCCACCAAGTGGACGGCGCGAAGAAGGCGCTAGGCCACGCCTACGGCGGCGGCTCGCAATACTTCAGCACCTGGATCGTGAGCAGCGCGAAGCCCTGACGCGCTGCGGCAATCCAATAGTCGAGCTGAATCGAGCAGTTACAAATTTCGTGAGAGATCGGGGTCAGACCCCCGAGTAGTCATTCGGAGCAACGCGTCATGGCAGATCTCGGCTTCTGGACTTTCGCGGCGAAGGATCCGGGCGCGCTCGCGCTCGTCACGCCCGATGAGCAGCGCTTCACGCGCGGCGAGCTCGCGGCGCGCGGCAATCAGGTGGCGCGCGGGCTCGCGGCGCTCGGGCTCGCGCAGGGTGACGCGGTTGCGGCGGTCGTCGAGAACGGCGCGGCGTTCGTCGAGCTCTACCTCGCGTGCTTCCAGACCGGGCTCTACCTCGTCCCGATCAACCACCACCTCTCCGGTCCCGAGATCGCGTACATCGCCGAGAACTCCGAAGCGCGCGTGCTGGTCGGCAGCGCGCGCTTCGCCGAGCCGCTCGCGAAGGCCGTCGCGGAGCTGAAGATCCCCGCCTCGCATCGTTTCGCGCTCGGGCGCTTGGGCGGCTTCCGCCCGTACGACGAGCTGAGCGCTGGGCAATCCGGCGCACCGCCGGAGAAGCGCAGCGCCGGCGCGATCATGAACTACACGTCGGGCACGACCGGGCGGCCCAAGGGCGTGCGGCGTCCGCTCACCGGCATGGACCCCGATCTGATCGGGTCGCTGTTCACCGGCTTCCAGCAGATGTTCGGCGTGAAGCCCGTGGACGGGAACGTCCACATCACCGGCTCGCCGCTCTATCACACGGCGGTGCTGATGTTCGCGTCGGGCGCGATGCACCTCGGTCACACCGTCGTGCTGATGGACAAGTGGACGCCCGAGGAGATGTTACGGCTGATCGCGAAATATCGCGTCACGACCAGCCACATGGTGCCGACGCAGTTCCATCGCATGCTGCAGCTCCCCGCGGAAGTGCGCGCGAAGTACGACTGCTCCTCGACGCGCGCGATGGTGCACGCCGCCGCGCCGTGTCCGCCCGACGTGAAGCAGAAGATGCTCGCGTGGTGGGGCGACTCGATCTGGGAGTACTACGCCGCGACCGAGGGAGGCGGCACGATCGTGTCGCCGCAGGAGTGGCGGAAGAAGCCCGGCACCGTCGGCAAGGCGTGGGCGAACGCCGAGATCAAGATCTTCGACGACGAGGGCAACGAGTGCGCGACCGGCACGCCCGGCACCGTCTACATGCTGCGCGGGCAAGCCGACTTCGAGTACTTCAAGGATCGCGAGAAGACCGACAAGGCGCGCCGCGGGCGCTACTTCACCGTCGGAGACATCGGCTACCTCGACGCCGACGGCTTCCTGTTCCTGTGCGATCGCAAGAACGACATGATCATCTCCGGCGGCGTCAACATCTATCCGGCCGAGATCGAGTCGGTGTTCCTGACGCACCCGAGCGTCGGCGACGTCGCCGTGTTCGGGATCCCGCACGAGGAGTGGGGCGAGGAAGTGAAGGCGGTGGTCGAGCCCGCCCACGGCGCGCTCGCCGGCGATGCGCTCTCGCGCGAGCTCTTCGACTTTCTGCGCGACAAGCTCGCGAAGTACAAGACGCCGAAGAGCATCGACTACGTGACGGAGATGCCGCGCGACCCGAACGGCAAGCTCTACAAGCGCAAGCTGCGCGACCCGTATTGGGCCGGTCGCGCGCGCAACATCTAACGCAAGCGGAGCGCGCAGCGAGGCGCAGCCGAGCGAAGATCGAACAGTGGCCTCCGCGCCGGCTTCGTGTTCCTGCACACTCAGGCTGAAGGACAGAAGCGATGGAAGCGCCGGCGACGCCCGCGATCCCGAAGCCTTCGGGCACCGCCGTGCTGGTGCGCGACGCCAGCGCCGGCCTCGAGGTGTTATTGCTGCATCGCGCCGACAAGGCCGCGCACGGCGACTGGGTGTTCCCGGGCGGGAAGGTGGAGCCCGGCGACGTCGTTCAGGGCGATCCCGGCTCGGTCGACTCCGCTCTGCGAGCCGCGATCCGCGAGACGCAGGAGGAGGCGGGCGTCGACCTCACCGGCGCCTCGCTCCCGCCGATCGCGCGCTGGATCACGCCCGAGATTCGCCCCAAGCGCTTCGATACGTGGTTCTTCCTCGGCGCGCTCCACCGCGAGCAGTCCGTCGTGGTGTGCAACTCCGAGATGACCGAGCACCGCTGGCTGACGCCCGGCGCCGCGCTCGATCTGCACCACGCGCGCGAGTTCGCGCTCGCGCCGCCGCAGTTCGTGACGCTCGCGTGGCTCGCGGAGTTCGCACGCGCCGAGGGCGCGCTGCGCGAGCTGCCTGGCCGCCCGCTCGTCACGTTCCGGCCGCGCCCGTGCAAGCTCGCGGACGGCATGTGCATGCTCTACGAGGGCGACGCGGGCTACGAGGCGCGCGATCCGCTCGCGCCCGGCCCGCGCCATCGCTTCTCGATGCTCGCGAGCGGCACGCGCTACGAACGCGGCTGACGCGCGCGAGGCACGAGGACTGCGATGGAAGTGAAGCTCGATCCTGCGCGTTGCCCACTGTGCGCCGCGCCGAACGCGTGCGGGATGGCGGCGGGCGAAGAGAGCTGCTGGTGCTTCGAGGCGCGGCTCGCGCCCGATGCGCTGGCGCGCATCCCCGAGCCAGCGCGAGGCGTCGCGTGCATCTGCGCGCGCTGCGGAGGCGCCGCGAGCGAGCCGGCGCGCTGAGCCCGCCGCACGCGCATATCGCCCTCACTCGCCCTTGAACACGGGCTTGCGCTTCTCGAGGAAGGCGCGCGGGCCCTCGGCGGCGTCCTGCGACGACATCACCTGCATGCCGTAGCGCTGCTCGATCGCGAAGGCCTCGTGCTCCGGCATCGCCTCGGTCTCGCGCAGCGTCGCGAGGATGCCCTTCACGGCGAGCGGCCCGTTCGCGGCGATGCGCTGGGCGATCTCTCTCGCCTTGGCGAGCGCCTGCCCGTCCGGCACGACGTGGTTCACGAGGCCGAGCTCGTGAGCGCGCCGCGCCGGCAGGTCCTCTCCGGCCAATAACATCTCGGCCGCGATCGCGTAGCCGATCTGGCGGCGCAGACGCACGGCGGAGCCCGCCATCGGGAACAGCCCGCGCTGCACCTCGGTCACGCCGAACTTCGCGTTCTCGCCAGCGACGCGAATGTCCGTGCCTTGCAGGATCTCGGTGCCGCCGGCGCGCGCGAAGCCTTCGGCCGCGAGGATCACCGGCTTCGTCGGGCGGTACGTCTTCAACCACGCGCCGTAGATCACGTGAGGTTCCTTCTTCACGCGCTCCATGTACGGGTTGTCGCTGACGCCCCCGCGCATCTTCCCGATCTCCGCGAGATCCATGCCGGCGCAGAACGTGTCTCCACGACCTGTTAGGATCGCGACGCGCAGCTCGGGCTCTTCATCGAGCCGGATCCAGGCGTCGTAGAGCCGGCACATCACCTCGCAGTTGACGGCGTTTTTCTTCTCGGGCCGATTCAGCGTGACGACGAGGACGTGGGCCTCGGCTTCGACCAGGACGACGGGCTCGGACATGGGCACTCCTGCGCGGGGTGGCGCGGGAGGAGAGTGCGGGCCGTCACGCGCGTCAAGGTGCCGAGGAGCGCCCAGAGCGAGCCGGAGGACAGTCGGCGCTCGGTCGGCCAAGGAGCGCGAAAAACGGCGCACTTTGCCTGCGATCACGCCAGCTTGCGCGGTCGAGTTGCCCCTTTGCCGCAGTCGCGCGAGGTGTGACCCAGAACACTCAAAATGCGAGTCACCCGCGAGCCTAAATGGGGCCACACACCCCATGAAGCAGATGTGCCCCGTGATATGGTGCCCCCGCTTCGGTGCCAAAAGCACGCGCCCTGCCCGGGCGCTCACGGAAATCGCCGAAACCCTCATCGCTGTCCAAGCTGGAGTCCCCCGAAATGAGATCGCTCAAATTCGCTCTGGTGGCGCTGCTGTTACTCGCAGCCCCCGCGTTCGCCGCGTCCGTCACGGTCACCGGTGTCGGTCAGAGCTGGGCGCTCGACTACAACGGCATCGTCGACGTCAACGGCGTACCGACCGTGATGCCCGGCCTCGCCGCGCGCATCGGATACAAGGTCACCGGCTTGTACTACGACGCGTCGATCAATCGCACGATCCTCGAGATGGACATCGTCGTCGTGAACAAGACCGACGCGAACATTTGGCAGCACGCGACGGTTTCGGGCATCGGCTTCAACACGAACCCGAACGTGACGCGCCTCGGCAGCGGTTCGAGCGGTGACTACGGCTTCATCGCCCTCAACAAGTCGCTGCCGACGGGCGCTGGCTTCATGGTCGAGGTCTGCGTCGCAGGCCGCACCTCCCAGTGCAACGGTCCGGCGAGCAACGCGACGCTGATCGGCGACATCGGAAACGCCTCGGTTTCGCTGGCGTTCTTCGGAAACCGGACTGCCCCGATCACATTGGACAACTTCGGCATCCGCTACGCGGATCTGTTCGCCAGCTCGCTCGGCGTGAATGGCTTCCCCGGCATGGGCGTGCCCGTCACCCCGCCGATTCCGGAGCCGGCCTCCGCCGCTCTGTTCGGCGCTGGCGCGCTGCTCGTCGCCGCGGCGCTGCGCCGGAAGCGCAACTAGCGCACGCGATCCTCGAAGAGGCGCCGGGCTCGAGCGATCGAGCCCGGCGCTTCGCTTTTGGGGTCGAGGAATTGATTCCGGCCGCGTGGTACACAGTCGCGTCCCGCACGCGAGGATCGCCATGTACATCGATTTCACGCCCGAACAGAAGAAGCTGGCAGCGGAGCTTCGCGCGTACTTCGAGCAGCTGATCTCGCCCGCGGTGCTTCGCGAGATCCGCGGATCCGAGGGCGGCGGTCCCGAGTTTCGTCGCGTGCTCCGGCAGCTCGGCAAGGACGGCTGGCTCGGCATCGGCTGGCCCAAGGAGTACGGCGGCCGGGCGATGAGCGCGCTCGAGCAATACATCTTCGCGGAGGAGATTCAGCGCACCGGCTTCCCCCTCCCGTTCCTGACGATTGGAACGGTCGGGCCGACGATCATGAAGTTCGGCACCGACGAGCAGAAGAAGCACTTCCTGCCGAAGATCCTCGCGGGCGAGCTCCTGATCGCGGTGGGCTACTCCGAGCCCGGCGCCGGCACCGATCTCGCGTCGCTGAAGACGACGGCGATCCGCGACGGCGACGAGTACGTCATCAACGGCCAGAAGGTGTTCACGAGCCTCGCGGACCACTCCGACTACGTGTGGCTCGCGGCGCGCACGAATCCGGCCGCGTCGAAGCATCGCGGGATCTCCATGATCCTGGTGCCGCTGGATTCACCCGGCCTCAAGGTCACTCCGATCTGGACGGTGAGCGGCGTCCGGACCAACGCCACCTACTACGACGGCGTGCGCGTGCCGGTGGGCAACCTGATCGGCGGAGAGAACAACGGCTGGACGCTGATCACGAATCAGCTGAACCACGAGCGCGTGTCGCTCTTCAACTACGGCCCGATGTCGCAGAACTTCGACGAGGTCGTGCGCTGGGCGAGAGCGACCGAGCATCCGAGGGGCGGCAGGGTGATCGATCGGCCTTGGGTGCAGCAGAACCTCGCCAAGTTCAAGGCCAAGCTCGAAGTGCTGAAGGTGCTCAACTGGAAGCAGGCGTGGGACATCACCCAAGGCGGACTGCATCCGGCGCAGGCATCGAGCGTGAAGGTTTTCGCCAGCGAGTTCAACGTCGAGGGCTACCACCTGCTCGGCGAGGTGTTGGGCGAGGCTGGCGCGATTCGCGACGGATCGCCGGGCGCGATCCTGCGCGGCAAGGTCGAGCGCACGTATCGCTCGGTGCTGATTCTCACGTTCGGCGGCGGCACGAACGAGGTGCAGCGCGACATCATCGCGATGGCCGGCCTCGGCATGCCGCACTACAAGAGTTGAGCAGTGTGCTCGGTGCGGACGGGTTGCGGGAGATGTCGCGGGGTCGATTGCAGAGCGGATGCAGCCGGCGGCTTTGCCGCGGCTGATCCGCTGGGAGGGGCGTGATGGATTTTGCACTTTCCGAGGATCAACGCGCATTGCGCGAGCTGGCACGCAAGATGTTCGACGAGCTCGCCACGCACGAGCGCCTGAAGGCGGTGAAGGCGACACCGGATCGCATCGACCGCGAGCTGTGGCGTGAGCTCGCCAAGGCGAACTTGTTGGGTATCGCGATCGAGGAGCGCTTCGGCGGCAACGGCACGGGTCTCGCCGAGCTCGCGATCGTGCTCGAAGAGGTCGGCCGCGCCGTCGCACCGGTCCCCATCTACCCGACGCTCGTGCTCGGCGCGCTGCCGATCGCGGCGTTCGGCAGCGAGGCGCTGCGCGCGAAGTGGCTCCCGCGCGTTGCTGCGGGCGAGGCGATCCTCGCTGCGGCGATTGTCGACGAGGGCGCGGGCGGCGTGAGCGCGCGTCGCGAAGGCGACACGTTCGTACTGAGCGGCGCTCGCGCGCTCGTGCAGGCTGCGCACGTGGCGGACGCGATCCTCGTGCCCGCGGCGCTCGATGGCGGCACGACGCTGTTTCTCGTCGACCCGCGCGGGGCGGGCGTGCGCCTCGAGCGCGTCGAGACGACCGACGAGCACCTGCGTCCGCACTTTCACGCCAGCGACGCGCGCGTGGGCGCCGCCGACGTCGTCGGCGCCGCCGGACAGGGCGCCGAGATCCTCGCGTGGCTCACGCAGCGCGCGACGTTCGCCCTGTGCGCGATGCAGGTCGGCGTCGCGGAGCGCGCGCTGCAGATCACCGCGCGCTATGCGACCGAGCGCGTCCAGTTCGACCGCCCGATCGGCAGCTTCCAGGCCGTGCACACGCGCGCGGGCGACGCCTACATCGACGTGCTGTCGATGCGCCTCACCATGCAGCGCGCGCTGCATCTGCTCGAGCACGGCGAGGACGCCAGTGAGAACCTGATCATCGCCAAGTATTGGGCGGCCGAAGGCGGGGCGCGCGTCACGTACGCGGCGCAGCACCTGCACGGCGGGATCGGCGTCGACATCGACTACCCGATTCACCGCTACTACCTGTGGGCGCGCCAGATCGGGTTGCACCTCGGCAGCGGCGCCGAGCAGATCGCGCTGCTGGGCGCGCGCCTCGCGAGCTGAGGCGAGCGCGGCGTCCGCGCCGAGCGGCTCGCGTTCAGCTCAGCTCGCTGGCGCTCGAAATCACGCGGCCGACGATGCCGTAGGCCTGCGCCTCGTCCGGCGACATCCAGTAGTTCCGGTCCGTGTCCTGCTCGACCTTCTCGAGCGGCTGGCCCGTCGCCTCGGCGATCGTTCGATTCAGCCGCTCGCGCGCCTTCACGATCTCTTCGGCTTCGATGCGGATGTCGATGGCGCGTCCGCCGATGCCGCCGAGCGGCTGGTGGATCATGAAGCGCGTGTTCGGCAGACAGAGCCGGTCCTTCTTGGGAACGGCCAGGTAGATGTGTGTGCCCGCGCTCGCGACCCATCCGGTGCCGACGATGCGCACGCGCGGCTTCACGAACTTGATCATGTCGTGGATCGTGTCGCCGGCCTCGACGTGCCCGCCCTCGGAGTGGAGGAAGAGCGTGATGGGCTCGTCGCCCGCGGCGGCGAGCGCCAGAAGCTGCGCCGTGATCTCCTGCGCGAGCTTGGACGTGATCTCGCCGTGCAGCAGGATCGTGCGCGACTCGAACAGCCGCTCCACGATCTTCGCCGGCATCGGCATCGGCAGCTGCGGGAGATCGGGCTTCTCGTCGTCGTCTTCGGCTCGCACACGGTCCTCGCGTCGACAGGGAGCGCGGACGGTAACGGATCGAAGCCGCGCGCGAGGTCAATTCTCCAGCGGCTCAGCGAGCAGCGGCGGAGCTGGCTTCGGCAAGCCCGGCGCTTTCCACGCGCCGTCGCGATCCGCGTCCACGAAGATCGGGTTCGTGAAGGCGAACGGCTTGCCGTCCGGTAGCACGCTCGCGTAGATGCCATCGGCGGGTCCGTCGACCTCGACGAACACGAACGAATCGCCGGCGAAACGCAGCGGCAGCGTCGCGCGCGCGCCCGCCGCGATCGGCCGCTTCGCTGCGAGCACGGCGTTCACGTACACGCGCAGCTCGCGAACCGGCACCCACGGCGCGGCGCGCACTTCGACGCTCAGCTCGCCCTCGGCGCCCGCGAACGTCGCGCCTGGCCCAGCCTCGCCGAGCCGCGCAAACACGAGCGGCCCGGTCGTCCCGAAGCTGCGTCCCGCGCGCAACGACGCCAGTAGCTCGCGCTCGTCGAGCGCAGCGACCTCGTCGTTCGCGAGCGCGATGTAGTTGCGCGGCACGGCCACGGTCTCGCCGCGGCTGTGCGAGTCGCTGTTCGCGGTCGCGGTGCGGCGCTCGCCCTGGAGCAGCAGCGAGAGCCAGTCGGCGCGCGCGAGCCGGTAACGATCGAGGCGCTTGCCGTTGAGGATCTCGACGGCCGAGAAGTCGACGTCGCGCAGACCCATGGGCCCGCGTTCGAGCAGCGACGCGTTGCGCGGGGAATCCAGTGGCGCGCCGGGATCGAGCGGCTTTCCGGCGACGCCGAGATGCGAGAAGAACGAGCCGTCGCCGACGTCGTCGGGCCCGCTCTCGCGCGGATGGTTGATCTGCACGAACGGCTCGCCGCCGGCCGCGCGCAGCTCGCCGATCACACCGCGCACGCGCACGCCTTCGCTGCGCGGCGCGCCGCCGCGATACGCCGTGCGCGCGTAGCGCAGCGGGAACGCGTTCAGGTGCCCGATCGTGAAGGGCGTCTCGCCGCCATGGAACGTGCCCGTCACCTCGACGCCCATCACGCTCACGATGCGGCCTGTGAGCCCGAGCCGCGCGATCACGGGCCGCGCGTCGATCACGCGATCGTGCTCGGTCGTCACGACCACCTCGCCGCCGTGAGCCGCGAAGGCCGCGAGCTGCAGCGGCAGGGGCAGCGCGGCGTCCATGCTCTCGGCGCTGTGCACGTGCAGATCCGCGCCGATCCAGCCGGGGCTCTCGAACGCGCGCCGCGGCTCCGCGATCTCGAGCGCGCGCGTCTCGCCGGCGCGCAGCGTCAGCTCCGCTTCGGTCACGCCGTACTCGAGGCCGCGCGTCGCCAGCACGCGGTAGCGCCCGGGCGCGAGCGCGAGCTCGCGTGGATCGGTCTGCGCGGACGCGAGCGAGATCACGTTGTCGGAATCGCCCTTGCGCAGCTTGCCGTCGCCGACGCGGAAGCGAAGCAGGTCGTCGTCGAAGTGCGGCGTCTTCGTCTCGCCGACGCCGAGCATGACGAGCCGCATCGTCTTGCCTTGGGGCAGCGTCAGCGTCGCCGGCGCTCCGACAGCCAAGAGTGCGAGCTCGGCGCCGCGCTCACTCAGCGCGAACTCGCGCGCCGCGCTGCGGCCGCCGGGGGCGCGCGCCGTGGCTCGATAGCTCCCGGGCGGGAGGCGCAGCGTGAAGCTGCCGTCGGCGGCGGGTCGCACTTCGCTGATCGGCGCTCCGCTCGCAGTCGCGAAGTGAATGCGCGCGCGCGGGTCGTCGACGCGGCCCGACACCGGCGCGCTGTCCGCGAACAATGCATCGGCCGCCGACGCCACGTCCGAACGCGCACCCACGTGGATCGCGCGCTCGACGACCAACGTCTCGCCCTCGCCGAGCGACATCAGCGGCGCCTGCATCAGCTCGGTCAGCCCGATCTCGCCGCTGCCGAGCCAGAAGTCGCGCGGCAAGAACGCGCTGAGCGTGAAGTCCTCGGCCGTCACGGAGAAGGCGGGGAGCGTGCGCGTGGCGCCGTCCGCGCCGCGGGCGCGTGCGGAGCGCAGCTCGAGCGCGTACGAGATCTCGGGCAGGCCCTCGGCGCCGACCAAGACGTGCACGTCCTCCGGCGCGAGCATGTCGAGAGCGGACCACAGCGAATCGCCGCCGGGATGCGCGAAGCCGTGCGAGCGCGCGAGATCACGGCGCACGAGATGGAACGAGCGCATCTGCGCGCTCGCGTGCATCGCGAGCTCGGCGAGGCCGAGCACGCGCCGGCCGCCCGGCAGGCGCGTGAGCTCGGTCGTGACGCGCAGCGTGCTCGGATGTGCGCGCGAGAGCACGTGGGTGACGCGTACGCGCAGGCCATCGGCTTCGCCTTCGGAGACGGCGCGCGCCTCGCCGTTCGCGATCTCGACCTCGACGCGCGAGATCGGGAGCACGCGTTCGCGATCGAAGCTCGGCAGCGCGTGCAGGCTCGACCACTGGTCGTCCGCGCGTCCGCAGTGGCCGAGGTCGATCAGCGTGCCGCCGACTGGCGAGAGAAACGTCTCGTGATCGGGCGCCGCAATCGCAGCGCAGAGCGTGCCGTTGGAGAGCGCGTAGTCGCCGACGCCTGCGTCCGCGTCCGGGCCGCCCGCCGCCAGCGCATCGAAGCGCTCCTCGCGGATGCGCTCGGCCACGAGCACACCGAGGTCGGCGTACGCAGCCGAGGAGAGCGCAGCGAGCGCGGCAGCGAGGAGAGGAGCGGAGGCGCGATTCACGGCGGCGCACAGTAGCGGCGCGGCTGCACTACCGTCGCGCGCCTTCGGAGGCGCGATGCGCGTCGGCGAGATTCGGCACCCCGAGCGCGGCGGCCACGGCAAGCCGCTCGCGGGCGTGCGCGTGCTCGCCGCGGAGCAGATGCAGGCGCTGCCCTACGCGACGCAACTGCTGGCGCATCTCGGCGCGGAGGTGGTGAAGGTCGAGCCGCCGGGGCGCGGCGAGACGGGGCGCGCGTCGAACCCGTTCATGGTCGACGAGGACGGCCGCAGAGTCGGCGCCACGTATCTGCGCAACAACCTGTCGAAGCGCAGCATCGCGATCGACCTGAAGGCGCCCGCCGGCCGCGAGCTGTTCAAACGCCTCGCCCCGCACTTCGACGTCGTCGCCGAGAACTTTCGCGCCGGCTCGATGGAGCGCCTCGGCCTCGGCTATTCCGAGCTTTGCGCGCGCGACCCGCGCCTCATCTATGTCTCGCTCTCGGGCTTCGGCAACCTCGCGCCTTCGCCGTATCGCGACTGGCCCGCCTACGCGCCGATCGGCGAGGCGATGGGCGGCATCTACGAGCCCACCCGCAAGCCCGGCGAGCCGCCGCGCGTCGTCGTGGCCGGCGCGCTCGGCGACAACACCACCGCGCTCTACGCCGTGATCGGCATCCTCGCCGCGCTCCAGCACCGGGTCCGCACGGGCCTCGGCCAGCACGTCGACATCGCCATGTACGACTCCATGATCGCGATGGCGGACATGGTCCCGCAGCTCTGGTCGATGGGCGCACCGGCCTCGATGGCCGGCCCGGGCACGACCGCGCTCGTCGCGGCCTTCAAGGCGCGCGACGGCTACTTCGTGATCGCAGTGCTGCGCGAGCACATGTTCGAGAAGCTGTGCAAGTTGTTGGGGCGCGAGGCGTGGCTCGCGGACCCGCGCTTCGCGACGCGCGTCGGCTGGGCGCAGCACACCGAGAGCGAGATCCGGCCGGCGCTCGAGGCCTGGGCGGCGGACAAGACCAAGCTCGAGGCCGCGCGCGCGCTCGCCGAGCTGGGCATCACGGCGGGCCCGAGCAACGTCGCCGAGGATATCGCCGCCGATCCGCACGTCGCGCTGCGCGACATGCTGATCGAGGTGCCGCGCAGCGACGGCGAGGCGCCGTACCTCGTGAGCGGGAATCCGGTGAAGATGTCGCGCCTCGCCGAGGGGCCGGTGAGCCCTGCGCCTCGCCTCGGCCAGCACACCGAAGCGGTGTTGCGCGAGGTGCTCGGGGCCGACGAGGCTGAGCTCGCGCGCTTGCGCGCGGAGGGGGCGATTCCGTGAGCGAACGGGAGCAGAGCGCGCTGGCGGGCTTCGAGATCCGCGACCGCGTCGCGCTCGTCACCGGCGCCGCGCGCGGCATCGGGCTCGGCGTGGCGGAGCTGCTCGCGCGGGCGGGCGCGCGCGTCGTCGCCGCGGACGTGATCGCGGGCGGGCACGACGAGCTCGCCGCGCGGAGCGCCGGCCGCGTCGTCGCCGCGCGCGCCGACGTCTCGAAGCGCGCGGATTTCGATGCGCTCGTCGCTACGGCACGCGAGCGTTTCGGGCGGCTCGACGTGCTCGCGAACGTCGCCGGTGTGCTGCGCGTCGCGCCGACGCTCGAGGTGTCCGAGGAGGACATCGATCTACTGCTCGGCGTGAACCTGAAGGGCGTGCTGAACGGCTGCCGCTCGGCCGCGCCCGTGATGGCGAAGCAGGGCGGCGGCGCGATCGTGAACGTCGCCTCGAGCGCGGCTTATCAGGCCTACCCGCACTACGGAATCTACGCCGCGACCAAGGCCGGCGTCGTCTCGTTGACCCGGACGCTCGCGCTCGAGCTCGCGAAGAGCGGAATCCGCGTGAATGCGATTGCGCCCGGCATGGTCGACACCCAGATGGCGGGCCGCCGCTACCGCAACGCCGACGGCAGCCAGAGCCCGGAGCAGCGCGCCGCCATGCTCGCGGACACGAAGGAGCGCAGCCCGCTCGGCATTCCAGGCGAGCCGCGCGACATCGCCCAGGCCGTGCTGTACCTGGCGAGCGACGCGAGCCGCTACATGACGGGTCAGGTGCTTCACCCGAACGGCGGCGCGCTGATGGTGAGCTGAGGCTGCGCCCCGCTGCGAGCGCGGCGCTCACGCCGCGACGAAGCGCTCGAGCGGCGTGCCGGCGTGCGCCCGCTCGTGCGCCATGCGCACGCACGGAAGCTCGGGCAGCGCGAAGCGCACGAGCCCTGCCTTCAAGCGATCCGACGGCCGCAGCCACGCGCGCTGCAGCCAGCGCGGCTGCCGCGTCCCGGTCAGGCGCTGCGCCCAGTCCGGCATCAGCGACATCGACGCGCGGATCCCCGTCCAGCGATCGAAGCGCTCCGCGCGTCCCGCCGGCTGCTCGGCGGAACGGCCCGCGAGAAAGTCGAGGAACGAGAGCGTCTGCTCGCTGAACGCGAGCTTGGGCCGCATCCGCTCGACGTACTCCTCGAGCGCGCTCACCGACTCGGGCACCCAGTCCGCGCCGCCCATGCGGCCGATCACCGCCTGCTCGCGCAGGTAGCGGTCGCGCTCCTCTCGCGAGAGCGGCCGGGCGTAGCGGTCGAACGCGGTCATCACGGCCCACGGGATGCAGGTGTGCACCCACGCGATCAGCTCGGAGTCGAGCGCGCAGTACGAGACGCCGTCCGCGCGCTGCCCGCGGACGCGCGCATGGACGCGGCGCACGCCCGCGATCACGTCGGTCGCCGCGAGCGTGTTGCCGAAGGTCGTGCGCAGCACGTAGCCGAGCGTGTTGCGCGCTCTCCGCAGCGGCTCCGTGCGGTAGCTCGACTGCGTGTAGACGCCCGCCATCACCGAGGGATGCAGCAGCTCCATGAGCACCGCGGCGCTGCCAGCCACCGCGAGGCTCGCGAGGTCGGCATGAATCTCCCAGGAGATGCTGCCCGGTCCGCCGGCGAGCCCGGGATCGCCGGCCGGGCCGCCGTAGATCTCGGCTTCGTCGTGGCGTCCGCCCGTTTCTTCGAGCTGCGCAGCCAGCGAGCGGCGTAGCCGAGCGAGCGGGCCTCCGGGCGCTTCCTCCCGCATCGCTCCCATCGCTTTGACCTCGCTTCGGGCCCGGAGCATGATCCAAGCAAATGCTTGGATTGCTCGGTTCTGCGGAACGCACGAGATCGGCGTGAGGCGGCGCGCTCAGGTGCGCGAATTCGCACCGAATAAGTCGCCTTCGCAGCAGCGCTCGCGGGCGACCTTCGACGCGCTCGTGGACGCGTGTACTTGGCTCCTGCCCCGGCGCGGCTTCGTCGGCACCACCACCAATCACATCGCGGCGCGCGCAGGCGTGAGCGTCGCGTCGCTCTACGAGTACTTCCCCGGCAAGGACGCGGTGGTCGCGCAGGTCGCGGAGCGGCTGGTCGAGCGCGTGCTCGCGCGGCTCGGCGCGGAGGCCGAGCGCGCGGCACGCGGCGGCGCCGAGGGCGCGGTGCGGATCTGGATCGACGCGATCTACGAGACGGTCGCGCGAGAGCGCGAGCTCGTGGCCGTGTTCGAGCAGCAGGTGCCGTACACGCGGGAGCTGCCCGCGGCCGAGCAGCTCGGCGCCCGCCTGCTCGCGTTCTCCGAGCGCATCCGCGCGAGCTCCGCGGGCTTCGTGCACCCCGAGCTGTCGCGCGCCGGCCTGCATCTGCTGGTCAACCTGGTGACTTCGACGGTGCTGCAGGCCGTGCTGACGCCACCTTCCGACGTCTCTCGCCGCGAGCTGCTGGACGAGCTGGCGCGGCGCGTGGAAGACATGATCCGCCACGCGCCACCGTGAGCGCTCGCCGCGCGGGCGCTTGCCGAGCCTCGCCCCGCGCGACTACACACCTCCGCTCCCCCGAGGCCCGAATGCCGCTCGATCTCGCGTCGCTGCTCTCGCCCGCCCACACCGCGCTCGTCACGCAGGAGATCCAGCGCGGCGTGATCGGCGATCTCAGCGCGCTGCCCGAGCTCGCGAAGGAAGGGCAGCGCGTGCTGCCGCAGATCGCGCGGCTGGTCGCGGCCGCGCGGGTGCGCGGCGTGCGCGTGATCCACTGCATCGCGGTCCGGCGCGGCGACGGCCTCGGCGCGAACACGAACGCGCGCATCTTCCAGTACATGGCGAGAGCCGAGCCGAAGCTGATTCCCGGCTCGCCCGCCGCGGAGATCGTGCCGGAGGTCGCGGTCGCGCCGAGCGATCTCGTGCTGCCGCGCATCCACGGGCTCTCGCCGTTTCAGGGCACCGAGCTCGATTTCGTACTGCGCAACGAGGGCGTGCGCACGATCGTCGGCGTCGGCGTCTCGGTGAACGTCGCGATCACGAACCTCGCGTTCGACGCGGTCAACGCGGGTTATCAGGTCGTATTGCCGACGGACGCGATCGCGGGCACGCCGCGCGAGTACGCAGAGCAAGTCTTCCAGCACACGCTGCGCAACGTCGCGACGCTCGCGAGCACCGACGACGTGCTCGCGGCATGGCGCTGACGGCGAGCAGCACGAGGAGCCCGCGATGACGGACCTGCCCGAGCACGCGCAGCGCAATCGCGAGCACTGGGACGCGATCGCGCCGGAGTACGCGAAGCGCGTCGCGTCGGGCTGGGAGCGCGGCGAGCCCACCTGGGGGATCTGGGGCGTCGCAGAGTCGGAGCTGCGCCTGCTGCCGGGCGATCTCGCGGGCCGGGACGCGATCGAGCTCGGCTGCGGCACGGCCTACGTCTCGGCCTGGATGGCGCGGCGCGGCGCGCGCGTCGTCGGCATCGACAACTCCGCGGGCCAGCTCGAGACGGCGCGCGCGCTGCAGCGCGAGCACGGGCTCGAGTTCCCGCTCGTGCACGGCAACGCGGAGAGCGTCCCGTACCCGGACGCGAGCTTCGATTTCGCGATCAGCGAGTACGGCGCGTGCCTCTGGTGCGATCCGCAGCGCTGGCTGCCCGAGGCCGCGCGCTTGCTACGACCCGGCGGCCGTCTCGTGTTCCTGGTGAACTCGATGTTGATGTCGCTGGCGACATCCGAGCGCGAGGGCGAGGCCGCGACGGAGCGCCTGTTGCGCCCTGCGTTCGGCTTGCACCGCGTCGTCTGGCCGGGCCAGACGAGCGTCGAGTTTCACTCGACCCACGCCGAGTGGATCCGCTTGCTGCGCGGCGCCGGCTTCGAGATCGAGGCGCTGCTCGAGCTGCGGCCGCCCGCGGATGCGACCACGAGCTGGGATTTCGTGACGCTCGAGTGGGCGCGCCAGTGGCCGTGCGAGGAAGTCTGGAAGGTTCGCAAGCGCGGCTGATCCGCAGCCCGAGCGGGACGCTACGCGCCGCCGAGCTCGCGCTCGAGCTCATGCCACTCCGCCCGCAGCCCGAGCTCGTCCACCCAATAAGCCAGGTAGTCGTGATCGATCAGCTCCGCACCGGCCCGAGTGCGCGCCGCCCCCGCGAGCTGCTCGCGCTCACCCGAGAGCAGCGCTCCGAGCACTTGGTCCTCCGCCGTCGCGCGACCGCCGGCCGCGGCCGCGCGTTCGGCGGCCTGCTGCTGCCATCGTCGCTGCGCTTCGCCCACGAGCCCTCGTCCTAGCGATGCTCGAGATCGCCGAGCACGCCGCGCACGTAGTATGCCGAGCGCACCCGAAGGAGAGATCCCATGACGACGCTCGATGAGCCCGCGGTCGCGGCTCTGCTCGCCCGTTTGCACGACGCCGCGCGCGGCGACGTCCGGCACTTCCTGCGCGCTGCGCCCGGCATGGCCGCCGCGTGGCTGCGCGGCCGGCCTCCGTTCGAGGCGCTCGAGTCGCACCTCGCGGAGGCGTTCATCCCCGTCGAGCCGGCGGCCGGCCGGCTGCTGTACGTCGTAGCCCGCGCAATCGGCGCGCGGCGCATCGTCGAGTTCGGCACCTCGTTCGGAATCTCGACGATCTATCTCGCCGCCGCGCTGCGCGACAACGGCGGCGGTCGCGTAGTCGGTACCGAGCTGCAGCCCAACAAGCGCGAGCGCGCCGTCGCGCACCTCGCCGAGGCCGGCCTCGCGAGCTTCGCCGACGTCCGCCTCGGCGACGCCCGCGAAACCCTCGCCCGCGACCTCGAGGGCCCGATCGACCTGCTCTTCCTCGACGGCTGGAAGGACCTCTACGTCGAGATTCTCGATCTCGTCACACCGAACCTGCGCCCCGGCGCCGTAGTCCTCGCCGACAACGTGCGCACCTTCAAGAAAACCCTCGCCCCCTTCGTCGCCCGCGTGCATTCCGGCCACGGCTTCGCATCCACCACGCTGCCCTTCCGCTCGGGCCTCGAAGTCGCCGTCCGGCTCGCCCCGTAACACCTTCTCCCGCCTGTGAATTCCGAAGCGAGCACGAGCAGCCGCGGCGGGGGCGGCTGCGGCCGAATCAAGCGCAGGCCGG
>DATBRS010000019.1:0-7537 GCA_036560185.1 Myxococcota bacterium
GTGAAGCCCTCCTCGCGGATCAGGTCGAGCAGCGGCTCCATCGCGATGTCGCGCGGGATCGCTCGCACCTGGTCGCGCGGAATCATCACGTCGATCACGCGCTTGTCGGAGATGCGGAAGACGTTGCCGAGCATCTGCACGGCGTCGCTGCGCAGCACGCCCGCGTCGCCGGCGTCGCGCACCAGGGCCGCCAGCTCCATCGCGGAGTGCGTGTTCGCGCCGTGTCTCGCGGGCGGCACGCCGAGCGCGCGCAGGCCGAGGTTGCCCGCGCCGTTCAGCACTGCGATCGCCGGCCGGAAGATGCGCGCGATCCAGATCAGCGACGGCGCGCAGGCGAGCGCGACGGCGGGCGCGCGATTCAAGCCGATCGCGCGCGGCATCAGCTCGCCGAGCACGACGTGAAGGAAGGTGACGATCGTGAACGCCACTCCGACCGCGACGCCATGGATGCCCGCGGCACCGAAGCCGAGCGCGTGCAGTGGAGCTTCGAGCCCGCGCGCGAGCGCCGGCTCGCCGAGAAAGCCGAGGCCGATGCTCGAGAGCGTGATGCCGAGCTGCGTCGCAGCGAAGGAATCATCGAGACGATCGAGCGCGCGCGCGACCGCGGTCGCGCTCCGGCGCTGCTCGGACACCCACAGCTGCACTTGGCTGCGGCGCACCGAGACGAGTGCGAACTCGGCGGCGACGCAGTAGGCGTTCGCGAGCAGCAGCGCGAAGATCGCGACGAGGCCGAGCCAGCTCATGCGCGCGCGCTGCCAGACATCTCGCGCATGCTAGCCGCGTGAGCGCGGGGCTTCGTCGCGCATCACGCGCGCGTGACGGTCAGCGCGACCTCCTGGCCGTGCGAGAGCTCGAGCGTGTGACCGTCGGGATCCGCGATCAGCGCCCAGTAGCCGACCGGCGGCGGTGAGTCGGTCGGCCCCCACACGTGGCGTCCTTCCGCACGCGCAAGCGCCGCGAGTCGGTCGACGTCGGCGCGGGACGCGCAGCCGACGCCGAGATGCGCGATCGGGAGCAGTGGGCTCGCGACGCGCTCCGCCTGGATCAGCACGATCACGAACGGCCGCGTGCCGTCGCTCACCCACACCACCTCGCGGCCGTCGCTGGGGTCGACGCGCCGATGCACGACGCGCATCGCCGCGTAGCGCTCGTAGAACGCGAGGCTCGCCGCCATCTGCGTGACGGGCAGGGCGATGTGCGTGAGGCCGAGGTCTGACACGCGCGTGGGTCACTCCGGGCGGGAAGCTAGTCGTCGATGCTGCCGTCGCGCGCGGCCTCGAAGCGCGCGTCGCCGATCGCGGCGCGCGCGACGCCGTCGAGCGCCGGAAACGCTCGCAGCGAGTGGCCGCCGTCGATCGTGAGATTCTGTCCCGTGATCCAGCGCGACTCGGGGCCGCACAAGAAGCGGATCGCGTGGGCGACCTCCTCCGGCTCGCCGAGGTGGTGCAGCGGCTGCTGCGCGAGGAACTCCTCCAAGAGCTCCGGCGAGCTCGCGATGAAGGCGGTGCCGTCGGTGCGCGTGAGACCCGGTCGCACCGTGTTCACGCGCACGCCGAGCGCGCCGAGCTCGTCCGCGGCGACGCGCGCGAGGTAGTCGACCGCGGCCTTCGCCGCGCCGTAGCCGCCGAGGTAGCGGTTCGAGAAGGCGGCGGCGTTCGACGACATCAGCACGATCGAGCCGCCGCCGCTGCGCGCGATCGCACGGCCGCCGTACTTCACGGCGTAGAACGCCGGCAGCACGTTGGCGTCGAGGTCGCTGCGGAAAGCAGCGTCGTCCAGCGCGAGCAGCGGCGAGAAGCTGCCGCCGCCGGGAATGCAGACGAGCGCGTGCAGGCCGCCGGCCTCGGCAACGGAGTCGACCGCGCGGCGCACTTGTTGGGGATCGGCGCCGTCGCACAAGACTGCTCCGAGCGAAGCGCCCGGCGCTTCGCGCGCCAGCGCGCTGAGCGCCTCCGCCAGCACCGCCTCGCGGCGCGCGGAGATCACGACGTGCGCGCCGTGCTGCGCGAGCAAGCGCGCCGTCGCGAAGCCGATGCCGCGGCTCGCCCCGATCACGAGTGCGCGTCGTCCGGAGAGCGGGAGCGCGGCCGCCGTCACGCGATCACCAGCCAGGCTTCGCCGCGCTCCGAGACGCGCACTTCCGCGCGCGCCGGCAGGCGGCAGCGCTGCGAGGCCGGACCGCGCCCGCTCGCGAGGTCGAAGCGGTAGCCGTGCCAGGGGCACACCAACGTGCTGCCCTCGAGCCGCGCGTGTTCGAGGGAAGCGCCCCAGTGCGGGCAGGTGGCCGCGTGTGCGACGACGGCGCCCAGGTGCTCGCGCACGACGAAGCGATCGCCGCCCGCGTCGACCGCGAGCGGCAGCCGCGCGCGCAGGGCGGCCGCGTCGCCTAACAGCTGCGGCGCGCGCGCGCCGGGGCGCGGCGCGCGCGGCGCGGCGCCATCGAGGAACGCCTGCCGGCGCTGCATCATCGCCTCGTCTTCGTCCCAGAGCCGCGTGTACAGCCGTACGAAGCCCGCGCCGAGCTTCTCGCGCGCTTCGGCCGGAACGCCCGGCGCGAGGAAGCGCACCTCGACGTCGGTCTCCGCCGGGCCCGCTTCGCGCACGTGGGTCCAGATGTCGGAGCCCGCGCCGGGCCCCGCGAGCGTGCGCGAATGGTACGAGCGCGCGTCCGGCTCGAGGCCCAGCTCGAGATCGATCTCGGCGCCGCCCGCGAGGCCCACTCGCGCGCGCCAGCCCGAGGCGTCGGCACGCTGGCAGCGGATCGCGCGGAATGCGCCGGCGTGCAGATACGGCAGGTGCTCCCAGTCGTGCACGTTCTCCCACACGCGCTCGGCGGAGGCGCGCACGCGGCGGGTGTAGGTCGCGACCTCGCCGAGCGCGGCGCTCGCGGTCATCCCTTGCGCCGCAGCCACGCGATCACTTCCTCGATCGCCGCGTCGCGGCCCTTCTCCGCCGGGAAGCCGTAGTGATCGCCGGGCACGCTGCGGCGCGTCACGTCCTTCGACGCGAGCGAGCTCGCGATCAGGTCGGTGTCGCTCGGGAAGATCGCGTTGTCGCCGTCGTATTGGACCACCAGCGCGGGCAGCGTCATGCGCGCGCCGGTGTGCGCGATCTCCGCGCGCGAGTGGTTGCCCGACCAGGTCGAGAGCCACGCCTCCGGCGACACGACGCGCGAGAAGCCGACGGCGCCGTAGTTGATGATGTCCGGACGCCGGCCCCAGAGCGAGCCGTAGTCGCGGCGCGAGGGATCGAGCGAGAGGTCGACGTAGCGCGGATCCGCGTCGGTGCGGTAGAGCAGCATGAAGTCGGTGATGGTGGCGGCGCGGCGATCCGCGGCGGCGCCGGACTTCGCCGCGCGCTCGCGCGCCGCCGCTTTCGCCGCGAGGCGCGTGCGCGCGATCGCGTCGATGCGCGCAACGCGGGCGGCTTGGGCGGCGCGGTAGCGCGCGAGGAACTCGGCGCCGTAGCGCGACGCCTGCGGCGGAGGCGCGAAGCCGTTCGCGGGCTCGTACAGATCGAGCTCGGCGTCGCACGAGAGCGGGTCGCCCTCCTCGACGAGCGAGGCGTCGATCGCGTTCAGCAGGTAGTGGCCCTCGCCCGGGTGCGCGGCGACGTAGGCCATCGCGTCGGCTGCCGGCAGCTCGAAGGCGTTCAGGTCGAACGCCTCGCCCCAAGGCAGGTCGCGCAGCCGCGCGCCGCTCGGCGCGAGCGCCTGGCTCAGGTAGAAGGTGTAGAGCGAGCCGCCGCCCGAGTTGCCGAGCAGCACCACCCGCGCGTAGCGCGAGCGCGCGAACTTCACGCCCTCTGCGACGTCGAGCAGCACGCGCTCGTGGATCAGCGTCGAGTCGTTGTTGAGCCAGCGCGAGTTCTGGCAGAACACCGCGAAGCCCGCCTCGACCAGGCCCGGCACCGCGTAGTGCCGCGAGAAGTTCGCGCGCGGGTGCATGAGGCAGACGACCGTGTCCTCGCCGCCGCGCGCGTACAGCCAGCCGTGGGAGACGGCGCGATCCGGCGTGACCAGCTTCACCGGCTCGCAGCGCGTGCCCGCCGGCGGCGCGCGATGCCACTCCGCCACCTCGAAGGCGTTCTCGTAGCGACCGACGCGATTGCCCGCGCTCATCCGGCCTCCCGACTCCGCGAGAAGCATCGGGGTCTGACCCCTTTGCTTCCGGTTCCGCGGCAAGTGAGCGATTTCACGACCATTTCCTCGCGCCGTCGGCGTTTCCGCGTCACACGATGCGGCTCGTCTTGTTGCCCCAGTAGCGGTCCTTGATCAGGCGCTTGTAGAGCTTGCCCGTCGGGTGGCGCGGCAGCTCCTCCATGAAGTCCACCGAGCGCGGGCACTTCACGTGGGAGATGCGCGCTTTGCACCACTCGATCAGCTCGCGCTCGAGCTCGGGGCCGGCGAGCGCCATCGAGACGGGCTGCACGACCGCCTTCACCTCTTCGCCGAAGTCCTCGTTCGGGACGCCCACCACCGCGCAGTCGGTCACCTTGGGATGCGCGATCAGGCAGTTCTCGGTCTCCTGCGGGTAGATGTTCACGCCCCCCGAGATGATCATGAACGCCTTGCGATCCGTTAGGTAGAGCCAGCCGTCGGCGTCCACGTAGCCGACATCGCCGAGCGTGGTCCAGCCCTGCGGGCTGCGCGCGCTCGCCGTCTTGGCCTCGTCCTTGTGGTAGGCGTACTTCGCGGCGCTCTCGAAGTAGATCGTGCCCACCTCACCGGTCGGCAGCTCGCGGAACTCGTCGTCGAGGATGTGGAGCTTCGCGTTCAGCGCGCGGCCGACGGAGCCCTTGTGCTGCATCCACTCGTTCGAGTCGATCGCGACGAAGCCCTGGCCCTCGGTGCCGGCGTAGTACTCGTAGAGCACCGGCCCCCACCACCCGATCATCTTCTCCTTCACCTCGATCGGGCAGGGCGCCGCCGCGTGCACCGCGGCCTGCAGGCTCGAGACGTCGTACTTCGCGCGCACCTCGTCCGGCAGCTTGCACATGCGCACGAACATCGTCGGCACCCACTGCGAGTGCGTGATGCGGTGGCGCTCGATCTGCGCGAGCGCCAGCTCCGCGTCGAAGTGCTCCATCACCACCACCGTGCCGCCGACGCGCTGCATCGACATCGTGAAGCCGAGCGGCGCGGAGTGATAGAGCGGCGCGGGCGAGAGGTAGATCGAGCTCGGCGTCGCCTTGTAGAGGCCCATGATCAGCTGGACCAGCGCCGGCGCCGCCTTGCCGATGGGCCCTTCCGGCAGCGGGTGCTTCACGCCCTTCGGGCGGCCCGTGGTGCCGGACGAGTAGAGCATCGGCGCGCCCTCGGATTCGTCCGCGATCGGCGTCTTCGGCTGCTTGCCCGCCACCGTCTCCCAGCGCTCGTGCCCGGGCAGGTCGGCGTTCACCGCGAAGCGCGCGATCAGCTTCGGGCATCTCCCCAACAACTCGCTCGCGAGCTCCGCCTTCTCGCGCGAGGTGACGAGCACGCGCGCGTCGCAATCGTCGACGATGTACTCCGCCTCCGGCGTCGTGAGGCGCGTGCTCACGGCCGTGTAGTAGATGCCCGCGCGCTGCGCGGCCCAGGCGACCGCGTGGTAGTGCGCGTTGTTCTCCATGCAGATGGCGATGTGGTCGCCGCGTTTCAGGCCGAGCGCGCGCAGCAAGTGCGCGCCCTGGTTCGAGCGCTCGTCGAGCTGGCGGTAGCTCACGACCTCGCCGCTCCCCGCCATGATCACGGCGGGCTTGTCCGGGAAGCTCTGGCTGTGCGTGCCGGGATACATCGGGGTCTCCATCGCGGATGAATGCCTCGGGCGCGCGGCGCGTTCGCGCGAGGCGCGGACGGCGGCGCGAGCAGCCCGAAACGGGTAGCGCAGGCGCGCGCGCGCTCGCCTCGCAGGAGCGCGCGCCCGCGAGCGTTTCCTTATGGTGGGCGCGATGCGGCTGATCGCCTCTCGCACCGAGCCCGGCTGGGCGCACTACGCGCTCGCGCACCTCGACGAGGTGCTGGTCGACCACGCGCATCTCGAGCGCAAGGCGGCCGGCACCGCCGTCCGCCTGCTGTTCCAGTACCCGCATCGCCTCGCCCTGCAGGCGCCGCTCTCGGCGCTCGCGCGCGAGGAACTCGCGCACTTCGAGGAGGCGCTCGCGCAGCTCGCGCGGCGCGGCGTCGCGTTCGGGCGCCAGCAGCCGAGCCAGTACGCCGGCCGGCTGCGCGCAGCGGCGCGCTCGCGCGATCCGGAGCGGCTCGTGGACACGCTCCTGTTCTGCGCGCTGATCGAATCGCGCAGCTGCGAGCGGCTCGGGCTGCTGGCCGAGGCGCTCGCGAGCGTGGACGCCGAGCTCGCTGGCTTCTACGAAGGACTGGAGCGCGCCGAGGCGCGACACCAGAACGTGTACGTCGAGCTGGCCGAGAGCGTGGCGCCGCGAGACGACGTGCGCGCGCGGCTCGCGGAGCTCGCGAAGCACGAGGCCGAGGTGGTCGCGGCGCTGCCGCGCGCGCCTCGGCTGCACAGCTAGCGCGACGGCGGGGAGGCGAGCGGGGCGTGAGCGAACGGCGCGTGGCGGTGAACGGAGTCGAGCTCGCGGTCGAGGAGCACGGCGCCGGCCCGCGAGCCCTCGTGCTGGTGCACGGCTTCAGTGGCTTCCGGCAAGATTTCGCGCCGGTGATCGACGCGCTGCTGCCGCACGCGCAGCGCATCGTCGCGCTCGACCTGCGCGGGCATGGCGGCTCGACGCACACCGGCGACGCCGCGACCTACACCCTCGACGTACTCGCGGACGACGTGCGCGCCGCGCTCGCGGCGCTCGGCGTCGCGCGCTGCGATCTGCTCGGTCACTCGATGGGCGGGATGCTCGCGCAGCGCGTCGCGCTCGCGGAGCCGCAGCGCGTGGCGTCGCTCGTGCTGGTGAGCACGTCGGCCGAGCCGCTCGAATGGATCAACGAGGATCACATTCGGCTCGCCGCCTACGTGGGCGGCGAACAGGGCATGACGAAGCTCGCGGAGGTTCTGCGCGCTCGCGCAGGCGACGACCCGACGCGCGGCGAGGCGGATCGGCGGCTCGAGCGCGAGTGGGGCGCCGAGCGCTTCTGGAGGTGGCGCGACGCGCGCATCGCGGCGATGGACCCCGTCGCTTATCAGGCGCTCGGGCTCGCGCTGAAGCGCGCTCCCGATTTTCGCGCGCGCCTCTCCGCGCTGCGCTGCGAGGCGCTCGTGGCGGTCGGTGCGCTCGACGCGGAGTTCGTGGAGGCGAGCCCGCGGCTCGCGGCTGCGATCCCCGGCGCGCGCCACGTCGTGATCCCGAACGCGGGCCACCAGCCGCAGCTCGAGGCGCCGGAGGCGTTGGTGAGCGCACTGGGAGAACATCTGGCGCGCGTGCGGGGGATGTGACGCGCCGCGAGGAGAGGGGCCGTGCTAGCGCATCGCCGTGCGCCGCTCGAGCTCGAAGCGCACGGGAATCTGCACCCAGCCGTAGAGCTGGGGCAGCTCGCGCGCGTTGCGGGCGGCGTCCTCCGCCGCCGTGTCGAGCATGGGCGAGCCGCTGC
>DATBRS010000020.1:0-24682 GCA_036560185.1 Myxococcota bacterium
TCCTTGGCGTAGTCGAAGCCCTTGCCCAGCGGGTCGGACTTCGCGGAATGCTGGTGCAACAGCTCCAACCGCAGCTGTTTCGGCCACCAGTCGCGGTTGGTCTGGCCGACGCCGGCGGTGTGGCTGAACGGGCACTTGCCCGCGCTCTCGTTGCTGACCTTCGCGTTCATCTTTGTCTCCTCGTCTTGCGTCCGTGAACTGTTCGGCTGTGTCGGAAAGGCAAGCCGGTTACCGGGTTCTCGTTTCCAACCTGAAGCAGCTGTGATCGCCAAACAATTGCACAGGTCAGCTAGCGATGGGGGCGGGCCGATCACCGGCGCGGCGATGATTCCGGAGCGCTCGCAGCTGGGCTAGATCACGCCGCTCTGCTTCAGCTCCGCGCGCTCGCCCGCGTCGATGCCGAGCTCTGCGAGGATCTCGTCGTTGTTCGCGCCGAGCGCGGGCGCGCCGCTGCGCACGCGCACGGGCGTGCGCGAGAACTTCGCCGCGGGGCCGACGACGGGGATGCGCGCGTTGCCCTCCACGGTCGTGGCCTGCAGCATCTCGCGATCTGCGACGTGCGGATCGCGTGCGGCCTCGGCGTAGGTGCGCACCGGTGCGATCGGTAGCCCTTCCGCGAGCAGCAGCGCCTCGGCCTCCGCGACGCTGCGCTGCGCCAGCCAGTCGCCGAGCAGCGCGTCCACTTGCCCGCGCCGCGCGATGCGCGCGGCCGTCGTGGCGTAGCCGGGGTCGTCGGCCAGCTCGGGCCGGCCGATCACGCGCGCCAGGCGCTTCCAGTGCGCGTCGACCAGCACGCCCACCATCGCGCGCCCGTCGCGGCAGGCGTAGACGTTCGCGGGCGCGGCGATGCGGAACTGGTTGCCGAGCCGCGGCAGCGCGACGTCCATCGCGCCGAGCGTCAGATAGCCGGTGCTCTGGAACAGCACCGAGTCGAGCAGCGCCACGTCGACGTGCTGGCCCTCGCCGGTACGGTCGCGGTGCCGCAGCGCGGCCATCGCGGCGAGCGCGGCGTGGAGCCCTGATAAGTCGTCGCCCAGGAAGGTCGGCGCCTTGACGGGCTCGCCCTCGGGCGACCCGTTCAGCGAGAGGAAGCCGCTCGCGGCCTGGGCGAGCGGGTCGTAACCGGCGCGGTCGTGGTCGCGGCCGTATTGCCCGAAGCCGCTGATCGAGACCAGGATGATGTCGTGCTTGCGCGCGCGCAGCTCCTTGAAGCCGACGCCCCAGCCGTCGAGCGCGCCCGGACGGAAGTTCTCGATCACGAGGTCGGCGCGGCCGCACAGGTCGAGGAAGATCTCGCGCCCGCGCGGCGGATGCAGATCCAGCGACAGGCTGCGCTTGTTACGGTTCAGCGTGGTCTGCATGAACGAGAGCGGCGGCTTCGTGCCCGGCAGGAAGGGCGGCGAGCGCCGCGCGACCTCGCCGGCGGGATGCTCGACCTTGATCACGTCGGCCCCGTAGTCGGCGAGGATGCAGCCCGCCATCGGGCCGGCCCAAGTGGTGGTGAGCTCGACGACGCGCACGCCGGCGAGCGGGCCCGGCAGGTCGCTGCGCGCCTCGCGGAAGAACTCGGACTTCTGCATGAGCACCTCGTCGGGGCCGGCCCCAGATTCTGGGCGTCAGGTCGCGCCGCCGCCCGCCGCGAGCCGCGCGAGCCGCGCGAGCGCGCGCTCGGTCGCGCGGCGGAGGTCCGCGTCCGCGTCCGGCGCGCTGCCCGCGGCTTCGAGGCGCGCGCGCGTCTCGGGCGGCACGCGATCGGGGTTCGCCGCGCCGAGCTCGCCGAGCGCGAGCGCGGCGAGCCGCCGGCACGCCGCGTCGGCGTCGTTCGCGAGCGCGTGCAGCAGCTGCAGCGCGACGCGCAGCGGCGGGCTCGCGAGCGACGCCATCGCGGTCAGCGCGGCGCGGCGCACGTGCAGATCGCGCTCGGTCGCGGCTTCGAGCAGGGCGTCGGCCGCCTCGACTCGCTCGGGCGCGAGCTCGCGCAGTGCGAAGGTCGCCATACGGCGCACGATCGGGCTTTCGCCCGAGCGCACGAGCCCGGTGAGCAGCGGGAACACCTCCCCGTGCACGCGGCCGGCGTCGACGAGCAGGCGCGCCGCGGCCCAGCGCACGTCGCCGTCTGGGCTCGCGAGCGCTTCCACGAGCGCGGGCAAGAGGCGCATTCCGGGCGGCGAGATGCGCGCGAGCGTGAAGGCGGCGCTGAAGCGGCGAGCGGGCTCCGCGCCGTGTAGCGCGGCGCGCAGGCCGGGGTCGACGTCGCCGTGCTGGTGCGCGATGGCGACCAGCGCATCCGAAGCGGCGCGCGAGACGGCTTTCACCGGGTCGCCGAGCGCCGTGCAGAGCGCATCCGTGAGCAGCGTGGCGGCGGGGTCGCTCGCGGCCGCGAGACAGGCCGCGCGGCGCGTCGCCGGATCGCTGCTCGCGAGTTGCGCGAGCACCGGATGGCTCACGCGCTCGCCCACTTCTTGTCGGCGTCGTTTGCGCTGCCGTCGCTCGCGACCACGCGGCCCTCGCGCTCGAGCTTGCGCAGGTGCTGGATCACCGACTGCGCGGCGGGCGCATGCAGCGCGGGCGGGTACGCGGCGTACACGATCTTCACGATCTCCATCGCGCGCAGCGGCCCGCCCGCGAGCGCGGCCACGATCTGGCGCTCGCGCTCGCCGCGGTGCGCGATGTACTCGCGCAGCTTCGCGACGCCGTCGGCGATCACCGGGCCGTGGGCCGGGTAGATGCGCGCCGGGCGCTCGGCGAGCAGCTTCTCGAGCGAGCGCAGATAATCGCCGAGGTCGCCGGATTCGGCGGGGATGACGGTCGTGCCGACGCCGAGCACGTTGTCGCCCGAGAAGAGAGCGCGCTCTTCCTCGAGCATGAAGTTGAGGTGGTCCGGCGCGTGGCCCGGCGCGTGGATGCCGCGCAAGGTCGCGCCTTCCGTGGTGACGGGCTCTCCCGCGGCGAGCGGCTCCAGCCCGAGGTCGGCATAGGGCCCGTCGAACAGCGCGCTCGGCAGCTTGCGCACGCGCACGCGCCCGAAGCGCGCCAGCACGGAGCGCACGCCGCCGATGTGATCCGGGTGCCCGTGCGTGAGCACGATCTCCTGGATGCGCTCACAGCCGCAGCGCGCCATCGCCTGCGCGAGCACGGGCAGGAACGCGGCCTCGCCCTGACCCGGGTCGATCAGGATGCGCGCGCGGCCCGTGCCCACGAGATACGCGTTGGTGCCCGGTCCCGTGAACATGCTCGGGTTCTGCCCGAGCGCGACGGTGACGCGCTCAGACCAGACGTCGACGTCGGGCATCGTCATCCCGAGCATCACGGGCGCCGCGGGATTCGCCGGAGCTTTCGGGGCCGATGCGTTCGCCATGCGCCCGATTCTAGGTGGACGTTCGGACGTTTCGCTCAGGCGCCCGCGATCGTCATGTGCGCGACGCGCAGGCTGGGTGCGCCGAGGGAGCCGAGCACGCGCACGTCCGCGCCGAGCGCCTCGATCTCGCCGAGCATCGTGCCGAGGTTGCCGGCGATCGTGATCTCCTGGACGGGATGCACGCGCTCGCCGCGCTCGATCCAGAAGCCGTGGGCGCCGCGCGAGAAGTCGCCGGTCACCGGGTTGAAGCCCATGCCGAACATGCCGGTCACGAGCAGGCCGCGGTCGACGCCGCGCACCAGCGACTCGAGATCGCCGGAGCCGGGCTCGAGCGAGAGGTTGGTCGGCGCCGCGCTCGGCGCCCCGCCGGCGTGGCGCGCCGCGTTGCCCGTGGTCGCGAGCCCGAGCTTGCGCGCGGAGTACGTGTCGAGCAGCCAGCTGCGCAGCACGCCGCGCTCGACCAGCACGTTGCGGCGCGTGGCTTGACCTTCGCCGTCGAAGGGCTTGCTGCCGAGGCCCCCGCGCTTGCGCCCGTCGTCGACGATCGTGACGCGCGCGTGGGCGATGGCTTGGCCCACCTTGTCGCGCAGGAACGAGCTGCCGCGGTAGACGGCGTAGCCCGAGAGGCAGCCGACGAGGTTGCCGAGCAGATCTCGCGCAGCGGCCGGGTCGAAGATCACCGGCGCGTCGCAGGTGGGCGCGCGCGTGGCGCCGAGCTGCGCGACGGTGCGCTGCGCCGCGATGCGCCCCACCTCCTCGGGCGAATCGAGGCCCGCGACCGAGCGGCTCGCGCTCGCCCACCAAGAGCTCTGCATCGCGCCGTCCTGGCTGGCGACCGGCTGCGCGTAGAGCGAGTGCGAGGCGCTCTCGTACTCGCCGGCGAAGCCCGCACTCGAGCCGTAACAAACCGCGGTGCGCGAGGTGCTGGCGCTCGCGCCCTCGGAGTTGGTGATGCGCGGGTCGGCGCCGCGCGCCGCGTCCTCGGCGCGCTGGGCGAACGCGATCCAGTCCGCGGTCGTGAGCGCCCGGTCGGCGGGATCGAACAGCGCGAGTTCGGGGAGCTCGCGCGCGAAGCCGCCCTCGGGCAGGCCCGCGCTCGGATCGGGAGCCGTCGCGCGCGCGAGCGCGACGCTGTCCTCGGCGAGCCGCGCGAGCGCGGCGCGCGAGAGGTCGCTCGAGGAGGTCAGCGCGCTGCGCAGGCCGCCCGGGCCCTCCGCGAACACGCGGATGCCGAGCGTGCGCTCGCGCGATTGCGCGACGGTGTCGACCTCCTTGCCGCGAACCTTCACTTCGAGCGCATCGCTCTCGGCGAACACGACGTCCGCGGAGTGCGCGCCGGCCGCGCGCGCGCGCTCGAGCGCGAACTGCACGGCGTCGAGGCCCGAGAGCATGGGCGCGCTCACCGCTCGGTTCCGCCGACCGTGATACCGTCGACGCGAATCGTCGGCAGGCCGACGCCGACGGGCACCGACTGGCCGTCCTTGCCGCAGGTGCCGACGCCGCGATCGAGCTCGAGATCGCTGCCGATGCGCGAGACGCGCGTCAGCACGTCGGGCCCGTTGCCGATCAGCGACGCGCCGCGCAGCGGCTCGGCGAGGCGGCCGTCCACGATGCGATACGCCTCGGTCGCCGAGAACACGAACTTCCCGCTCGTGATGTCGACCTGTCCGCCGCCGAAGCTCTTCGCGTAGAGGCCGTGCTTGACCGAACGAACGATGTCGTCGGGGTCGTCGGTGCCGGCGAGCATGAACGTGTTCGTCATGCGCGGCATCGGCAGATGCGCGTAGCTCTGGCGCCGGCCGTTGCCCGTGGGCGCGTGCCCCATCAGGCGCGCGTTCAAGCGGTCGTGCAGATAGCCCACGAGAATGCCGTCCTCGATCAGCACCGTGCGCGAAGTCGGTGTGCCCTCGTCGTCGACGTTCAGCGAGCCGCGCCGGCCGGGCAGCGTGCCGTCGTCGATCACGCTGACACCGGGCGCGGCGACGCGCTGCCCGATGCGCCCCGAGAACGCGGAGACGCCCTTGCGGTTGAAGTCGCCCTCGAGCCCGTGTCCGACGGCCTCGTGCAGCAAGACCCCCGGCCAACCGGGGCCGAGCACCACGTCGAAGCTGCCGGCCGGGCAGGGGCGCGCGTCGAGATTCACGAGCGCGAGGCGCACGGCTTCGTCGGCGAGCGGCTGCCAGACCCCGGGCTGCAGGAACTCCGCGAGCTCGCGTCGTCCACCGGCGCCCTGATAACCGACCTCGCGCCGGCCCTGCGCGCCCTCTGCGATCACCTGCACGTTCACGCGCACGAGCGGCTGCACGTCGGCGACCCAGCCGCCGTCGCTCGCCGCGATCATCACGTTGCGGTGCTGGCAGATCACGCTCGCCATCACCTGCACGATGCGCGGATCCTTGGCGCGCGCGTAGCGGTCGATGGCGTCGAGCAGCGCGACCTTGCTCGCGATCGGCACGTCGGTGGGCGCGAGCGCGACGGGGTAGAGGTCGCGCGTCGGGACGCCGGCGCCGCGCACCGCGACGCTGCCGCCGCGCGGCGAGCCGCTCGCAATCGCGCGCGCCGTTCCGGCCGCGACGCGCAGCGCCTCGACGGTGATGTCGTCCGCGTGGGCGTAGCCCTGCTTTTCGCCCGCGACCGCGCGCACGCCCACGCCTTGGATCAGGTGCCGATCGCCGCTCTTCACGATGCCGTCTTCGAGCGAGACCGAGTCTTGCGTCGAGGCCTCGAAGAACAGGTCGGCGTGATCGATCGGGCCTTCGAGCGCGCTGCCGAGCGCGCGCTCGAGCTCGCGGGTGCCGATGCCGAAGCGCTCGCCGAAGGTGGCGGCCGACGTCGCCGGAGTGTTGGGGCTGCTCAAGTCGTCTCCAGAGCGGCGATTCGGTCGGGAAGGGTGGCCAACGTAGCAAGCTCGGCGACGTCGATCGGTGTCAAACCTGCGGCGTGCGCGGCCAGAGCGTCGAGGCGCGCATGGTCGCCCACGTAGACGCAGGCGCGCGCGGGCAGGGCGAGACGTGCGAGGCAGGCATCGAAGATCGCGCGCTCTGGCTTGGCGGCGCCGCAGTCGACCGGAAGCACGACGTGCTCGAAGCAGGCGCGCAGGCCGAGCTCGCGCAGGATCGGATCCAGGCGCTGATCGAAGTTCGACACGATCGCGAGACGGCGTCCGCTCGCTCGCAGATCTCCCAACGCTTCCGTCGCGCCCGGCCTCGTGCGCCAAGCCGCTCCGCGTGCGAAGTGCTCCCAGAGCGCGGCGAAGTACGCCTCGAAGTCGCGGAAGCGCGCGCTGCCGTCGGCCGCGAGGAAGGTCTCGCGCACGCGCGCGCGCCACCACGTGCGCTCGAGCTCGGCCGCGCGTGCGCGCGTTTCGCCGGGGTGCACGTTCGGGGGCGCGCTCGCGAACACGCGCCGGAACGCGTCGTCGATGCGCGCCGCCGAGAGCGCGACGCCGTGCTCGCGCGCGAGCCGCGAATACGTCTCGCCGACGGGCTCGGCCGGCGCGATCAGCGTGCCGGCGGCGTCGAACAGCACGGCGAGGAAGCGCACCCTCAGCGCTCGTCCGGGTCGTAGCCGAGGTTCGGGCCGAGCCAGCGCTCCACTTCGGCGAGCGGCATCTGCTTGCGCGCGGCGTAGTCGCTGGCCTGATCGCGACCGATCGGGCCGATGTTGAAGTAGCGCGACTGCGGATGCGCGAAGTAGAGGCCCGAGACGCTGGCGGCGGGCCACATCGCGTAGCTCTCGGTGAGCGTGATGCCGATGGCGGGCGCGTTCAGCAGCTCGAACAGCGTGCGCTTCTCGCTGTGATCGGGGCAAGCGGGATACCCGAACGCGGGCCGGATGCCGCGGTACTTCTCGTCGACGAGATCGTCGTTCGAGAGCTTCTCGCCCGCGCCATAGCCCCACTCGCGGCGGACGCGCGCGTGCAGCATCTCGGCGAAGGCCTCGGCGAGGCGATCGGCGACGGCCTTCAGCAGGATCGCGCGGTAGTCGTCGTTCGCGGCGTCGGCGCGCTTCGCGAGCTCCTCCGCGCCGACGCCGGTCGTCACGGCGAATGCGCCCACGCTGTCGCGCAGGCCGCTCGCGCGCGGCACGACGAAGTCGGCGAGCGAGCGCTGCGGGGCGGCGTCGTCGTGCGGGCGCTGCTGGCGAAGCATCGGGAAGCGCGCGGCCTCGCGACTGCGCGTGTCGTCGTCGAACAGCACGACGTCGTCGCCGTCCGCAGCCGCGGGCCAGAAGCCGTACACGCCGTTCGCCTGCAGCGCGCGGCTCTTCTCCAGCTCGTCGAGCAGCCGGTTCGCGTCGTCGTAGAGCCGCCGCGCTTCGGCGCCGTACTGCCGATTCTCGAAGATGCGCGGAAACTTTCCGGCGAGCTGCCACGCAGAGAAGAAGAAGGTCCAGTCGATGAAGGGCCGCAGCTCGCCGAGCGGCACGTTCTTCAGCTCGCGCCGTCCGAAGAACGCGGGCTGCGCGAGATCCTCGGCCCGCCACGCGATCGGCGTGCGGCGTGCGCGCGCCGCAGCGAGCGCGACCAGCGGCTTCTCGTGCTTGCTCGCGTGGACCGCGCGCAGGCGCTCCTGCGCCGCGCGGTTCTTCACGTCGAGCTCGGCGCGCTGCGTGGCGTCGAGCAGGCTCGCGGCGACGCCGACCGCGCGCGACGCGTCGTTCACGTGCACCACGGGCTGCGCATAGCTCGGCGCGATCTTCACCGCAGTGTGCTGGCGGCTCGTGGTCGCGCCGCCGATCAGCAACGGCTGCTTCATGCCGCGCCGCTGCATCTCCTTCGCGACGTGCACCATCTCGTCGAGCGACGGCGTGATCAACCCTGACAAGCCGACCAGGTCGCAGCCCTCGGCGATCGCCGCATCGAGGATCTTGTCCGCGGCGACCATCACGCCTAGGTCGAGCACCTCGTAGCTGTTACAGCGCAGCACGACGCCGACGATGTTCTTGCCGATGTCGTGGACGTCGCCCTTCACGGTCGCCATCACGATCTTGCCCTTGGCCGCGGAGGCGCCGGAGATCGCGCGCTCCTTCTCCATGAACGGCTCGAGGTAGGCGACCGCCTTCTTCATCGCGCGCGCGCTCTTCACGACTTGCGGCAGGAACATCTTGCCCGCGCCGAACAAGTCGCCGACGTGGTTCATGCCGCTCATCAGCGGGCCCTCGATCACGGAGAGCGGGCGCCCGAGCTTCACGCGCGCCTCCTCCGCGTCGGCCTCGATGAAGTCGGTGATGCCGTGCACGAGCGCGTGCGCCAGCCGCGCCTCGACGTCGGCGTCGCGCCAGGCGAGATCCTGCTCGCGCTTCTTGCCGCCGCTCGCGAGCGTCGCCGCCGTCTCGAGCATGCGCTCGGTGGCGTCGGCGCGGCGATTGAAGAGCAGATCTTCGACGCGCCCCAGCAGATCCGGCCCGATGTCCTCGTACACCTGCAGCTGGCCCGCGTTCACGATGCCGAAGTCCATACCGGCGCGGATCGCGTGGTAGAGGAACGCGGAGTGGATCGCCTCGCGCAGCGCGTCGTTGCCGCGGAACGAGAACGACAGGTTCGAGACGCCGCCGGAGATGTGCACGCCGGGGCAGCGCTGCTTGATCAGGCGCGCGGCCTCGATGAAGGACTTCGCGTACTCGGCGTGCTCCTCGATGCCGGTGCCGATCGCCAAGATGTTAGGGTCGAACAGGATGTCCTCGGGCGGGAAGCCGGCCTGCTCGGTGAGCAAGCGATACGCGCGCTCGCAGATCGCGACCTTGCGCTCCATCGTGTCGGCCTGGCCCGTCTCGTCGAACGCCATCACCACGACGGCCGCGCCGTACTGCCGGACGCGCCGCGCCTTCGCGAGGAAGTCCGCCTCGCCCTCCTTCAGCGAGATCGAGTTGACGACGCTCTTGCCCTGACAGCTCTGCAGCCCGGCCTCGAGCACCTCCCACTTCGAGGAGTCGATCACGATCGGCACGCGCGCGATCTCGGGCTCCGAGCCGATCCACGCGAGGAAGGTGCGCATGCACGCCTCGGAATCGAGCAGGCCCTCGTCCATGTTCACGTCGAGCAGGTTCGCTCCGCTGCGCACCTGCTCGAGCGCGACGCCGACCGCGGCCTCCCAGTCGCCCGCCCGCACCAGCTTCCGGAACTTCGTCGAGCCGGTGACGTTGGTGCGCTCGCCGATCATCTGGAAGTTGGAGTCGCTGCGGACCGTGATCGCGTCCATGCCCGAGAAGTGCGTTAGGCGCTCGCGCGGCTGCGCGAGGGGACGCGGCGCGAGCTCGCGCATGGCGTCGGCGAGCGCGCGAATGTGCGCGGGGCTGGTGCCGCAGCAGCCGCCGACCACGTTCACGAAGCCGCTGCGCGCCCAATCCGTGATCAGTCCGGACATCTCGCCGGGCGTCTCGTCGTAGGCGCCCATCGCATTCGGCAAGCCCGCGTTCGGATACGCGGAGATCGCGACGTCCGCGAGCCGCGCGATCTCCTCGATGTGCGGCCGCATCTGGCGCGCGCCGAGCGAGCAGTTGAGCCCGACCAAGAGCGGGCTCGCGTGCCGGATCGCGTAGTAGAACGCCTCGAGCGTCTGGCCCGAGAGCGTGCGGCCCGACGCGTCGGTCATCGTGCCGCTGATCATCAAGGGCACGCGCTCGCCGCGTTCGCCGAATACGCGCTCGATCGCGATCAGCGCCGCCTTCGCGTTCAGCGTGTCGAAGATCGTCTCGAGCACGAGCAGCTGGACGCCGCCCTCGAGCAGGCCGACCACCTGATCGGCATACGCGCGCTCGAGCTCCGCCCAACTGGTCGCGCGGTAGCCCGGGTTGCTCACGTCGGGCGAGAGCGAGAGCGTGCGATTGGTCGGCCCGATCGAGCCCGCGACGAAGCGCGGCTTGTCCGGCGTCTTGTCGCTCCAGCGATCCGCCGCGATGCGCGCGAGCCGCGCAGATTCGCGGCTGATCTCGCGCGCGTACTCCGCGAGTCCGTAGTCGGCCTGAGAGATCGCATTGCCGTTGAAGCTCGTGGTGCCGAGCAGGTCGGCGCCGGCGGCGAGGAAGCGCTCATGCACGTCCACAACCAGCGCGGGCTGCGTCAGCACGAGCAGGTCGTTGTCGCCCTTCAGCGCGTGCGCGTGATTCGCGAAGCGCTCGCCGCGGAAGTCGGCTTCGCTGAGCCCCTCGGCCTGGAACATCGTGCCCATCGCGCCGTCCTTGATCAGGATGCGCTGCGCCATGAGCGAGCGGAGCTGGGCTTCGACGCCGGCGCTCATGCGCGCTCCTTCACGCCGCTCGCGATGAAGGTCGCCGGCAGGTCGGCATTGCGCGCGGCCGCGGGCTGCGCCTCGACCCGGACGCGCTGCAGCCCCGCGCTCTCGAGCCAGCGCGCGATCTCGTCCTGCGCGAAGCCCATCCACACGACGCCGAGCTCCTGGCGCATCCATTCGCGCTCGTGCTTCACGAAGTCGATCGCGACGACGCTGCCGCCCGGCTTCACGACGCGCGCCATCTCGCCGATCGCGTCTGCGGGGGACGCGAGGTACTGCAGCACCATGTGGGCAAGCGCGGCGTCGACCTCGCCGTTCGCGAGCGGCAGCGCGGTCGCGTCGCCTGCGCGCAGCTCGACGCGCTCGGCGCCCGCCGCCGCGAGCTTCTCGCGCGCCGCCTCGAGCATGCGCGGCGAGTGGTCGACCGCGATCACGTCGCAGCCCGCGCTCGCGAGCTCGAGCGCGAGCGCGCCGGTTCCGGTGCCGAGATCGAGCACGCGCAGGCCACGCGGAATCAGCCGCTGCAGCGCGCGCGCCCGCAACAACTCATCGCCCCAGACTTTGCGGATTGCATCCCACTCCGGGCCGACCTGCTCGAAGAAGCTGCGGCTCTTGGCACTGCGCGATTCGAGGACGCGCGCGAGGGCCGCTTGGTCGCGGCGCGCGGCCGGGTCCTGGGCCACCGAGCGCCGCGCGAGCGCGAGCGCGTCGCGCCAGGTCGCGTCGGCGGGCGCCTCGAAGCGATAGAGCGCAAAGGTTCCGTCGCGCCGGTCGCGCAGCAGCTTGGCCTCGCGCAGGATTCCGAGGTGCCGCGACACCCGGCTCTGCGCCATCCCGAGCACCTCCATCAGCTCCTGCACCGCCAGCTCCTCGCGCTCGAGCAGGGCCAGGATGCGCAGGCGCGTCGGGTCGCCGAGGGTGCGGAAGATCTTCTGGAGCGAGGCGGGCATCGCGTCACCGAAAGAAGCCAAGTGATCGGCCGAACAGGCTGAATCACTGGATGCGGATGAAGGGATGCGATGAACCTAGCTGGAGGACCGCGCGCCGGGCAACGGGGCCCCTGGGGGCGGTGGCTAGTGGATCTCGATCCGCTCGGGTGTTCCCGAGATCGTCAGACGGCCGGCTCCGTCCGGGTCCAGCACGACCCCGTACTCCGAGAGCGCCGGCAGGAGCGCGGGATCCATGCGCTCGATCTCCGCTTGGATCGCGATTGCGCCGGTCGCTGGGCCGGCGTAGCCCGCGACGATCCGGCCCTTGGCGCGCGCCGCGACCATCGGACCGGCGAGCGCGAGCGAGTCGAGGTGCAGGGTGCCCACCTCATCGAGCCGCGCGGCTGCGCTGAGCTTCTCGTACGGGATCGCGACGGGCGCGCCGGGCAGTGCGAGCGAGCCCTCGTCGCCGGCGACCGTCACGCCGCCGCTCCACTGCTGCGCGACTCGCTCGAGATCGACTTGCGCGTCGACGGCGCCCGCGAGCGGCGAGCCGCCCTCGCCGAACCAGGCAGCGGGCAGCTGGGCGAAGTCGAAGCGCTCGAAATCGCCGCGGAAAACCTCGCGCGAGATCACGCCCGAGAACGATCCGAAGGTCGCGTGCGCCGTGACGTGCGCGCACGGCACGCCGCGCAGCCACGCGCTCGGCCGCGCGGCGCGCACGCGCACGTCGTCGAGGGCGAGCGTCTCGCCGGTCGGCCAGCGCAGCGCAATGCCGGTGGCTTCGAGCTCGGGCCCCCGCCATGTCCAGTGCGCGCCCAGCCCGCCGATCGTCGTCGCGACGCGCGTCTCGCGCTCGATGCGCGCGCCGAGCGCGGGCGCGATGCGCTCGAACGGGAAGAACGCCACGGCGGCGAGCAGCACGAGCAGCAGCAGCAGCGCAACGCGCGCCAGTGCGCCGAGCAGGCGGCCGAACAGGCTCGGTTCGCGGCGCCGCATCACACGCGCTCGAACGAGGAGACGGTGAACGTCACCTCGAGCATGCCGGGTTGATCGGGCCGCATGCGCAGTCGCAGGCTCTTCACCGACATGAGCTGCTGCGCGCTCTCGATCTCGTGGAGGAAGCGCACGACCTGTGGGAGCGAGGCGTTCTGCAACGTCACTTGCAGCTTGGTCTCCCGGTAAGGCGGAACGGCCGGCGCCGTGCGGGGCTCGATCGAGTCGAGCTTCACCGCGCTGCGCTGCGCGAGATCCTGCAGCGTCGCCAGCAGGTTGCCCTGCGGACCCGTCGCGATCTTCTGCTCGACCGCGGAGAGCCTGCCGCTCACCTCGTCGAAGCGCGCCTTCACTTCGCGCGCGGTCTCGTATTCCGCGCGCGCGGTCTCGGCGCGCGCGACGGCGCTGCTGCGCGCACTCAGGATCGGCTGCACCACGAGCGCGAGAGCCAGCGCGAGCGCCGTCGCGCCGCCGGCCGCGGCGACGAGCATCTTCTCGCGCCGCGCGAGGCCGTCGAACCACGCGCGGAAGCGGTTCTGCCACTCGTTCATGACTTCACCGCCGCGCCGACGCGCACGCGCACGTCGAAGTTGACTCCGCCGCGGCGCGCGTCGGTGTCGCTCGAACCGATCACGACCTCGGAGAACGCGGGGAACTTGCCGAGCTCGCTGCGCAGCTGGTCGACGGCTTTGAAGTCGGGCGTGTGGCCGCGGATCTGGACCGCGTCGCGCTCGATGGAGAGCTCCTCGAACACCACCTCGAGCCCATCGGGCACGTGGGCGGAGATTTCGGTGAGCAGGTCGAGCGCGGAGAGATTGCCGCGATACACGCCGAGGGTCTCGGCGCGGCGCTCGGAGTCGCGCAGCGCGCCTTGCAGCGCGGCGAGCGAATCCTCGCCCGGATCGGCGCCTTTCAGTGCGTCGCTCGCGAGCGCGCGCGAAGCGCGCTCGTGCAGGCTCGCGGCATGGGAGCTCGCCCAGATGTCGGCGGCGCCTGCGATCAGCGCAGCGGCGGCGAGCCCGCCGCCGAGCAGCATGGTGGGGCGCAGGTCGCGCGCGATCCCACGCAAGTCGATGCGCTCGGCGAACTCGCCCTGGCGCAGGTTCACGCGCGTAGCGCTGCGGGTCGTGCCGCGCAGCGCGAGCGCCATCGCCGGGGCGAACAGCAGCGTGTCGCCCTTGGCGACGAAGGCGGCGCCGAGCGCGCCGCGCGGAAGCGGCAGCCGGTCGAAGCGCACGCCGGTGCGGTCCGAGAGGTAGCTGTCGAGGCCCGCGAGCTTCGCGGAGCCGCCGAGCAGGTGCGCGCGCTCGAGCGCGGCGGCACCTTCCAGCAGGGGCTCGAACGACGCGAGCGTGCGCGCGATCTCGCGCGCCAGCCGGTCGAGCACGCCGACCGCTTGCAGCATGCGCTTGTTGCCGATCACGCCTTCTTCCTGCTTCGCGCGCTCTGCCTCGATCTCGCCGAGGCCGCGTTCTTGCGCGACCGCCAGCGTGAGCGCCTTGCCTGCGATCGGCAGCGTGCGCGTCGCGACCACGCGGCCGTCGCGGCAGAGCGCGAGCGTCGTCTTGCGGTGCCCGACGTCGGCGAGCAGCCGCGTGCCGGGCAGCTCGAGAATCGTCGCGAGGTTCGAGAGCGCGAGCCCTTCGGCCTCGATCACGCGCGGCGTGACGCCGGCTTCGCCGAGCGTCTCGAGCAGCAGCGAGATCTCCTGCCGCGGCACGATGCACGCCGCGACGTCGAGTCCGGTTGCGTGCTCGGCCGCGACATCCCAGTCGACCACGTACTCCGCCAAGTCGAAAGGCACCTGCTCCTCGACCTCGAACGGCACGGCGGCCGCCACCTTGCGGCGATCCTTGAACGGGAACGCGAGCCGGCGCGTGGAGAGGCGATCGCCGGCGACGCTCACGACCACGTGATCGAGCGGAAGGTCGTGGGCCGACACGAGATGCCGCAGCTCGGTCGCGAGCGCGGGCGCCGGATCGTCGAGCCCGAAGCTGCGCAGCTGCACGACTTCGAGGTCGCGCCCGAGCGCCTGGCGCAGCTCGACGGCCTTCACCGAGTGGCTGCCGATGTCGAGGCCGAGCACGCGTCGCGCCATGGGCGAGGTCCTTAGCTCTAATGACTGCGGATCGCGAGCACTCTCGGCTTCGCGAGCTCGCTGCGATCGATCACCGCCGACACGCTGCGCACGGTGTCGCCCGCTCGCGCTTCCGCGTTCACGAGGAACACGTCGGCTTCGAACGACGGCGGGGGAAAGACCGGGTCGGGCAGGACGCTGCGCAGCGGCGTACAGCGGCTGTCGTTGGCCTCGTCGGCGCAGAGCAGACTCCCGCTCTCGCGCGCCTCGAGGATGCGGCGCACGTCGTCCTCGCCCACCAGCCGGTAATCGCCGCTCGTTCCCGTGTAGAGCAGCGCGAGCACCCAGGGCGGCGCGGTGTTCGGGTTGATGCCGGTGTTCTCGCCCGCCCACGGGAAGACGCCGACGTAGGGGCGCAGGGTCTCGACGAGCGCCGCGTCGAAGCCTTCGACCGCGCCGAGCTCGTCGACCGAGAGCAGCGCGCGGTTCGCCGGACGCGAGGGCGGCCGGCGCTCGAGGTACGTCTCGTCCTCGTCCCCGCCCTTCACGCGCTCGCTGTCCGCGTCGATGTAGTCCATCAGGTTGTGCGCCAGCTCCTCGGGGTCGTAGGCGTGCCGCTCTCTCGGATCGGCCGTCTGCGGCAGCTCGTCGATGGCTTTTTCGAGCAGCGCGATCAGGTAGGTCTCGGTCGCGGGGTCGGCGGGAGTGCCGTCCTTGAACAGCGCGTTCAGGTTGAGCCTCGCGCCGGCGTCCTCGATCGTGAGCCGCAGCGCCGTGCCGTCGGGCAGCTCGAGCGGCGCGAGGCGCACCTGCGCCCAGCGGTCCGTGAGGGACTCGGCGCGGAACTCGCGCGCCTGCTCGCGCACGCGGTCGTCGATCGCGAGCGCGATCGCGAGCTGCACTCCGCCGCGCGCCAGCGCCTCCGCGCGCGCGGCGTTGTCGTAGTTGCGGATCGACATCTCGTTGAAGCTCGCGCGCCGCATGAAGAGCACGACGGCGCTCACGGCGAGCGCGACGAACACCAGCACGGCGATCAGGGCGACGCCGCGTTCGCGCCGGCGCGGCCTCATTCGCAGTCCACCTGGAAGTCGAAGCCCACCTGGGCCTCGAGATCCTCCCAGCACATGTCGCCGTTCGCATCGAGCGCGGCCTGAATCGACGCCGGATCCGCGGCCTGGGCGATGCCCGCGGCGAACACCGATGCGTTGGCCGCTTGGCACTCGCGGACGGTCGTGCACTCGGCGTCGTCCTCGTCCTCGTCGTCGTCTTCGTCCTTCGACTCGCCCGAGAGCTCTTGCTCGAGGTCGATCGGGCGCGTCGGCAGCAGCACGCGCTTCGCGAAGGCCCGCTCGCCCTCGGGCGCGCTCGCGTCGCGCAGCGCGAGCGTGATCTCCGCCGCGACCGGGAGCTTGCCCGAGCGCTCGACGGTCGAGGAATCCCACGCCGAGACGACCGCGCCCTCGTCGTCGGTGAAGCGCACGCCGAAGCGCGTCAGCCCGCTGGCGACGATCTGCGCTCCGTCGTCTGAGCTGCGCGGGAGCTCGCGGTCGAGGCCCTCGGGCAGGGCAGGCGAGCTCCAGCGCACGAGCCGCAGATCGTCTGCGTCGCCCGGCTCGAGCCAGTAGGCGACCACCGCGAGGTCGGTCGCGTGCTCTCCGCTGGCGGGCGCGGTGCGCGCGTCGAACTTGAGCCGGTCGGCGCCGTCGCGGCTGCGGCGCGAATCCGCGTAGAACAGCCACGGGTGCTCGAGCGGATCCATCGCCTCGGGCTTCTGCATCAGCGTCGCGCCCTGGAGATCCCGCGCCACGCGCTCGACCAATAACAAGCCGCGGCGTGCTGCCTCGGTCTGGCTCGGGCTCATGGCCGCGGGGCCGACGGTCGTGCGATAGGCGTTGCCCATCACGACGAACACGAGCCCGAGGATCAGCACGACGGCCATCACTTCGAGCAGCGTGAATCCGCGGCACCTCGTGCTCATTCTGGCGCCTCGTCGCCGCCGTCCTCGGAAGCGCCCGTGTCGAGCGCTTCGAGGGCCGCGGGATTCAGGAAGAACGTCGTGCGCGTCACGCCGTTCTCGAAACGGCCTTCCTTGCCGGTGACGCGAACCGTGGCCTGCACGACCGGCGGCGTCTGCTGTGCGGCGAGGGACGCGAGCCAGCCGGCGTCGGCCACGGCTGCTGCGTCGCGCGGCGCGCCTCCCTCGCGGGCCTGCGTACCGAGCGCAGCCGCGATCAGCGCGGGATCGAGCGCCGCGAGCTCGAGCGTTGCCTGATAGATCCCCTCGTCGATCTCGCGCTTGCCGAGCTGCAGCGCCGCTCCGCCGCTCGTCGCTTGCTCGAGCTCCGTGAGCAGGCGATCGGCGTAGAGCGCGGCCTCGACTCGGCGCCGCGAGTCGCCTTCGGCGCGCTTCATCTGACCGACTGCGCCCGCGAGCCACACGACCACGAACGCCAGGATGACCGCCGCCGCCATCACCTCGATCAGCGTGAAGCCGGCGCGCTCACTCCGGCGCATCGAAAGCCACCTGCGTCGGATCGGCGAACGACGCCACCGCGACGCTGACGCGCACACCGCTCGGATTCGCGAGCCAGACGACCGCCGCTGGCCCCGAGCCGTCGGCCGCGAACGGGATCGCCGCGAGTCCCTCGCGCGTGTCGCCCTCGTCCGACTCGAGGCCCGCGAAGCCGACGCCCGAGCGCAGCGCGACCGGCCTGCCGGCCGGGCCGGGCAGCGGCGCGAACTCGCTGGTCTGCGCTCGCGGTGCGATCAGGGGGAGCTCGTCGAGCTCCGCCCAGGTGAGCACCGGCTGCGGCGAGAGCTCCGGCGGCCGCGCCTCGATCCAGTACTGGGCGTGATCGAGATCGAGCACGACGCGATGCGCGCGAGCCAGCGCGAGCGCCTTGCCGCGCGTGAAGTCGATCGCTGCGGCGAGCTGCTTGCCTTCGTCGCCGAGCGTCTGGTTCGAGACGGCCGCGAGCCGCGGCCCGACGACGGCGGCGACGAGCACGAAGATCATGACCACCGCCATGATCTCGATCAGCGTGAAGCCGCGCTGTCGGTGTCTGCGCACTGCGCGACCTCGCTGGTTGCGCCGGCTACGGCGTCTCGTGCTCGGCCGCCCAGTTCCCGATGTCGGCGTCGTTGTCGCTGCCGCCCGGCTTGCCGTCGGCGCCCAGCGACCAGAGGTCGAAGCTGTCGGCGTTGTGCTCGCCCGGCGACAGGTACTGGAACTCGCCGTTCCACGCGTCGCGCGGAATTTCCTTCTTTCCGAGGTAGCCGCCGGGGCGCCAATCGTACGGCTCCGGCGCACCCGTCGGCTTCTCGATCAGTGCGCGCAAGCCCTGCTCGGTGGTGGGGAAGCGCCCGTTGTCCATCTGGTAGCCGGTGAGCGCGCTCTCCAGCTGACTGAGCTGGCCCGACGTGGTCGTCACGCGCGCCTTCGCGAGGGCGCCGACCACGCGGGGTCCGACGATCGCCATCAGCAATCCGATGATCGCGACCACGGCCATGATCTCGATCAGCGTGAAGCCGGCGCGCAGGGTCTGGTCTCGTCGCATCGAATGCTCCTCTCGAAATGTCATTGCTGAACCAGCGCGGGCAGATCCATCAGCGGCAGCAGCACCGCGAGAATGATCACGGCGACGATGCCCACCATGATGAGGATCAGCACCGGCTGAAGGATCGCGGTGAACCGCGTCACCGCCGTCTCGACCTGTTCGTCGTAGGTGTCGGCCACCTTCGCGAGCATCGACTCGAGCTCGCCCGAGCGCTCGCCGACGGCGACCATGTGCGTCACCAGCGGCGGAAACTGTCCGCTCGCGCGCAGCGGGGCGGCGATCGTGGCGCCGCCGGTGATCGATTCGCGCGCGCGATCGACCGCCTCGGCGATCACCGCGTTGTCCGCGACGCGGCCTGCGGTCTCGAGCGCGCGCACGATCGGGATGCCGCCCGCGAGCAGCGTGGCGAGCGTGCGTGCAAAGCGCGCGATCGCGACGGTGCGCACGAGCTTGCCGATGAAGGGCGCGCGCAGCTTGAGGCCATCGAGCGCGTAGCGACCGCGCTCGGTGCGCCCGATCGAACGCACGCTCACGAAGCCCGCGACGGCGATCAGCGCCAGCAGCCACCACCAGGTCGTGAGGAAGTCCGAGCTCGCCATGATCACGCGTGTGATCAGCGGGAGCTCGGTGCCGAGGTCTTCGAGCAGCTGCGAGATCTGCGGCAGGACCACGGTGACGAGTGCGATCGCGACCACCAGCGCCACGCCGAGCACGATCACCGGGTAGAGCACGATGCCGAGCACCTTGTTGCGCGTGCGTACTTGGTTCTCGAGGTAGTCGGCGAGGCGAACCAGCACGACGTCGAGCGCGCCGCTGGCTTCGCCTGCGCGCACGAGGTTCACGTAGAGATCGGGGAAGGGACCGGCGGCGGCGAGCGCGTCGGCGAGGGTCGCGCCTTCATTCACGCGGTCGCGCACGCCGCCGATCGCGGCCTTGAGGCGCGCGTTCTCGACTTGCTCGGAGAGCGCGCCGAGCGACTCCACCAGCGGCACCGCGGCGCCGATCAGCGTTGCGAGCTGGCGCGTCGCGATCGCGAGATCGGTGCCCGACACGCTGCGCGTAAAGCGTGGATTCCGCGCGCGCGCCGCGTCCGTCTCCGCCGCGCCGCCTTCGCCCAGCGCGAGCTCGGTGAGAAACACGCCGTCGCGGCGCAGCTTCGAGCGCGCGCCCGCGCTGCTCTCCGCGTCGACGAACCCGCGCAGGTTCTTGCCCGACGAGTCGACGCCGCGATAGGTGAAGACCGGCATCAGCGGACTCGCGCCGCCCGAGCGCGTTGCGGCGGAGCGGGGGCTGCGGAGCGCGAATCAAGCGGAGCGAGGCCCCAGCGGAATGTCCGCTCGGAGCGCGGCGCATCGCGCGTCTGCGTTGCCGCCGGCCCCACCCAGGGCCGAGTGAGCCATCGCGCGCAGCAGCCCCCGCTCCGCCGCAACGCGCGGTGCAGAGCACGATCCAACCGGCTTCGAGACTTCACTGGCGTCCGCCTCGCGCGCCGCGCAGCTAGATCTGCGCGAGCACGCCTTCCTCTTCCGTCGCGCGCAAGATCTCTTCGATCGAGGTCACGCCCTCGAGCACCTTGCGCGCCCCGTCCACGCGCAGCGGTTGCATGCCGTGCTCGACGGCGACTTTCTTGATCGTCTTCGCGTCCGTGGACTGTGTGATGTGCGCACGGACCGCGTCGTCGACGATCATCAGCTCGAAGATGCCGACGCGGCCGAGGTAGCCGGTCTGATGGCAATGCGCGCAGCCCTTCGCGCGGTACACGTTCACCGGGCGGCTCGCGCGCACGCCGATCTCGGCGAGCGACTCGGCGCTCGGCTGGTAGGCCTCCCGGCACTGCGTGCACAGCACGCGCACCAGGCGCTGCGCCAGCACCGCGAACAGCGAGGACGCCACGAGGTAGGGCTCGACACCCATGTCGACGAGGCGCGTGATCGCGCTCGGCGCGTCGTTGGTGTGCAGCGTGGAGAACACGAGGTGACCGGTGAGCGACGCCTGGATCGCGATCTCCGCGGTCTCGAGGTCGCGGATCTCGCCCACCAGGATGATGTTCGGGTTCTGCCGCAGCACCGAGCGCAGCGCGTTGGCGAAGGTAAGCCCGACCTTGTTGTTGACCTCGATCTGCCCGACCCCGGGCAGCTGGATCTCGACCGGATCGTCGATCGTGATGATCGCGCGGTCGGCCGTGTTCACGCGCGAGAGCGCGCCGTAGAGCGTCGTGGTCTTGCCGGAGCCGGTGGGTCCGGTGACGAGCACGATCCCGTTCGGGCGCTTGATCAGGCGTTCCCAGGTCGCCAGCTGCTTCTCGCCGAAGCCGAGGCGCGCGAGATCGAGCATCTCGGTCGTGCGCGGCAGCAGCCGCAGCACGACGCGCTCGCCGTGGGTCACGGGCACGGTGCTGAGGCGCACGTCGTAGTCGCGGCCCGCGATCTTGAGGCGGATGCGGCCGTCCTGCGGGATGCGCCGCTCGGCGATGTCGACGCCGCCGAGGATCTTGATGCGCGACACGATCGACGGCATGAGCGCACGGGGCAGCGGCGCCACCGGCTCGTACAGCACGTTGTCGCAGCGGAAGCGCACGCGTAGCTCGCGCTCGAAGGGCTCGAGGTGGATGTCGCTCGCGCGCTCCTTGACGGCCTGCTGCAGGAGCGAGTCGACCAGCCGCACGATCGGCGCGTCGTCTTGTGATTCGAGCAGGTCCTGGGGCTCGGCGGCGAGCTCGCTCGCGACCGCGGCGAAATCGCCGTGGGCCTCGTCGACGATCGAGTCGATCGAGCCGGCGCCGCGGTCGTAGACCTGATTGATCGCGGCGAGCACCCGGGCGCGCGTGGTCAGCTCGGTCTCGATCTCCGCTCCGTCGAACAGCAGGCGCAGATCGTCGAGGGCAGCCGTCTCGAACGGGTCCGAGATGGCGATGCGCACGCCGGTCTCCGAGCGCGCGAGCGGGACCAGGCCGTGCATCTTCGCGAACGCGATCGGCACGCGCGCGCAGAGCTCGGGGTCGACTTCGCTGGCGAGCACTTCGCCGTGCAGCGCCATGCCGAACTGCGCGCCTAACACCTGCAGCACCTCGTCCTCGCGCAGGTGCCCGAGCTCGACGATCGCGTCGGTCAGGCGTCCGCCTTTCTCGTGCTGGCGGCGCACCGCCTCCTCGAGCTGCTCGAGGCGCAGCCGCGTCGAACGCAGCAACACCTCGCGCAGCGCGAGGCGCTCGTTGCCCGAGGCCACGGCGCTCACGGCTGAGATCCCGGCAGCAGCAGCACGCGCGGCGCGAGCCCGAACGCCTGCGCGACCGCGGCGGCCTCGTCCTCGGCGGCTCCCGCGGTGTCGAAGGGACCGAGGTGCACCTCGTAGAGCACGGTGCCGGAGCGCTCTTCGCTGGCGAGCGTGCCGTCGTGGCCCGCGTCGATCAGCTGCTGCAGCGTCGCCATCGCGGCGCCTTCGTCGCCGAAGGTGGCGGCGAGCACCTCGTAGCGCGTGGCGTCGGTGCCAGCGTCGGCCGCGGCCGCGCTCTCCGCCTCGCGCTCGGCCGCCGATTCGGCCTCGAGCTCGTTCATCTCCTCCACCGGGTAGCGCTCGCGGTGCTCGCGCAGCGCGGTGCGCACCGGGTTGTGGCCGCCGTAGTCGGGCACGGGCACGCCGTTCTCTTCCGCGAGGTCCGCGAGCTGCTGTGCTTCCGCGCGCTCTTCGCGCGAGAGCTGCAGCGCGTCCTCCGAGCCCGCCCAGAACTCTTCGCGCTTGCGGATCGTCTCGGCGCTGTGATCGGCGCGCGAGCGGATGATGTGCGGCGTGAGGAAGATCAGCAGGTTCGTCTTGCGAACGCTGTCGTTGGTGGTCTTGAACAGCCAGCCGAGCACGGGGATGTCGCCCAGCCAGGGCACCTTCGATACGACCTCGCCGCTGTTCGAGTCGATCAGGCCGCCGATCACGACGGTCTCGTGGTCCGAAACGATCACCGAGTTCTCGACCTTGCGGTTCGTGAGCGTCGGCCCGACCTCGCTCACGTCGCCGGCCCCCTCCACCTGCGTCGTCACGCCCGTGATCTCCTGGAACAGCTTGAGCCGCAGGCTGTCGCCTTCCGAGATCTGCGGCGTCACGCGCAGCGTGATGCCGACGTCGAGGCGCTCGACGTTCACGCTGGTCGCCGGCGTCGCGCTTCCGCCGACCGGCGTCGTGGACGCCGATTCCACGCGGCTGGTGATGATCGGGATGTTGCTGCCGACCTTGATCTCCGCCTGCTCGTTGTCGAGCGTGAGAATGTGCGGCGCCGAGAGCACGTTCGTGCCGGTGGCCGTCGCGCTCGCGCGGATCAACGCCTGGATCAGCGTGTCGCCGCTCGCGAAGCTGCCGCCGGCGACGAAGCTCGAGCCGGCTGCGGCGGCGAGCAGGTTCTGGAGCAGCTGCGGCGTCACCTGCGGGCCGGTGGGCGTGGTTCCCCCGACGACGCCGGAATCTTGGGCGTTGCCATCCGAGAGGCTGCCGATCGCGAAGTTGTTATCCCCGTTGAAGACGCGCACGAGGCCGGTGAAGCCCAGCGCCGTGCCGTCGGAGACGTCGACCTCGAGGATCAATGCCTCGACCAGCACCTGGGGCCGCGGCGTGTCGAGCTTGGCGATCACCTCGGAGATCGCGTTGAAGCCTTCGACGCTGGCCTGGATCACCAGCGAGTTGGTGGGCGCGTCGGGCGTCACCACGACGCCGCCTTCGGAGAGCTCGGTCACCGCCGCGCGCAGGTTGCCGACCGGCGCGCCGCCGCTGATCGAGACGTTGCTCGCGCTCGGGGAGGGGCCGGATTGTCCGCTCAGCAGCTGCGAGAGCGTCGTGGCGAGCTCCTCGGCGTCGGCGTGCTTCAGGCGGTAGACGTGGATGCGTCCGCCGCCCTCCGCCTTCACGTCGAGCCGCGCGATCGCTTCCTTGATCTCGGCGGTGCGCTGGCGGGACGACAGGATCAGCAGCGAGTTCGTGCGCGGGTCGGTGATGATGCGCGCGCGAGCCGCAGCCGTGGATTCACCGGAAGCCGCGGGCATGCCCGCTGGCGTCGGCTGCAGCGCGCGGCGCTGGCGAGCGGCCGCCTGAACGCCGCTCGCGCCGGAGCTCCCGCCCGAGACTTCCGCGCCGAAGATCTCCGAGAGCTGATCCGCGAGCGTCGTGGCGTCGGCGTGCTCGAGGTGCACGACCGTCAGCTCTTCCTTGTACGCGTCCACGTCGATGTCGCGCAGGATGTCGAGAATGCGCGAGATGTTGGTGCCGCTGTCCGTGAGGATGATCGTGTTGGTCGGCGCATAGGCGACCATCGACGCGTCCTTCGAGACGAGCGGCTTCAGCGTGTTCGAGATCGCCTCGGCGTCGATGTATCGCAGCGGAATCAGGCGCGTGATGAAGCGGTCGCTGCCCGGTGGCGTGCCGCGCACCGTCTCGACGTTCGTCTCCTTGGCTTCGCGCAGCGGAATGATCTTGATCGAGCCACCGGGAGCGCGAACCGTGGTGAAGCCCTTCACCTGCAGCACCGACTCGAAGACCGCGTAGGCCTCTTCGAGCGTGACGCAGGCCGGAGAAACGATCGTGACGCGGCCGCGCACGCGATCGTCGTAGATGAAGTTGCGGCCGGTGTACTGCGACATCGCGTCGATCACGACGTTCAGCTCTTGGTCCGGGATGTTCAGCTTCACCTGACCCGGCGGGCACTCGGCGGCCTGCGCGAACGCGGGCTGCCCGGCCGCGGCCGCGAGCAAGCCGCAGGCGAGCGCGAGCTCCGCGAGTCGGGCGAGGCGTCGATGAGTTCCGTTCTGCATGGCCCCTCTTCGGCGTGTTCGCGGCGTCGACTGCCTCATTGCGCGACGTACTCGAGCTCGCGGACCTGCCCGTCGCGCCCCTGGACCGTGACGCGCAGCTCGCCGCCTGCCGAGAACTCCTGCAGGAGGCGCTGCCCGTCCTCGGGCGTCGAGACGGTCACGCCGTTCACTTGCGTCACCGTGTCGCCGTCCTGGATCCCGACCTGGGCGAACAGGCTGCCAGGGCGGATCGCGTTGAGCTGCACGCCGACCATCCTTCCCTGGTCGTAGCGGGGGAGAATGCGCGCCTGCGAATACAGCGCGGCGGGATTCTGAGCCGCCGTCTCGACCTCGGCGCGCGGCACTGCGAAGCGGTTCTCGGCGAGCCGCTGCACCGGTGCCTGAACTCCGCGGGCGCGGGCCGTCGCGACCGCCGGGCGGGGCGCATTCGCGACGCCGGAGCAGGCGGACATCCCCTCGAGCATCAGCTCCTCGCGTCGATTCTGGTTCTCCAGCACCACGCGACAGCGCTCGACCCGCTGCAGGATCACGTCCCCGTACTGGCACGGCCGGTACGGGCTCGGCGCGCAGAGCGGCTCGTTGACGCGCGCGACCAAGTGCTGGCGCGTACCCGCATCCTCGATCGCAGCCCAGGAGCTGTCCCCGGCGGCGAGCGTCGCCAGCAGGCGCAGAGGGAGGCGGGTCTTCTCGTAGCTCTCGGTCGCGTCGACGGACGTGGGCGTCAGCGTGTCGGCGTCGAAGAGG
>DATBRS010000021.1:0-7039 GCA_036560185.1 Myxococcota bacterium
AGCTGCGTCATCGCGTCGCGCTCGCGCAGCTCGCGCAGGTCGGTCTCGCTCATCTCCGGGCGTGCGAACAGGCTCTCGACCAGGGCCCCCGCGAGCAGTCCCTTCTTCCAGAACGAGAGCGAGGCCCAGGCGCGCTTCAACGTCACGCGCACCTCGCGGTCGCACAGGTAGAACGGCTTTCCGATCGCCTCGGCGGCGCGCGCGCCCTCGAGCAGCTCGCTGCCGGGGCGCACGCCGAGCTTCACGCCGAGCGAGTGCTGGAACGCCGCGAGCACGAGGTTCGCGAACAGCGTCGGCAGCTGGCGGTTCGCGAGCACCTGGCGCAGGTCGAGCTGCTCGAAGCGTTGCGGCTTCGAGAGCGCGTCGTAGCGGCCGGCGTCGAGCTCGATGCACACGCCGTCGGGCTGCGCGGCCTCGATCACGCGCCGCACCAGCTCCGCCGACTCGCGCGAGACGTGCGCGGTGCCGACGAGAATGAACTCGCGCCGGCCGTGCGCGACGACGCGCACATCCGGCGACGCGAGCGGGCTCTCGGGCAATGCGTCGCTTGCGGCTTCGATGGCGGAGCTCCTCGCGAGCCGCGCAGGCTACCGAGTCGAGTGTCGCCCGCTCGCGGCGCCCGCTAGCGCACGGGAATAAAGCGCGTGCCGCCGATGCGCGCGGCGCCGTCGGGCGCGAGCACGCCGCGCTTCTGCGCGGTCGCGCGGAAGCGCGCGGCGTCCGCGACATCGAGCAGCACGCCGATCACGCCGTCGCTCGCGCCGCGCACGAAGCGCAGCACGCTGCCTTCCACCGCGATTGCGGGCCGGCCCGCGGCGTCGGGCACGGCGGCGATGCCCAACACTTCGCTCCAGCGCGCGGCGAGTCGCTCCGGCTCGGGGCTCTCCAGCTCCGCGCCGACGATCGCGCGCGTCACGTCCGTGCGTACGTGCTGTCGCCACTTCGGCCCCGCCCATTCCCACGCGCCGGGCACTTCCATCGTGTCGAGCGACACGATCGCGCCGCCGACATCGCGCGGGTGCAGGTGCAGCGTGGCCGCGCCGTGCTGCTTGCCCTCCCAGACGATGCGCACGCCGAGCGCATCCAGCCGCGCGCGGTGCGGCGCGAAGTCGTCGACCTGGAAGATCACCATGTAGCCGCTGTCGCCGCCGCGGCGTTCGATCCAGCGCGCGGCCGTCGCGTTCGCGCGAACCGGCGAGACGACCTCGAGGAAGGTCTCGCCGATCGGAATCACGCCGTTCTCGAGACCGAACACGCCGACGCCCGGATCGTTGAAGGCGACCTCGACGCCGAGCGTGTCGCACAGCAGATCGAGCGTGCCGGTCAGGTCGCGGGCGGCGAGAGCGATTTGGCGGAGGCGCATCGGGGGCTCCTTCGAGTTGGGAGGGGTGGGTTCGCCGCGCGGCGCTGCGCGCGGCTGGTTCAGTCGAGGAAGATCGGCTCGGCGATCGCGAGCACGGGGCAGGGCTCGAGGCGGCCGCGCAGCACGAGCACGTCGTCGCCGCGCGGGCGGAACTCCATCTCGGTCGCCTCGCGCGCGAGGTGCGCGCGGCACGCCGGCGTGTCCGGCAGCACGGCGGCGAGATCGAGCGGCTTGCTCCAGCGCAGCTCGACGGCGAGCGGCAGCTTGCCGGCGGTGAGCAGAAAGCCCGGCGTCTCGCTCACCAGGCGCAGCTCGGCGGGCCCAGTGATCACGAGGAACGAGGCGCGCCGGTCCGGCAGCGTGTCGCGCCAGACGGCGAGGCTCGCGAGCCCGCGCGCCGTGCACTGTGCGCCGCTGGCGCCGGTGACGCGCACGTACGGCGGCGACGGCGCGATGCGCACGACGCTCCCGTCCTCGAGAGCGTTGCGACAGGAGTCGCTCGCGGCGAACAGGAAGCCCTGCGCGCCGCCGTTGCCCGTGAGCGTCGCCTCCAGATAGGGCCCGAGCGCGCGCACGCCGCTGACGCGCGCCTGCCCGCGCTCGAGCGGCGGAGGCGAGGGCGGCGCGGGCGCAACGGCCGCGGGCGTCGGGGCCGGCGCGGCGCAGCCCCCGGCCAGGCCCAACGCAATCGCCGCGAGAACGGTCGCCACACGCATGCGCGAGCAGCATATCCCGCTGAGTCGGTCGCCCGTTGCAGCGCGGCGAACGCCTCAAGTGGCTCGGGCAACGCGCCGTAAGGGGGGCCGAGGGGGCAGTCGCGATGGCCGACGCAGAGGCATTCGACTTGATCTGCGATCAGATCGAAGCGCGCACGTCGCTCGACCGATTGGCGGCGCGCGGCACGGTCCGCATCGCGCTGAAGCAAGCCGGCCTCGACTCGCGCTCGGTGACGCCCGAGCAGATGGTCGTCGTCGCGGAGAAGGTGCTCGCGGGCGAGCTATCGAGCCGCGGCATCGCCAACGCGAACGCGCTGTGCGTGGACCTCGCCGCGAAGGCGCGCAAGCTCGTCGGCGGCGTGAGCAGCGAGACTCCCGACGCGATCTTCCGCCGCCTCGGAGGCTGACGCCCATGCTCGACGCGCTGCTCGCCATCTCGACCGTCGCGTTCATCGTCGCCGGCGCCGTCGTCGGCGTGCGCCTGCTGCGGCTCGCGATGCGCACGCACGAGCTCACCGACTACATCGTCGCGTGCTCGGTGCTCGTCCTCTCGCCGATCACCTACCCGCTGATCCTGGTCGGCACGCTCGGCAACTTCTCGCTCGACGAGACCAAGCTGCTCTCGAGCATCTCGACGACGCTGATCATGATCGGCTGGACGGGCGTGTTCATCTTCACGCAGCGCGTGTTCCGCTCCGGGGAGATGTGGGCGCGGGTGTTCGTCGGCGTCGGCATCGCGGTGATCTGGTACGACGGCGCCGCGGGCATCGCGTTCATTCAGGCCGCGCCGGATCGCGCGGCCCTCCAGTCGCCGCACAGCCCCCTGCTGTGGGTTCAGGTGGCGGCGATCGTGGTCTACGCCTGGAGCGCGTTCGAGGGCTTCCGCTGCTGGACGCTCGCGCGCCGGCGCCTCGCGCTGGGTCTCGCCGACCCGCTCGTGGTGAATCGCTTCCTCTTGTGGGGCTTCATCGGGCTGAGCTCGCTGCTCAGCATCGTGCCGTCGCTCGTGATCAGCCTCTCGGGCGGCAACGGCATGACGCACGTCGGCTCGCGCCTCTGCACCGCCATCGGCGGCCTCTCGGCCTCGATCGCGCTCCAGCTCGCGTTCCTGCCGCCGGCCGGCTACCGGCGCTGGGTCGAGGCCCGCGCCGCCGCCTGATCTCCGGCGAGGCGGCTTGACGCCGCGCGTTCGCTCTCCAAGCTTGCGATCTCTGATCCAAGCAAGGAGTGAAGCGATGAAGCGCGTTCTTCTGTTCGTGGCGACGAATCTCGCGGTGATGCTGGTCGCGGGCGTCGCGATGCAGCTGCTCGGCGTGCCGCAGATGCTGGCCTCGCGGGGCCTCCCGGTTCGCCTCGAAGGCCTGCTGATCATGTCGGCGCTGTTCGGCATGGGCGGCTCGTTCTTCTCGCTCGCGATCTCGAAGTGGATCGCGAAGCGCTCGGTCGGCGCGGTCGTCATCACGGAGCCGCGCAACCAATCCGAGCAGTGGCTGCTGCAGACCGTCTCGCGTCAGGCGCAGGCGGCGGGCATCGGCATGCCCGAGGTCGCGATCTACGACGACCCGACGCCTAACGCGTTCGCGACCGGCGCGCGCCGCGACAGCGCGCTCGTCGCGGTCTCGACCGGATTGCTGCGCGGGATGACGCAGGACGAGGTCGAGGGCGTGCTGGGCCACGAAGTGAGCCACATCGCGAACGGCGACATGGTCACGCTCACCCTGATCCAGGGCGTGCTGAACACCTTCGTGCTCTTCTTCTCCTACGTGGTCGGCATGATCGTCGACTCGTTCCTGCGGCGCGGCGAGAACGATCGCGGCCCGGGCATCGGCTCGTTCGTCGCGCGCATGGCGGCGCAGCTCGTGTTCGGCCTGCTCGCCTCGCTGATCGTGATGTGGTTCTCGCGCCAGCGCGAGTTCCGCGCCGACGCGGGCAGCGCGCGCCTCTCGAGCCCGGGCAAGATGATCGGAGCGCTCCAGCGCCTCGCCTCGCGCGAGACCGCGCCGCTGCCGCAGTCGCTCGCGGCGTTCGGGATCTCCACGGGCAAGCACGGCTCGCGCCTGTTCATGACGCACCCGCCGCTCGAGGAGCGGATCGAGCGCCTGCGCTCGAACGCGGGGCTCTCCCAGTAGCCGAAATCCCCCAAGAGATTTCCGCCGGAACGCGAGCACTGCGGCGCGCGTAGCGAGCCCCAGCGCGGTGATAGGGTGCGCGCGAATCATCCTCGGAGGGACTTCTCATGGGTTGGTTGTCTTGGATCGTGCTCGGGCTCGTGGTGGGGCTACTCGCGAAGTGGATCATGCCGGGCAAGGACCCCGGCGGCCTCGTGATGACGATCATCCTCGGGGTCGTCGGCGCCGTGGTCGGCGGCTTCATCAGCACCCGGCTCGGCCTCGGCGCGGTGAGCGGCTTCAACCTGCCGAGCCTCGCGATCGCGACGGCCGGCGCGGTGCTCTTGCTGTTCGCGAACCGAAAGCTGCGCGGCGGCAAAGCCTGACAAAGCGCGCCGGGCCGCGCGCTTCGGACGCAAGCGCGCGGCTCGCGGCGCTGCGCTCGCCAGCCGCACGCGCGTAGGCTGCGCCTCCCAGGGGTGGAGGCGAGATGAGCGCGCTGCGCGGCGATTCGAGCGCGATGCAGCAGCTGCGGGCGCGCATCGCGCAGCTGGCGCCGCTGCCGACTCCCGTGCTGCTGCTCGGCGAGACGGGCACCGGTAAGTCGCTCGCCGCGCGCGAGCTGCACCGGCTCTCGCCGCGCAGCGCGCAGCCGTTCGCGGTCGTCGATTGCGGCGCGCTCGCGCCGAGCCTCGCGGAGAGCGAGCTGTTCGGCGCCGAGCGCGGCGCGTTCACGGGCGCCGAGGCGCGCCGCGCCGGTGTGCTCGAGCGCGCTGGCGCCGGCACGCTGCTGCTCGACGAAGTGGGGGAGCTGCCGCTCGCGCTGCAGCCGCGCTTGTTGCGGGCGCTGGGCGAGCGGCGCTTCGAGCGGCTGGGCGGCGGCGCGACGCTCGCGCTCGGCGCGCGCGTCGTGGCGGCCACCAACGTCGCGCTGCCGCAAGCGGTCGCGCGCGGCGAGTTTCGCGCCGACTTGTTCCATCGACTCGCCGTCGTCGCGCTCACGGTGCCGCCGCTGCGCGAGCGGCGCGAAGATCTTCCCGCGCTCGTGCACGCGGGCCTCGCGCGCGCCGCGGAGGCGCTCGCCCTCGCGTCGCCCGCGTTCGACGCCGCCTTCGTCGCCGCGCTCGCCGGCTACGCGTGGCCGGGCAACGTGCGCGAGCTCGAGCACGCGCTCGAGCGCCTGCTCGCGCTCGGCGCGCCGCAGCGCCTCGGCGCGAGCGACGCGCGCGCGCTGCTCGCGGAGCTGGCGTCGCCCGCGCGCGCCGCGCTCGTCGAAGCATCGCCCGCTCGCGCCGCACTCGCGCTCGCCGCCGCGCGCGGCAACGTCTCCGCCGCCGCGCGCGATCTCGGCCTGCCGCGCACCACCTATCGCCGCCGCCTCGCGCGCGAGCGCAAGGCCGCGTGCGGCGTTGACGAGCGCTAGTCCACCGCGCCGCGACGCCTTCGGGGTTAACGTGCGCGCGTGCCGCTGCGCGCCGTCGTCTTCGATCTCTTCGACACGCTCGTCGATCTCGACATGGAGGGCTTGCCGCTCGTCCGCGTGAACGGCCGCTCGTTCCCGTCGACTGCGGGCGTGCTGCACGCCGAGCTCGCGCGGCACGCGCCCGTCTCGCTCGAGGAGTTCGCCGCGGCGCAGCGCATCGTCGATCAGGAGGTGCGCGCGCCGCGCTACGAGGCGGGCCGCGAGCTGCCGACGCGCGAGCGCTTCGACCTCGTGCTCGCGGGCCTGGGCGTCGAGCACCCCGACCTCGCCGATCGCCTCACCGCGCTGCACATGGCGCTGCTCGTGCAGCAGGTGCGCCCGCTCGCGCATCACGCGGAGGTGCTCGCCGCGCTGCGCTCGCGCGTGATGCTCGCGGTGTGCTCGAACTTTTCGCACTCGCAGACCGCGTTCGCGGTGCTCGAGGCCGCGGGGCTGCGCTGGCACTTCGACGCCGTACTGGTGAGCGACGCGGTCGGCTACCGCAAGCCGCGACCGGAGATCTTTCGCGCGACGCTCGGCTCGCTCGGCGTTGAGCCAGCTGAGGCGCTGCACGTGGGCGACAGCCTGAGCGCCGACGTCGCCGGCGCGGCGGCCCTCGGCATGCGCACGGCCTGGATCACGCGGCGCGTGGCGAAGGCGGAAGAGGCGCTCGCGAAGCACGCGGGCGCGCGCCCCGACCACGTCGTCAGCGATCTCGGCGAGATCGCGGAGATCGCGCGCCGGGAGTGAGCCGCGGTAGCGTGCGCGGCGTGAGCGCACTCGACGCCGGGCCCGCCGCGCCCGTAACAAGCTCGGCGCTCCGCCGCGCCAACTACGCGCTCGCGCTGCTCACGCTCGTCTACGCGATCAACTACCTCGACCGCCAGCTGCTCAGTGTGCTGATGGAGCCGATCAAGGCCGAGTTCGGCGTGAGCGACGGCGAGCTCGGCATGCTGACCGGCTTCCTGTTCGCGCTGATCTACACGGTCGCGGGCCTGCCCGTCGCGCGCATCGCCGACGTGTTCGGCCGGAAGGTAGTGCTCGCGATCTCGCTCGCGGTGTGGAGCACGATGACCGCACTCACGGGCTTCGTGGGCTCGTTCGCGCAGCTGCGGCTCGCGCGCGTCGGCGTCGCGCTCGGCGAGGCCGGCGGCACGCCGCCCTCGTTCGCGCTCATCTCGGACCTCTTTCCGCCGGAGCGACGCGCCACGGCGCTCGGCATCTTCGCCACCGGCGTCTCGTTCGGGACGCTGCTCGGCAACGTGCTGGGCGGCTGGATCGGGCACGAGCACGGCTGGCGCGCCGCGTTCATCTGGCTCGGCGTACCCGGCTTGTTATTGGCAGTGCTGCTCGCGTTCAGCGTGCGCGAGCCCGAGCGCGCTGCAGCGCC
>DATBRS010000022.1:0-13209 GCA_036560185.1 Myxococcota bacterium
GTCCGCGTAGTACCCCGCGCGCAGGAGTCCCGTCTTGATCGCGCCCCCGAGCAGCTCCCCGCCGTTCTTCGTGCTCCAGCGAATCACGTCGAGAGCCGGGATTCCCACCTGCTTCACGTAGAACTCGAGCTCCTCCATGTACCGCCCGTGGGGGAGCACGATGATCCCGTAGTCATCGCCGAGCACGACGCGCATCCCGTTCGTGCGCGCCTGCTGCACGCGCCGGAGCACGTTGTCGAACTCGTTGCGCAGCGGCGCCATCTGCTCGGGCGTCGCCATCGCGAGCGCCGCGCCGGGCGCGATCATCTGTGCGGTGAAGAACGCGCTCGGGATCCAGAACACGCCGCGCTCGGTCATCGCGTCCATGCACTCTTCGTCGAGCTGGTCGCCATGGTCGATCACGTCGATACCCGCCGCGACGGCCTCGAGGATCACGTTCTTCCAGGCGCAGTGCGCGCGGACTTTCGCGTGGCGTGCGTGCGCGGTGCGGATCACCGTCGCGAGCTCCTCCTTCGAGAGGCTCGTCGCACCCTCGTACTCCGGCACCGCGTGTCCGCCGGACAGGAACACCTTGATCATGCGCGCGCCGCGCTTGATCTCGGTGCGCACCGCGCGCTCGAACTCGGCCGGGCCGGAGCACAGCAGCTGCGCGCCCTTGTTGCCGAGGTTCCACCACCACTTCTCGGTGTCGGTGTAGCCGCCGACCGCGTCGAGGCCGCGGCTCGCCGGCATCATGCGCGGCCCGGGGATCAGGCCCTCTTGGATCGCGAGCCACACGTCGGCGTCGATCGTGCCGGCGTTCGCGCCGCTCGAGATCACGCTCGTGATGCCGCAGTCGAGCGCGAGCTTCAGGTTCTTCGCGGCCACCAGCGCGAGGTAGTTCTCGGGGCGCTCGACGCCGAGCGGCTCGGGTTGGATCGTGATGTTGTTATAGGAAGCGTGGAAGTGCCCGGACACGATGCCGGGCATCAGCGTCTTGCCCGCGAGCTCGATGACGCGGTCCTCGGGCTTCGCTTGGACCGGCGCGGCGCCGATGCTGGCGATGCACTCGCCCTCCACCACGACGTTCATGCCGGGTTTCGCGGCGCTGTCTCCGTCCAGCAGGTTCGCATTCTTCAAGATGATTCGCGCCATTGCGCCTCTCCTCAGCGAAAGTAATTACGCCCGTCGGAACGCCGCCAGCAGCTCCGTTTCCTTGTGCCGCGCCGCCTCGAGGTGGCGTTCCTTCACGCTGTCGAAGCCGCGCACCTGCTCGGGCAGGCTCGCGATCTCCACCGCGATCGGCAGATTTTCGGGCGTGAGCGCGTCGAGCAGCTCGTCGAGCGTGCTCTCGTAGCGCGCGATCTCGGCGCGCTCGTCGCGGCGGTGCCGCGTCCAGCCGAACGGGTCGAGTGCGCTGCCGCGCAGGAAGCGCAGCGCCGCCATCACGCGGAAGGCGGGCAGCATCACGCGCATGGGGATTCGCCACTTCTTCACGCGTCCGGTCTCGGGGTCGCGCGGCGCGAGGAAGGCGGGCAGGAACTGCGGCGAGAGGTGCAGCGAGAGCGAGAGCTCGCCCTCGAACTCGCGCGCCACCTGCGCCGCGAACGAGCCGTCCGTGTAGAGCCGCGCGACCTCGTACTCGTCCTTGTAGGCGAGCAGCTTGAAGTAGTACCGCGCCGCGGCCTTGGCGAGCGCGTCGTGGCCATTCACCGCGCGGTGCTCGCGCTCGGCGACGCGCACGACGAGCTTGCGGTAGCGCTCCGCATAGGCGGAGCCCTGATAAGCGGTGAGGAACTCGGTGCGTCTCGCGACGAGCTCTTCGAGAGGGGCATCGGCAGACGCCGTGGGTGCGCGCAGCAGCGGACGCGCCGCGCGCTCCACCGCTCTCGGGTCGTGAGCGAGCAGTCTCCCCCAGGCGAACGCGCGCCGGTTCAGCTCGATGCCGCGGCCGTTCAGCACGATCGCGCGGTCGAGCGCCGCGCGGCTGACGGGCAGCTTGCCGCGCTGCCACGCCACGCCGAGCAGCAGCATGTTGCTCGCGATCGCGTCGCCGAGCAGCGCCAGCGCCAGCTCGTTCGCGCCGAGCGCGTGCGTGTTCGCGTCGCCGCACGCGGCGCGCACGGCGGCGAGCATCTTGTCCGCGGAGAGATCGAGGTTCGCGTTCGTCGCGAACGCCGCGGTCGGCTGCACGTGTGTGTTCACCAGCGCGGTCGTGCGCGGCGAGAGCTTCGGCAGATTCTCGAAACTGGTCAGCACGACGGCGTCGCAGCCGATCGCGAGGTCCGCTCCGCCGGCGCCGATGCGCGTCGCGTGAATCGCCTCGGGCGTGCGCGCGATGCGCACATGGCTGGCGACCGCGCCATTCTTCTGGGCGAGCCCCGTCACGTCGAGCTCGCTGGCGCCGCGCCCCTCGAGGTGCGCCGCCATCGCGAGGATCGCGCCGACCGTCACGACGCCGGTGCCGCCGATTCCCGCGAGCAGCACGTTGTACGGGGCCTCCAGCGCGGGGAGCGCGGGCTCGGGCAGCGCCGCGAACAGCGCGGCCTCGTCCACGCCCGCTTGCTTCGTCTCCAGCTTGCGCAGCTTGCCGCCCGTCACGGAGACGAAGCTCGGGCAATAGCCCTTCACGCACGAGAAATCCTTGTTGCAGCTCGACTGGTTGATTTTGCGCTTGCGCCCGAATTCGGTTTCGAGCGGCTCGATCGAGATGCAGTTGCTCTGCACCGAGCAGTCGCCGCAGCCCTCGCACACGAGCTCGTTGATCACGATGCGGCGATCGGGATCGGGGAACTTGCCCTGCCGGCGCAGGCGGCGCGCCTCGGCGGCGCAGGTCTGGTCGTAGACGATCGCAGTCACGCCCGGCGTCTCGCGCAGCTGCTTCTGCACGCTCATCAGCTCGCTGCGGTCGCGCAGCGCGACGCCGCTGGGAAACACGCCCTCGGCGAAGCGCGTGACGTCGTCGCTCACGACCACGACCGTCTTCACGCCCTCGGCGACGAGCTGTCGCGCGATCTCCGGGCAGGTGACCGCGCCCTCGAGCGGCTCGCCTTCGATCGGCTGCCCGCCCGTCATCGCGACGGCGCCGTTCACGAGCACCTTGTACGTGATGTTGACGTTGGCAGCGACGCAGGCGCGGATCGCGAGTAGGCCGCTATGAAAGTAGGTTCCGTCGCCGAGGTTCTGGAACACGTGCGGCAGCGACGTGAAAGGCGCGGTGCCGATCCAATTCGCGCCTTCGCCGCCCATCTGTGTGGCGCCGAAGGTGCGGCGCTCCGGGAGCCACACGGCCATGCCGTGGCAGCCGATGCCGCCGAGCGCGATCGAGCCCTCGGGCACGACGGTCGAGGTGTTGTGCGGGCAGCCCGAGCAGAAGCTCGGCAACCGCAGCAGCGCGCTCGGCGGCGCGATCGGCACGCTCGCTGCAGCGGCGCGCAGCAGCGCGGCGTGCTCCGGCGCGCGGCGGGCGAGCCAGCCGCGCAGCACGTCGGCGATCACGCCCGGCGCGAGCTCGCCTTCGTTCGGTACCAGCGCCGCGCCGTGCTCGTCGCGCTTCCCTGACAACAGCGGCCGCTGCGCCTCGTTGTAGAGCACGCGCGCGAGCTGTTCCTCGATGATCGGTCGCTTCTCCTCGACGACGAGCACGCCTTCGAGCCCGCGACAGAACTCGCGCACGCCGCTCGGCTCGAGCGGCCAGGTCATGCCCACCTTGTAGATGCACAGGCCGAGCGCCGCGCACTCGGCCGCGCCGAGCCCGAGCTCCTCCAGCGCTTGGCGCACGTCGAGGTAGGCCTTGCCGGCGGTGACGATGCCGAAGCGCCGCGCCGGCGCGTCGAGCGCCACGCGGTCGATCCCGTTCGCGCGCGCGAACGCCTGGGCCGCGGGCAGCTTGACCTGATAGACGGCGCGCTCGATCTCGAGCGGGAGGTTGTTCAGCGTGATGTGGTGATCGCGCGCGGGGAACGCGAACTCCGGCGTCGCGATGCGCACGCGCTCGGGGCCGACTTCGACCGACGCGCCGCTGTCCACGGTGTCGGTGAGGCACTTCATCGCCACCCAACAACCCGCGTAGCGCGACATCGCCCAGCCGTAGAGCCCGAAGTCGAGGTACTCCTGCACGCTCGCGGGATTCAGCACCGGGATGCCGGCGTGAATCATCGCCTGCTCGCTCTGGTGCGCGATCGAGCTCGACTTCGCGCCTGGGTCGTCGCCGCACAGCGCGAGCACGCCGCCGTGCTTCGCGGTGCCCATGTAGTTGCCGTGCTTGATCGGATCGAGAGAGCGGTCGACGCCGGGGCCCTTGCCGTACCAGATGGCGAACACGCCGTCCTTCGTAGGGCCCGGCTGCACCATCGCTTGCTGCGTGCCCCAGACCGCCGTCGCCGCGAGGTCCTCGTTCACGCCCGGCTGGAAGAGCACGTCGCTGCGCTCGAGGTGGGCGCGCGCCTCCCACAGCGCCATGTCGTAGGTGCCGAGCGGTGAGCCGCGATAGCCGGAGATGAAGCCGGCGGTGTCGAGGCCCGCGGCGCGGTCGCGCTCGCGCTGCAGCATCGGCAGCCGCACGAGCGCCTGCACCCCGGTCAGGAAGACGCGGCCCGACGCGCGCGTGTAGCGGTGGTCGAGCTCGTAGCTCACGTCGAGGGAGGAGGGGGGCGTGGACATGGGTGCAGCTGCGGGCGTTAGCGCCGCTGGCCGGCGGAATCAATCAGGCCGCGGGTGTGCGCATCGCACCGGCAGACCCCCATCTCGGCGCGCGCCCCGCCCTTGATCCGACGACTCGAGCTGAGGGACCTTCACGCGGCTCGAAGAGGAGACCCCCATGTCGGACCTCACCCACGTCCGCGAATCGCTCGCCGCGCTGCACATCATCGACACCGACGCGCACATCACCGAGCCGCCGGATCTCTGGACCTCGCGCGCGCCAGCGGCTTATCGCGAGCGGCTGCCGCGCGTCCGCGAGATCGAGGGGCAGCCGCACTGGGTGGTCGGGGAGAACGTCGTGCTCGGTCCGGTGACCGCGACCAGCGTGGTCGCGAAGGACGGCAGCAAGGCGCGCGGTCCGGAGTTCTTCAAGTGGCGTCACGCCGACGTGCATCGCGCGAGCTACGACATGCAGGAGCGCGTGCGCGTGCTCGACCAGCACGGCCTCTACGCCCAGGTGATCTACCCGAACCTCGCGGGCTTCGGAAACCAGAACTTCCTGAAGGTCGAGGACAGCGACCTGCGGCTCCAGTGCGCGGCCGTCTACAACGACGCGATGGCGGAGATCCAGCGCACGAGCGGCGGCCGCATCCTGCCCATGGCGCTGATGCCGTGGTGGAACATCGGCGACTGCGTGAAGGAGATCGAGCGCGCGTCGGCGCTCGGCCTGCGCGGCATCGTGATGTGCAGCGATCCCGACTCGATCGGGATGCCCGATCTTTCGGACGCCGCGTGGACGCCGTTCTGGGAGATCTGCGACGAGCGCCGTGTGCCCGTGAACTTCCACATCGCCGCCAGCCAGACCTCGTTCAACATGTTCGGGCGCGCGGCGTGGCCGAGCATGGGGCCGGCTCGGCGCCTCGCGCTGGGCTCGACGAGCCTGTTCATGGAGAACGCTCGCGTGCTCGGGAACCTGATCTACAGCGGCCTGCTCGAGCGCTTCCCGAACGTGAAGATCGTCTCCGTGGAGAGCGGCATTGGCTGGATCCCGTTCTTGCTGGAAGCGCTCGACTACGAATGGGAAGAGACGGGCTCCCAGGCGGAGTGCGCGCTCACGATGAAGCCGTCCGACTACTTCCGCCGCCAGGTCTACGGCTGCTTCTGGTTCGAGCGCGTGGGGCCGCGGGATCTCGTCGCGCAGATCGGCGAGGACAACCTGCTGTTCGAGACGGATTTCCCGCATCCCACCTGTCTGTACCCGAACGTGCAGGCGCACTTGGCCGACGTGACCGCCGAATGGAGCGACACCACGCGGCGCAAGATCCTGCAGGACAACGCGGCCGCGCTGTACGGGATCCAGCTCCCGCACTGACGGCGCGCGGGGCTCCCGCGCCGGATAGAGTGCGCGCCCGCATCCGGGAGCCCCGATGAAGCTCGGCGTCACGATTCACGCCACCGATCTCGCCATGGACGTGGCGGAGCTCGCCCGCGAGGCCGAAGCGCGTGGCTTCCATTCCCTGTACGTCCCCGAGCACACGCACATTCCGGCGAGCCGGCGTACGCCGCCGCCGACCGGTGAGGCGCAGCTCGCGCAGCAGTACTACCGGAGCCCGGATCCGATCGTCGCGCTCGCGGCGGCCGCGGCGCTGACGCAGCGGATCCTGCTCGGCACCGGCATCGCGCTGCCCGCGCAGCACGACCCGATCTCGTACGCGAAGCAGATCGCCACACTCGATCGCATCGCGAGCGGCCGCTTCGTGCTCGGCATCGGCTACGGCTGGAACGAGGACGAGATGGAGAACCACGGCATCGACCCGCGCCGCCGCCGCGCCCACGTGCGCGAGGCGATGCTGGCGATGCAGGCGCTCTGGTCCAATGAGCTGGCGAGTTATCAGGGAGAGTTCGTGCGCTTCACGCCGAGCTACTCCTGGCCCAAGCCGCTACAGCAGCCGCGCCCGCGCGTGCTGCTCGGTGGTGCAGCAGGCCCCACGCTGTTCGCGCACATCGCCGAATACGGCGACGGCTGGATGCCGATCGGCGGCGCGGGCATCCAGCAAGCGCTGCCCGAGCTGCGCCGTTTGCTCGAGGCGCGCGGCCGCGATCCGGCGGCGCTGCACGTCGTCCCGATGGGCGTGTTCCCGGACGCCGCGAAGCTCGCTCACTACCGCGACGCCGGCGTCACCGAGTGCGTGCTGCGCCTCCCGTCGGCGCCGCGCGACGAAGTGATGCCCGTTCTCGAAAGCTACGCGCGGCTGTTGTGAGGAATCCCGAGTGAAATGCGGCGGCAAGCGCTAAGGGATCTCGCCCATGGCGAGCTCCCCGAACGGGTCCTCCGGGTCGAACAATCTGAGCGGCCGTCTCGAACCGAAGCTGCTCACGGTGCTGCGCGAAGGACTCACCGCGCGCGACGTCGCGCGCGACGCAATCGCGGGCGTGATCGTGGGGATCGTCGCGCTGCCGCTCGCCATCGCCTTTGCCATCGCTTCGGGCGTCTCCCCGGCGCAGGGCCTCGCCACCGCCATCATCGCGGGCTTCTTGATCTCTGCGCTCGGCGGCAGCCGTGTGCAGATCGGCGGCCCGACCGGTGCGTTCGTCGTCATCGTCTATGGCGTCGTGCAGCGCCACGGTGTCGACGGTCTCGCGCTCGCGACGCTGATCGCGGGTGTGCTGCTGCTCGTGATGGGTCTCGCGCGCCTCGGCACCGTGATCCAGTTCGTGCCATTCCCCGTGACGGTCGGCTTCACCGCCGGGATCGCGCTGATCATCGCGACCGGCCAGATCCGCGACGTGCTCGGGCTCGACATCACGAAGCTGCCGGCGGAGTTCACCGGCCAAATCGCGGCGTACTTGGATCATGCGGGCTCGCTGAGCCTCTCCGCGGCAGCGATCGGGATCGGCACCACGGCCCTGGTCGCCGTTTGGCCGCGGATCCTTCCGCGCGTGCCTGGCTCGCTGGTCGCGATCGTGCTGTCCACCCTCGCCGTGCAGCTGCTCGATCTGAACGTCGAGACGATTGGCGATCGCTTCGGTGCGATTCCGTCGAGCCTGCCCGCGCCGAGCATCCCGACCTTCACTTGGGCCGACGTGCGCGCGGTGTTCCCCGACGCGATCTCGATCGCGCTGCTCGGCGCGATCGAGTCGCTGCTCTCCGCCGTCGTCGCCGACGGCATGATCGGGACGCGGCACCGCTCGAACATGGAGCTGGTCGCCCAGGGCGTGGCGAATCTCGCCGCGCCGCTGTTCGGCGGCATCCCTGCGACGGGGGCGATCGCGCGCACGGCGACCGCCGTCAAGAGCGGGGCGCGCACGCCGATCGCGGGCATGGTTCACGCGCTCACGCTGCTCGCGATCCTGTACTTCCTCGGGAATCTCGCGGGCATGATTCCGCTCGCGACGCTGGGCGGCGTCCTGCTGGTGGTCGCGTGGAACATGAGCGAGCTGCACGTGGTGCGCAGCCTGCTGAAGGCGCCGCGCAGCGACGTGCTCGTGATGACCACGACCTTCGCGCTCACGGTGGCGATCGACCTCACCGTCGCGATCCAGGCCGGCATGGTGCTCGCAGCGTTCCTGTTCATGCGCCGCATGGCGGAGATCAGCGAGGTCGGCGCGCTTCGCCGCATGGCGAGCGAGGAGGGCCGCGCCGACGACCCCGAAGCGCTGGCGCGCCTCGACGTGCCGCCGGGCGTCGAGCTCTTCGAGCTGTACGGCACGCTCTTCTTCGGTGCGGTCGCGAAGTTCAAGGACGCCGTGCGCCAGATGGAGCGCCGTCCGCGCGTGATGATCCTGCGCATGCGCGACGTGGTGGTGGTGGACGCCTCGGGCCTGCGCGCGCTCGAGGACCTGCTCGCGCAGACCAAGCGCGACGGTACCGTGCTCCTGCTCTCCGGCGTGCACGCGCAGCCCCTCGTCGCGATCGAGCGCAGCGGGCTGCTCGCGAAGGTGGGCGAGGACAACGCGCTGCCCGACATCGAGAGCGCGCTGGCGCGCGCGCGAGAGATCCTCGCCGCGTGACCACTCGCGGTGGCAGCGCGTTCTCTCAGGCGCGCGCCGCAGCTCCCGGCACGAGGCCGAGCGCGATCGCCTCGTCGTAGAGCTCGTCGTCGATCTGCTCGGGGTCGAGGTATTCGAGCGCGTAGCGCAGGTGGACGCGCTCGCGCAGGAACACGGCGAGCAGGTCGGGATCGACGTGCCCCTCCTTGCACATCTCGTCGAGGATTCCGAGCACGCGTCGCAGCGGCATGCCCGGCTTGTACGGACGGTCTTTCGCGGTGAGCGCCTCGAACACGTCGGCGAGTCCGAGGATGCGCCCTTGCATCGAGATCTGATCGCGCACGAGGCCCTGCGGATAGCCGCGGCCATCCATGCGCTCGTGATGCGCGCCGGCGATCGCCGGCACGCCGCGCAGCGCGCGCGGGTAGGGCAGCTGCTCGAGCATCTGGATCGACGCGACCACGTGGTGATTGATGAGCTCGCGCTCGCGCGCGTTCAGCGTGCCGCGCGAGATCGTGAGGTTCTCGACCTCCTCGTCGGAGAGCAGCGGCAGAGCTCCGCCGGCCGCGCTGCGAATCGACCAGCGCGCGGCGATCTCGCGAACGCGCTGCTGCGCGGCCGGAGCCATCAGCTCGCCGCCGATGTTCGCGTGGCGTAGGAACTCGCGGTCGGCCTCGAGCGCGCGCAGCCGCTCGTCGACGCCGCGCGCGTCAAGAGCGGGCTCCGTCCGGCCAGCACCGCTCTCGAGCATGACGTCGCGGCGCAGGATCTCGAAGCGCGCGTCGACCAGCTCGATGCGATCGACGATCGCCTCGAGCTTGGTCGCCTTGTCCTGCACGTGCACCGGCGTCGTCACCTTGCCGCAGTCGTGGAGCAGCGCGGCGATGCGCAGCTCGTAGCGTTCGGCGTCGCTCAGCGTGAAATCGCGCAGCGCGCCCTCGCGCGTGGCGCAGGCCGCGTCGGCGATCAGCTCGGTGAGGATCGGCACGCGCCGGCAGTGCTGCCCGGTGTACGGCGACTTCTCGTCGATCGCACGCACGATCAAGCCGATCAAGCCCTCGAACAGCGCGCGGAACTCGCTCGCGAGCCGCTCCTTGGTGAGCGCGGTGGCGGTCTGCGACGCGAGCGACTCGGCGATCGCGCGGTCCTCCGCGGGGAACGCGGCGCCCGAGAGCTGCAGCACGCCGATCAGCGAGCCCTCGTGATTGCGCATCGGCAGCGAGAGCGCCTCGAGCGCGCGGTCGTGCTGCGCCTCGCACGCGACCAGCGCGCGCTCCGCGAGCGAGCGCAGCGTGATTTCGTTCGCCTCGCTCGCGCCGCTCAGGATTTTGCGTTCGAGCCGATCCGCGTCGTCGAGCAGGTAGAGCGCGCCGACCGGCGCACGGGTGACGAAGCGCGCGCCCTCCACGATCGACCGCAGCAAGTGATCCATCTCGCGCTCGCTCGAGAGCGCGGCGCCGACGCCGTTCAGGCGCTCGATCACACCGACGTGCCGCTCGATGCGCGTGGCCATCGCGTCGAAAGAGGCCCCCAGCGCGGCGAATTCGTCGCCACCCACGAGGTTCGCGCGCACCGCGTAGTCGCGTTCGGCGAGGCGGCGGGTGGCGTCGTGCAAGATCTCGATCGGGCCGAGGCTGCGCCGCACGAGGATCGAGCTCGAGAGCGCGACGAACAGCAGACCGGCACAAGCGACCAGGGCGTAGGAGAGGCGAAAATTGTCGAGCGCCGCGAGCACGCTGGCGCGCGGCTCGGCCACGGTCACGCGCCAGGAGTCGGCGCCGAACGCGGCGCGCAGGAAGATCTCCCAGCTCTGGGCGACGCGCGGCCCACTGCTCTCGAGCCGCTGCTCGAGCAGTACGCCGGCGCCGCTCTCGACCCGGATCTCGGCGTTGGCGCGCAGCGTCTCCGCCGCGAAGACGAAGGCGGGATCGATGTCGGCGACGAGAAAGCTTTCGTCTTGGCGCTGCCGAATCAGCTCGACGCGCGGCGGCGCCCCGGACGACAGCCGCAGCAGCGCGGCGCCGTCCGAGAGACGCGCAAGCTCGACGGGTGCGAGCGCCAGCGCGGCGCCCGGCGCGACCGACAGCCGCCGCAGCTTGCCCGAGAGGAAGACGTCTCCGGCCGCGACGTTCGGCGCCGCGAGCGCAGTGTCGATCAGCAACAGCCGCTCGATCGCGCGCATCCCCAGCTGCTTCGCCTCGCGCGCGAGCCGCGCGTGCGCGTCGCTCTCGAGCTGCGCGGAGGTGGAGAACCAGGTGATCGCTGCGAACAGCGAGATCGGCAGAAGCGCGCTCGCGACGACGACGAAGAAGATGCGCCGCGCAACCCGGCTGCGCAGGAAGCGCCCCTGGATCCAGCCGCCGACCGACATCGCCTAATAGTTCCGCGCGAGGCCGATGAACGCACCGTTCGCGCCCCGCACGACGTCGTCGAGGGAATCGGGGTGCGTGATCGCCGGCCGGCTGAGTCCGTCGACTCCCGTGCTGTAGAGGTCGTAGTCGGAGTTGAGCGGGACCAGGAACTGGTCTTTGCGCGCTGTCGCTTGAGGGGGCTTTGTAAGTCGCAAGTATCGGTAGAGGCGACCCCAGGGATCCGTCTTCGCGAGCCCAATACTCGCAAGTGAACTCGGGAGCCTTTCGTCGTTGTTCGAGATCGTGTCGAGCTGCGTGGCGATCCCCTTGACCTCGACGACGGCGCGTGCGACGCGAACGCGTTGAATGTAGACCTGATAGTTCGTCGTCGTGAGCGCCGCGAGCACGCTGAGGATCGCGCCGGCGATCATCACCTCCACGAGCGTGAAGGCCGCATCTCTTTCTCGCCCGCGCGCGCTCACGCCTTCGGACCACCGGGTCGCAGCGCCTTGCAGCGCTCCTCGAACTCGCTCACCAGCGCGATCGCCTCTGCGCTGCCCTGCGCATGCGCCCACTCGCCGAGGCCCGCTGCGCTCGCGTCGAGCTGCGCGAGCGCTTCTGCACGCGCGCGTTCGCGCTCGCGCAGCGCCTCGAGCATCGCGTTCAGCTCGGCGCTCTCTTCCTGCACGTAGTCCGTCGCGCGGATCACGACGCTCTCGGGCACGCTGCCCGACGAGAGCGCGCGGAACACGCTGACGAAGCGGAAGAGCGGGCCGCGCATTCGGCCGTAGAGCAGCCACGAGCACGCGAGCGTGGAGAGCAAGGCTGCGCCGACGACCGGCCACAGGCTCGCGTGCAGGCGGAGGATCTCGAAGGTCAGCCGCTCGAGCTCTGCGTCCGAGCCGACGCCCGCGTCGAAGCGCTGGAACAACGGCAAGAACGCTGCCACCGCGCCGGTCAAGAGCAGCGCGCCCGTGAAGCCCCCCGTGACCCACAGCAGGTGCGCGCGAAAAGAAGGATTCGCGAGGAAGCTCTCGCTCCTCATCTTGCGACTCCGCTTCGGGGCGCGAGCCTCCAGCGCTCCAGGCGATCGCCGATTTGCAGGGAGGGCGGCGTGGTCTTCCGGAGCTGAAGACTCAGCGTGAGATCGTCCGCGGCCTCGTTCTCGTAGTGAATGGCGACACGCGTCTCGCCGGTCGGCAGGTCGAGGCTCGAGACGCCACGCACTGCGAAGTTCTCGGACTGCGTCGGCCCCGAGGCGAAGATCAGCGCGCGCTGCGAAATCTCCAGCGAGCGGCCCGCGTAGCGGGCGTCCTCGCAGACCCAGCGGCCGAGCAGCGCGTTGGGAACCACTGCGCTCTCGGCGTCGCACGCGAGCGCCGCGAACGCGAACACCAACCCAACGGGCCACACGCCTCGCACGGCACCTCTCCTCGAAGCCATTTCGGCCTGGGAGTGCGCCTACTTGAGGTGCCTCGCTGCCGCGGCGCGTTGCGCCGCCTAGCGCTGGCGTCGGCGAACGAGGGCGAAAGATCCGAGCGCCAGGAGCCAGATCGTGCTGGGCTCGGGAAGGACAGTCATCAGGTCGATCGTCCCGACCAACTCGACGTAGTCCTGCCCTGCGGTTCTCGGATCCAGGACCTCAAGGAACAAGTAGAAGGCTTGATTGTCCGACGCGTAGTGAGACCTGTCCCAGTTCGCATCCGTTAGGTCGTCGGAGGACAGCGCTGTTCCCGTGTAGTCATAGAGAGCGATGTTCGAGTATCCGAAGGGAGCGAATGAAACGCCCGGGTCGAGGACGCCCGAGTTCGTGAATTGATCTGCAAACCAACTCAGCGTGTCCTCGCTCGGGTCGAAGAAGCCATCCAAGAGGCCAACGTTCAGGATGCCGCCCGACTCGAACCGGTAGTTGCCAACGACGACCCCGTAGGACGCAGTCGCGGCGGGGACCAGGTAAGTGCCAAAGAGAGGATCCGAGTCGCTGTCAGAAACAGTGTCGTCGTAGCTCAACGTCAGCGAATACGGGACGCCGAACGTCAATGAGCCGTCGGTTACTGAGTTCGAATCATCGACGGCCGTCAGCGTTCCCGTCATCAGCACCGTCACCGTCGTGGCCGACGCCGCGCTCGCGGCACTGATCCCCAACAACATGCAGACAGCCGCTCGTCGCAACGAACGCGAGATCATCGACACGGATGGCCCCTCTCTCCGATCTTCCCGGGGCGATCCTACTACGGTGAGGAGCGCG
>DATBRS010000023.1:0-4087 GCA_036560185.1 Myxococcota bacterium
AAGTGCGCGACAGCTATGTCGAGGAGAAGCGGCGCACGATCGTGGTCTCGGATCGCGTGAGCTGCTTCGACGTGGTGGTGGGCACGATCCCGCTGAAGGGCCAGGTGCTCAACCAGATGGCGGCGTTCTGGTTCGAGAAGACTCGCGAGCTGGCGCCGAACCACCTGATCGCCGTGCCCGACCCGAGCGTGTCCGTGGTGCGCGAGCTGCGCATCCAGCCCGTCGAGTTCGTGACGCGCGGGTACCTGACGGGCGTGACCTCCACCTCGATCTGGACGGCGTACGCGAGCGGCGCCCGGGAATACTGCGGACATCGCCTGCCCGACGGGCTCGTGAAGCACCAGCAGCTGCCGCGCCCGATCGTCACGCCCACCACCAAGGCCGAGCAGGGCGAGCACGACGAGCTCACCTCGCGTGCCGAGATCGTGCGCCGCGGCGTGATGACGGCCGAGCTCTACGACCGCGCCGAGGCGCTCGCGCTGAAGCTCTTCGCCGCGGGCAGCGCCTGGGCTGCGAGCCGCGGGCTGATCCTGGTCGATACCAAGTACGAGCTCGGCCTCGACGACGCGGGCAACTTGGTCGTCGCCGACGAGATCCACACGCCCGATTCGTCGCGCTACTGGTACCTCGACACGTACGCGCAGAGCATGGCCGCGGGCGCGGATCCGAAGGCGCTCGACAAGGAGTACGTGCGGCGCTGGTTCGTGAACGAGAAGGGCTACCGGGGCGAGGGCACGCCTCCGCCGCTGCCCGATGACGTGCGCGTCGAAGCGGCGCGCCGCTACATCGAGTCGTTCGAGCTGATCTCCGGCCGCGCCTTCGTGCCCGACACGAGCGAGCCGATCGCGCGCATCCGCCGCAATCTCGGGCTCTAAGCGCCGCGCATGAGCGATTCGCAGGAGCGCGCCCGCGCCGACGACATCTCGCCGGCGTACGCGAACTACGTGCTCGGCCTGCTGTTCGTCGCGTACGTCTTCAACTTCGTCGACCGGCAGATCCTGGGAATCCTGCTCGAGTCGATCAAGCAGGACCTGCAGCTCTCGGACAAGGTGATGGGCCTCCTCACCGGCACCATGTTCGCCGTGTTCTACGCGACCCTCGGCATCCCGATCGCGCGCCTCGCCGACGTGTGGGTGCGGCGCTCGATCATCGCGCTCGGTCTCGCGCTCTGGAGCGGCATGACCGCCGCGTCGGGCATGGCGCAGAGCCTCCTTCAGCTCGCGGGCGCGCGTATCGGCGTCGGCGTCGGCGAGGCCGCGCTGTCGCCTCCCGCGCACTCGCTGATCTCGGACTACTTCCCGCCCGAGAAGCGTGCGACCGCGCTCGGGATCTATGCGGTCGGCATCCACGTCGGCACGCTGTTCGGCTTCAAGCTCGGCGGCATGCTCGACGACGCCTTCGGCTGGCGGATGGCGTTCATGATCGTCGGCGTGCCGGGGTTGTTGCTGGCGCTGCTGGTGCGCTTCACGGTGAGAGAGCCGAAGCGCGGGCGCACCGATCCCGCCCCTGCGAGCCGCGCCCCCGCGCCGCCCGTCTCCGCCGTGCTCGCGCATCTCGTGCGGCAGCCCTCGTTCGTGCTGCTCTCGATCGCGATGGGGATGATGGCGTTCGCTGGCTACGCGTTCTCGGTGTGGGCGCCCACCTTCCTGCGGCGCGTGCACGGTTGGTCGTCGAGCGAGGCGGGGGATCTCGGCTGGCCGATCGGCATCGGCGGCGCGCTCGGCTCGATCCTCGCCGGCTGGCTCGCCGATCGCCTCGGGCGCCGCGATGCGCGCTGGTGGATGTGGGTGCCCGCGCTCGCGGGCGTCGTGCCGCTGCCGTTCACGCTCGGCTTCCTGTTCGCGGGCGATCCGCTCGCGGCGCTGTGGCTCTCGACGCCGGGCCTCGCGATCGCCGCGTTCTATCAGGGTCCGACGTTTGCGGCGGTGCAGAATCTCGCCCCGCCGCCGATGCGCGCCGTCGCGAGCGGGATCATGCTCTTCATCACCACGATGATCGGCTACGCGCTCGGACCGCTCGCGATCGGCTGGCTCAACGACACGGTCTTCGCGCACCACGGCGAGCTCTCGGTGCGCTACTCGCTCGCGGCCGTGCTCAGCGGCGCGGGCGTGCTGGGCTCGCTGTTCTACGTGCTCGCCGCGCGCACGCTGCGCGCCGATCTGCACCGCGCCGCCGCGCGCGCGTGACGGAGCGCGCTCTCGTCGCGCTCTCGCCGCTGCGCGAGCAGGAGCTGAACGCCGCCGCCGAGCTGCTCGGCCGCGCGTTTCGCGACAACGCGATGAATCGCGCCGTGGTCGGAGGCTCGGAGCGCGCGCGCGAGCGCTCGAACGCCGCCGGCATGCGCGCCGTGCTCCCGCTCGCGCGTCTGCGCGGGAGCGTGCAGGCCGCGCACGGCGGCGCGCGGCTCGCGGGCGTACTGGTCTCGCTGCCGGCGGGCGTCGCGAGCGTCGGGCGGCCGAGCTGGCTCGCCATGGCGCGCCTGCTGGTCGCCCAGCGCCCGCGCGTCGCGGGGCGCTGGTCCGCAGTCGCCGAGGCGCTGCAGCTGCACCGTCCGCTCGCGCCCCACGCCTATCTTGCAACGCTCGGCGTCGAGCCCGAGCTGCGCCGGGCCGGCGTCGGCAGCGCGCTGCTGTCGCACTGGCTCGCCGCGGTTGACGCTCGGGAGCAGCGTGCGTATCTCGAAACGGATTCCACCTCGAACGTCGCCTGGTATGAGCGCTTCGGCTTCGCCGTGCGCGCGGAGCTGACGGTGCTCGGCGTGGTCGTCCACCTGATGGAACGAGATCCCCGAAATGGCTGAGCGAACGCAGAGTCCGTACGAAACGCTCGGCGTCGCGCGCGACGCGGACGCCGACGTGCTGCGCAAGAACTATCGGAAGCTCGCCAAGAAGTTCCACCCCGACGCGAATCCGGGCAATGCGAGCGCCGAGGAGCGCTTCAAGGAGATCTCGCGCGCCTACGACGTGCTGTCGGATCCCGAGAAGCGCCGCGCCTACGACGAGTTCGGCGACATCGCGCTGCAGGCGGGCTTCGACGCCGCGGCCGCGCGCCGCGCCCAAGCAGACTTCGGACAGGCGTTCCGCGGCGCGCACGGCGCGGATTTTGACTTCGGCGCCGCGGGCGGCATGGAAGATCTGCTCGGCCGCATGTTCGGCGGCGCCGAGCGCGGGCGGGGCGGCTTCGGGCGGGATCTGCGCGGCCCCGACGTCGAGGCCGAGCTCGAGCTCGACTTCATGGAGGCCGTGCACGGCGGCGAGAAGAAAATCACGCTCGCCAAGACGGGCCCGCGCGGCGGCGCGCAGAGCGAGAACGTGACGATCCGCATCCCGCGCGGCGTCGCGGACGGCGGAAGAATTAGGCTCGCGGGCAAGGGCGGCGCGTCTCCTGGCGGCGGCCCGCGCGGCGACCTGTACGCGACGATTCGCGTGCGCCCGCATCCGGTGTTCCGCCGCGAAGGGCGCGACGTGCTGCTCGACCTCCCGATCGCGGTGAGCGAGGCGATTCGCGGCGCACAGGTCGAAGTGCCGACACTCGACGGCCGCGCGACCGTCGCGATTCCGCCGGGCAGCGACAGCGGCCGCAAGCTGCGCCTGCGCGGCAAGGGCGTGCCCGACCCCGGCGGCGGCGCGCGCGGCGACCTCTACGTCGTGGTGCAGATCCGCGTCCCCAAACAACTCGACGCCGAAGCGCTGAAACACGTCGACGCGCTGGCGGAGCACGAGATCAAAGACCTGCGCGAGGGGTTGTTCCGAAGCTGACGTTCGCCGAAGCACCCCGCCGCGATCCCACCCAAAGCGCGGGAGGCGCGGCTCGAAGCCGCGCCGATCCCCGCCGTCCCACTACAGACTCACTCGGATCGCCAAGGTTCCACCGCGGAACGCCGGCGCAGGGGCGGGCGGGGCGGGTGGATCGCAGCGGAGGGCCCGGATCCCGCCCGCACCGCTGCAGATGTCCGTGCAACGAGGCCTTGGTCGCGAGCGCCCAAGCGCGCTCGCATGCCACGCGCCGTCTCCACCCAACACTGAGCACCTCGCCGCCAAGGGCCCGGAGTCGCGACCACCCCCCCAGCCCCCCCCAGCGCCGCCAC
>DATBRS010000024.1:0-12703 GCA_036560185.1 Myxococcota bacterium
ACCATTAGAGTGCCTTGCACCAGCCGGCGCCCCCAGTCATCGCTTCGCCGCGCGCCGCCCCGCGCCCGAGTTCCCTGACGCCCCTCTTCAGCGTGTGCTAACCGCGCCGCGATTTCGCGAGTCCGCATGACCTCGGAGGACGCGTTCGATGAAACGAAAGCCGTCGAAGCCCGCCAAGCCCGCGAAGAAGTCGCCGTCCAAGGCGAAGCCGCCGGCACGGAGCGCGAAGGCGCCGGCGCGAGCCGCGAAGTCGAAAGCCAAGAAGCCGGAGAAACCGTTGCCGTCGAAGAAAGCTGCTGCCCCTGCTCCTGCCGCGAAGGCAAAGCCCGCAAAGGCCGCCGCACCGCGCGGCGCCGCCCCCAAGCCCGCGAAGCCCCCGAAGGTCGCGAAGGCTCCCAGGACCAAAGAGCCGCGGGCCGCTGCCGGCGCCGCGAAGAAGAAGGCCGCACTGACGCCGCTCGGGGTCGCCAAGCCGGGCCTCGGCCACAAATGGGCGTGCTTCAACTGCGGCGCGAAGTTCTACGACCTCTACAAGCCCGTGCCGGTGTGCCCCAAGTGCGAGGCCGACCAGCGCGATCGGCCTCCGGTGGTCGCAGAGCCCGCGCCTGCGCCGCCGCAGGCCAAACGCCCGGCGCTGGCGCCGATGTCGCGGTTCCTCGACGACGACGAGGTCGCCGCGCCCGAGCCGGACGAGTTCGGTGCGACCGCGCCCGACACCGAGGTCGACGAGCCGGAGGCGGCGGAGATCGACATCGAGGCGCTCGACGAGCCGGCGGCGCTCGGCACCGAGACCGAGTTCAGCGAGCCCGAAGAGGAGTGAGGCGGCCAGCCGCTGCGGCGCCGATTCGGAGCTCAGACGACGCGCGTCGGCGGCGGGCTCGAGCGCAAGAGCTCTGCCAGCTCCGCCTGCGTCGGCAGGCCCGCCTGCGCACCGACCCGGCGGCAAGCGCAGGCGGCGGCGCCAAGCGCGACTCGCAGTAGCCGCTCGCCGCTCTGCCCGTCGAGAATCGCGTCGGCGATGCCCGCGTGAAACGCGTCGCCCGCGCCGGTCGCGTCGACGGCCTCGACCGCGAACGCCGGCGCCGCGACAACGGCTCCGTCGATCCACGCGACCGCGCCGGCGCCCCCGCGCGTGACGATCGGCGAGCGCGCACCGCGCGCGGCGAGCTCGCGCACGGCGGCATCGGCTCCGCCGAACAGCGCGCGCGCGAGCGATTCCGAGATCGCTGGGTGCGACGCCGCCGCCAGCAGCGCTTCGAGTCCGGGCGCGGGCGTGTCGGCGTCCACGACGCAGGGTCGCTCGAGCGCGCGCGCCAGCTTCGCCACCGCGAGCGCGAGCGGTAGGTCCGTCGCGTCGAGCAACACCACGCGTGCGGCGGCGACATCGTCGCGCGTCACGACGTCGGCACTCAGCGCGAGCCGCTCGTCGCGCTCCCAGAGCACGGTGCGCTCGCCGCTCACGGCATCGACCCAAATGAAAGCACTGCGCGTCGCCGCGCCCGGCACGCGCCGCACGCGCCGCAGATCGATGCCGGCCGCGCGCAGCGGCGCGAGCGCGATCTCGCCGCCCTCGTCCGCGCCGACGCTGCTCACGAAGGCAGCGCTGCGGCCGAGGCGCGCGCATCCGAGCAGCGCGGTGGCGGTCTGTCCGCCCGGGAGCCGCTGGCGGTCGCGCATGCGCGCCTTGCCGCCGGGCGCCGGCGCCACGTCGACGCGCACGATCTCGTCGAGCGAGCACTCGCCGACGCCGAGCACGTCGAAGCGTGCGCTCACGTCAGTAGAGCGCCTGATAGATCGTGAAGCTGCGCAGCACGCGCTTCGCATACGCGCGCGTCTGGTCGTACGGGATCGTCTCGATCCACTCGTCGTCGTCGAGCGCGCCGTTCTGGGTGAGCCAGCGCTCGACCGCCTCCGGGCCCGCGTTGTAGGACGCGACCGCCGCGGAGACGCGCCCCTCGAAGCGCGCGAGCAAGCTCGCGAGATAGGCGGCGCCCAGCTCGAGATTGCGCTCGGGCACGAACAGCTCGTCGGGCGAGTAGCTCGCGGCGCCGAGGCCGCGGGCGATCTGGCGGCCCGTCTCGGGCATGATCTGCACGAGGCCGCGCGCGCCCACGACCGACAGCACGTCGGGGCGGAAGCCCGATTCCTCGCGCATCACCGCGTATAACAACTGAGCGGGAATCCCCGCCTTCGCGGCCGCGGTCTCGACTTCCGCCGAGAAGGCTTGGGGATAGGCCGCCCACCAGAGATCGTGCTCGCCGCCCTGCGGGCCGGCAGCGAGCGGAACGGAGTAGGCGTCGAGGATCACCCGCTGCGCGGCGTCGTACTCGCCCGCGTCCTGCAGGAACGCGGCGAGCTCGAGCCGATCGGCCTGGGTGCGCGCCTGGGGCGCGAGCGCGCGAGCCTCGGCGCCGGCGTCGTCCGCGAGGCCCGCCTCGAGCAGCGCGCGCGCGCGCAGCAGCGCGCCCGGGCCGAGCGCGTTCGTGCGCTCGGGTTCGGCGGACACCGCGGCGGTCGCGTCCTCCGCGGCGATTCCAGCGCCCGCAGGCGCGCGCGCCGCGGACTGCTGTCCGTAGTACGTGAAGCTCCACTCGCGCGCGAGCGCGGACAGCTGGCTCGCGCCGGCGGCGTCCCCCGCGCGTGCGAGCGCGCGCGCTTGCCAATAGCGCGCGCGCAGCGCCTCGATCGGGTCCGAGGGCTCGCGGGCGAGCGCCTCCAGATCGCGCGCGGCGTCGCTGAAGCGCTGCTCGAGGTAAGCGCGCCAGGCGAGCCGCCAGCGCGCCTCGACGCGCAGCTCGGCGCGCGTCGCCAGCGCGAGCGCCTGCCGGTAGCGCTCGCTCGCCTTCGCGACGTCGTCGTCCTCGTACAGCGTGCCGGCCAGGAACAGCGCGCGCGCCCCCCAGTCGTCGCGCACCTCGCCGAGCTGCTCGAACGCGCGCTTCGCTTCGTCGCTGCGCCCGCTGCGCGCGAGCGAGCGCGCGCGCCAGAAGCGGTTCTCGCGCGAGTCGGGCAGCGCCGCGAACGCGCGCTCGGCCTCCGCGTAGCGGCGATCGCGAAACAGCAGCTCTGCGCGCAGTGCCGCGAGCTCGCTGCGGCGCGCGGGCTCGAGCGCGCCGCCCGCGAGCGCGCGATCGCAGGCGCGCAGCGCATCCTCGTTCCAGAAGGCGTCGAAGAGCTGGCGACAGCGCAGGGCCCAGTCGCTGTCCCGGATCACGCCGCTGCCCGTGGTCGCGCTCGGGGCCTGCGCCTCGAGCGCGGCGAACGCCTCGCGCGCTGCGCCCGTCGGCGCATCGTCCCGCCAGATCGCGACGAACGCGCTCGCCGCGTCGGCGTGCGCAGCGCTTCGCTCGAGCGAGCGCGCGATTGCGAGCGCCAGCCTCGCCCGCTCCTCGCGACCCTCCGCAGCGCTGCGTGCGAGCGCATAGCTCGCGCGCGCGCCGGCTTCGTCGCTGAGCGCGACGGCCGCGTCCGCGTCGAGCGCCGCGACGCGGCCACGCAGCGGCGAGCTCGCGTGCGCCGCGCCGAACAGCGCGGCGAGCTCGCGCACCCGCGCGTGCTCCGCGGCCGCTGCGAACGACGCGATGCGCTGCTGCGCGGCGTGATCCGCCACGATCGGATACGCGCGTTCCACCTCGGCCAGCGCCGTGCGGCCACGCTCGGCATCGCTCGCGAGCTCCGCGAGCGCGGCGCGCAGCGCCGGCCCCGCGGCGCGTGCATCCGCCGCCGGTGCCGCGGCTTCCTGCGCACTCGATCCGGTGGCGAGCGCGAACGCCAGCGCGAGGCGCGCGATCAGCCCTGCACTGCGAGTTGCCATGCTCGACCCCCTTGGATCGTTCAGTCTGAAAGACGCGCCCCCCGTGTCAACGCGCGGACGAAACTCGTAAGGTGAACGGCGCCGTGAAGGACGCCGCGATTCTCATCACAGTTCTCAGGGCGGCGCTCGGCGCGCTGCTGCTCGGCGCGCCCGTCGCGGCCGCCGCCGCGCCGAGCGTGCCGCGCGGCCTCTGGGTGCTCGCGGAGGGCTCGCAGCGCGTGCTCGAGAACCCCGAGCGGGTGGCGTTGCTGCTCGCAGACGCGCGCGCGCTGGGTGTTACGGACCTGTTCGTGCAGGTGCAGCGCGGCGGGCGCGCCTGGTTCGCCTCGCGCTACGCCGATCCGGCGCCGTTCGCGCGAGCGAGAGCGGCGAACGGCGGCGTGGATCCCCTCGCCGCGCTGATCGAGCGCGCGAGCGCCGACGGCCTGCGCGTGCATGCCTGGGTGAACGTGCTGAACCTCGCCTCGAACGCACAGGCGCCGCTGCTCGCCGCGCTCGGTCGCGAGGCGGTGCTCGTCGATCAGAAGGGCCGCTCGCTGCTCGACTACCCCGCCTACGAGGTGCCGCAGCCGGACCGCGCGTACTACCGCATGGGCACGCCGGCGATCTGGCTCGATCCAGCGGCGCCGGGCGTCGCCGAGCACCTGGCCGCGATGATCGGCGAGCTCGCGGCCCGCTATCCGAGACTCGCGGGCGTCCACCTCGACTACGTGCGCTACGCCGACGCGCTGCCGTTCTCGCCCGGCTCGCGCTTCGGCGTCGGCCTCTCGTTCGGCTACGGCGCGAAATCGCGCGAGCGCTTCCGCAAAGAGAGCGGACTCGTCGCGCCGCTGGGCACGAGCCTCGCGAACGCCGATGCATGGGACGCCTGGCGGCGCGCGCAGCTCTCCTCGCTGGTCGCGCGCATCGCCGCCGCCGCGCGCGCGGCACGGCCCGGGATCCGCATCTCCGCCGCCGTGATCCCGGATCCGGAGCGCGCGCTGACGGTCGACCTGCAGGACTGGCGCGCGTGGCTCGACACCGGCTGGCTCGATTTCGCGGTGCCGATGCTCTACACGCGCGACGCGCAGCGCTTCGAATACAGCCTCGAGATCCTCGGCGCGCTCGCAGAGAAGCGGCCGCTGTGGGTGGGCCTCGGTTCGTGGCTGTTCGCGGGCGATCCGCCCGGCGCGAGCGCGCAGCTGGCGCGCGTCGCGGCGGAGCCGCGGCTCGGCAGCGCGCTGTTCTCCTGGGATTCGCTGCGCGAGCAGCCGGCGCTGCTCTCGGCGCTCGCGACCGCGCAGCTGAACGCGAGCGCCGCGCCGCGCCCGTGATCGAGCTCGCGGACTACGACTTCACGCTGCCGCCTGCCGCGATCGCGCAGCAGCCGCTCGCCGAGCGCGACGCCGCGCGGCTGCTCACGCTCGAGCGCGCCAGCGGGGTGCTCTCTCATCGCCACGTGCGGGACCTGCCCGAGCTGCTGCGTCCCGGCGACCTGCTCGTGCTGAATGCGACGCGCGTCGTGCCCGCGCGGCTGCGCGGCGCGAAGGCGAGCGGCGGACGCACGGAGGCCTTGCTGCTCGGCGCGAGCGGCGCTGCCGGGTGCTTCGAGGCGCTGGTGCGAGCGCGCGGGCGGCTGCAGATCGGGCAGCGCTTTCGCTTCGAGCGCGGCATGCAGGGCCTCGACGCCGAGATCGCCGACTTGTTGGGCGACGGGCGCGCCCTGCTCCGCTTCGCGCCGGCCGCCGATCCCTATGTGCTCGGCGAGATGCCGCTACCGCCGTACATCGGTCGTGCCAGCGCCGACGCCCGCGACGACGAGCGCTACCAGACCGTGTTCGCGCGTGCGCCCGGCTCGGTCGCGGCGCCGACCGCCGGGCTGCACTTCACGCCGCGCTTGCTCGAGGCGATTCGCGCGCGCGGCATCGCGACCTGCGAGCTGATCCTGCACGTCGGCATCGGGACCTTCCGCCCGCTGCGCACCGAGGATCTCGCGGCCGGTGCGCTGCACGCCGAGCGCTTCGAGCTGCCCGAGGCCAGCGCGCGCGCCGTCGCGGAGACGCGCGCGCGCGGCGGGCGCGTGTGCGCCGTCGGCACCACGACCGCGCGCGTGCTCGAGAGCTGCGCCGACGGCAGCGGCGGCGTCGTCGCGCGCAGCGGCGAGACGCGCCTCTTCCTCGCGCCGGGCGCCGCCTTCCGCGTCGTGGACGCGCTGCTCACCAACTTCCACCTGCCGCGCTCGTCGCTGCTGCTGCTGGTCGCCGCGTTCGCGGGCCGCGAGCCCGTGCTCGCCGCCTATCGCGAGGCGCTGGCGCTCGGCTATCGGTTCTATTCCTACGGCGACGCGATGTGGATCGCGCACGACCCGAAATGAGCGCGGCGCGCTGCAGGCGGATGATGTGAGCCCGCTGTCCTTCCAGATCACGGCGCGTTGCGGGGAAGCGCGGCGCGGCCTGCTGTTCACACCGCACGGCGTGATCGAGACGCCGGCCTTCATGCCGGTCGCCACCTACGGCGCGGTGCGCGGGCTCGACGCCGCCGATCTGATCGCGCTCGGCGCGCAGATCGCGCTCGCGAATACCTTCCACCTGCACGAGCGCCCGGGCGAGGAAATCATCGCTCGGGCGGGCGGGCTGCACGGCTTCACGGGCTGGCGGGGGCCCTGGCTGACCGACAGCGGCGGTTATCAGGTCACCTCGCTCGCGGACCGCGCGCAGATCGAGGAGGACGGCGTCACCTTCTCGTCGCCGCTCGACGGCCGCCGCCGGCTGCTCTCGCCCGAGAGCGCGGTGCGGATTCAGGAAGCGCTCGGCAGCGACATCGCGATGGTGCTCGACGAGTGCTTGCCGATCGAGCCAGGCGAGCGCGTGCGCGCGGAGGGCGCACTCGATCGCAGCCTGCGCTGGGCCGAGCGCGCCCTGCGCGCGCGCGCGAAGCCCGAGCAGGCACTGTTCGGCATCGTGCAGGGCGGGAGTTTCCCCGAGCTGCGGCAGCGCGGGGCGCGCGCGCTCGCCGCGCTGCCGTTCGACGGCTACGCGCACGGCGGGCTCGGGCTCGGCGAGGCGGCCGCCGCACGGCTCGAGCTGGTGGCGCAGGCCCAGGCCGAGCTGCCGCCCGCCGCGCCCCGGTACCTGATGGGCCTCGGCAAGCCCGAGGACATCGTCGACGCGATCGCGCTCGGCGTCGACCTGTTCGACTGCGTGGTGCCGACGCGCCACGCGCGGCACGGCCTGCTCTACACCGCGAGCGGCACGCTCGCGATCCGCAACGCGCGCTACCGCGAGGACTTCGCGCCGATCGACGCGGACTGCGACTGCCGCGCCTGCGCGCATCACTCGCGCGCCTACCTGCGGCACCTGTTTCACGCCGGCGAAGCCCTCGGCCCGCGCCTCGCGACGCTCCACAACCTGCACTTCTATCTGCGCCTGCTGGCGCGCGCCCGGGCCGCCATCGCGGCCGGCGGCTTCCCTGCGCTGCAGCGCGAGGTGAGCGCGGTCGGCTCGAAACGCCGCGCGTAGGCAGGGCGCGAAAGTCCGCGCGGCGGCTCGCGGAATCGCTCTCAAGCGCGCTCGCGCATCCGCCGATCCCGGGTGCACCGAGGAAGCGACCGAATGCCCGCGACGAATTCCGGCAGCGGAGCCCTGACGCTCGCCCTCGCGGGCGCTGGCGCTGCGCTCGCGACGGCGCTCGGGGTCAGTCTGCTCCCCGGCACGCTCGCCGCCTTCGGTGCGGGATTGCTCGCGCTCGCCTGCGGCGCCCTGCTCTTCTCCATGGCGCGCAGCGGCGAGGACGCGGCTGCGGCAGCCCACACGCGCGAGGTCGCCCAGCTCACGAACGAACGCGACGCCGCGAACGCCGCGCAGGTCGTCCTGCGCGCCCAGGCCGAGGCGAGCGCCGGTCGCGAGTCGAGCGCGGTGCGAGCCGCGGACGAGAGCGCGGCGGAGATCGAGGAGGCGGTCGAGGAGACGGCGTCGCTGATCGCGCACATCAACTCGTCGATCCGCAGCATCAACGGCGAGGTCGAAGGCCTCGTGCTCAGCGTCACGAGCGCAGGCAGCTCGATCGAGCAGATGACGCAGTCGATCGATCAGGTCGCCTCGCATGCGACTGCGCTGCACGACGTGGCGAGCACGACCGCGTCGACCGTCAACGAGATGAGCGCGAGCGTGCGGCAGGTCGCCGACAGCGCCGATTCGGTGCAGGGCATGGCCGAGGAGTCCGCCGCCGCGATGGTGCAGATGGATCGCACGATCCAGGAGGTGAACGCGCACGTCGAGAACGCCGCACGGCTCACCCATCAGGTGAGCGAGGGCGCGGCGCGCGGCGAGCGCTCCGTCGAGGAGACGAATCGCGGCATCGACGAGATCCGCAGCCAGATGCTCGCGGCGCGCGGCGCGATCGAGGAGCTGGTCGCGCGCGTCGGCCGCATCGGCGAGTTCCTCGAGATGATCGGCGCGATCAACCAGGAGGCGAACTTGCTCTCGCTGAACGCGGCGATCATCGCGGCGCAGGCGGGCTCGCAAGGCAAGGCGTTCGCCGTGGTGGCGCACCACGTGAAGACGCTCGCGGAGCGCACCGCCGGCAGCACCCGCGAGATCGAGACGCTGATCGACGCGATCCAGCACGCTTCGCACTCGGCGACCGAAGCGATGTCGGCCGGCATGGAAGCCGTGGAGCGCGGCGTCGAGCGCTCGCAGCGCGCGAGCGATGCGCTCGGCGAGATCCGCGGCTCCGCCGAGCAGGCGAGCGAACGCGTCACCGAGATCTCGCGCGCTTCTCAGGAGCAGACGCGCAACTCGAAGCACGTGGCCGAGGCGGCGCAGCGCACGTCCGAGCGCGTGCAGGAGATCAGCCGCGCCATCGCCGAGCAGTCGCGAGCGACCGAGAACCTGATGCAGGCCACCGAGGGCGCGCTCGATCAATGCCGCCGAGTGCAGGGCGCGACCGCCGAGCAGCGCAACGCGGCGCGCTCGATCGTCGAGAGCGTCAGCGCGATCCGCGCGACGGCCCAGACGATTCAGCGCAGCACCGAGAGCCACAGCGCCGCGAGCGAGTCCGTGTCGGAGGCCGTCTCGCGCATCCTCGACATCGCGCAGCGCAAGCGCGAAGCGCCGGCCCGCCGCGCCTGAGCCTGAGCGCGCGCCCGCAGCGCGTGCGGCTCAATCCCCGGCGAGCGCCTCTGCCGCGACTCCCAAGCCGGCGAAGATCGGCAGCCGCTCGCCGAGCGCTGCCGGCACGATCGCGACCGGCCGCGGACGCGGCCACGTGTTCGCGCGCACGAGCTCGCGCACCGGGCCGAAGCACAGCTCGCCGGCCGCGACCGCGATCGTGCCGAGCACGAAGATCTCGGGCGCGAGGGCGGCGGCGAGGCTGCAGAGCGTCTGCGCCAGCACCGCGTTGAAGCGCGCCAGCTCGGCGAGCGCGAAGGCGTCGCCCGCGCGCGCCGCGGTGACCACGTGCTCGGGGCGCGGCGGCGCTCCCGCGAGCGACGCGAGGCGCGCGACCGCGCTCTCGGGCGGAGTCTCGCGCGCGAGGCGCCGCGACCAGGCCGCACCCCCGATGTAGGCCTCGACGCAGCCGCGCAGCCCACACGCGCACGGCTCGCCCTGCCACACGACGGGCATGTGCCCGACCTCCCCGCCCAGGTTCGCGTCGCCGCGGTGCAGGCGGCCGCCGAGGATCAGGCCGCCGCCGACCCCCGTGGACATCGTCAGGTAGACCGCGTGCTGCGTTCCGCGCGCCGCACCGAAGCGCCACTCCGCCAGCGCCGCCGCGTTCGCGTCGTTCTCCAGCGCGACGCGCGCGCCGAGCGCGCGTGCCAGCACGTCGCGCACCGGTGCGCCGTCCCAGCCCGGCAGGTTCGGTGGGTTGCGCACGAAGCCGCCCGCGGCGTCGACGCCGCCCGGCAGCGAGACTCCCACGATCTCGAGCGCGCGTCCCGCGATGCCGTGCGCCGCGAGCAGGCGCCCCGCCGCCGCCGCGATCGCGGCGAGGTCGCGCTGCGCGTCGCCGCTCGGGGTGGTCGCGACGCGCGCCTCGCCGAGCACCGCGCCGTCCGCTTCGGCGAGCGCGAGGGCGGTCTTGGTGCCGCCGATGTCGATGCCGAGCCGCACGCGCGCTCCTTCGCGGGCCGCAGCCTACGCGCGCTGCCTCTCAAGTCCCAACCCCGGGGCGACCGAAACGCTCGGTACCCGGAAAGTGCAGCGCGCAGCATCCACTACGCCGCGTTTTGCCGGTGCAGGAGAACGCAGATGAACGGAATCCGAATCGCGCTGCGCATCGGCCTCGTCGCCCTCGCCGGCCTGTTGTTGGGCTGCGAGATGCTGTCCTTTCGCGACCCGATGCACCGCGAAGACCAGTTCCAGGACGACATGCGGAAGTTCACGCAGTTCGTGCGCTGGGGGAATTTCAGCGGCGCCTCGCTGTTCGTCGTCGACGAGCAGCAGGACGAGTTCCTCGAGCTCGCGCCGCAGCTCTCGGACGTGCGCTTCACCGACTACGAGATCCTGCGGCAGGACCTGAACGACGAGCGCAACTCCGCGACGGTCGACGTCGTGCTCACGGGCTACCGCCTCTCCTCGCCGATCTCGCGCACGATGCGCTTGCACCAGGTGTGGACGCGCGCGGACGGCGACGACTGGAAGGTGACCATCGAGCTCGACGCCATGCGTGAAGCCCTCGGTCTGGCGGCAAAATGAACCCGGGCGCGCGGCCGCGCATCCTCGTCGTCGACGACGTGCCCCTCTTCCGTGAGGTCGAGGCGCTCTACCTCGCGCGCATCGGCGACGTGTCGGTCGCGAGCTGCGCCGCCGAAGCGCGCGCAATCCTCGCGCGCGAGAGCGTGGACGTGGCGCTGCTCGACCTGCACCTGCCGGATCAAGCCGGCGACGCGCTGTGCCGCGAGTACCTCGCCGCGAACGCCGCGCGCACGCGCTTCGTGCTGATCACGCGCGGCGCTGCGGAAGAGCACGCGCGCGCGGTCGCCGCCGGCGCCGCCGACATCCTGGTGAAACCGCTCTCTCGCGCCGACCTCGTGGGCTCGGTGACGCGGCTGCTCGGCGACCCGCGCGGCCAACCGCGCGCGGCGCTGCGCGAGCCCGCTCACTTCTGGGCGAAGGATCGCGTCAGCACGGGCACCGTGCACAACATCTCGCGCGGGGGCGCCTTCGTGAGCGCGGGCTGGCTGCCGCGCGAGGGCAGCGATCTCGTCGTCGAGTTCGCGCTGCCCGGCGAAGCGCGCGCGATCGCGGCGCCGGCGCGCGTGGTGTGGCGGCGGCAGAGCCTCGATTCCGGCGGCTTCGGCGTGCGCTTCGTCGCGCTCGACGGCCGCGCCCAGCGCTCGCTCACGCAGTACATCGAAGAGCACACCGCGCCGGCGCTCAGCCCGGCCGGTTCTTAGGGAGCAGCGCGCCGAGGCTCACTCCTCGCCGATTACTTCCTCGATGTCTTGCCAGGTCGCGTCGCTCTGGTTCGTGTGCGGGCGCATCACCGAGAGCACACGGTCGCCTTGGCGCACCACGTAGATGTGCGTGGTCGCGTTGCCGTCGCGCACGCGGTGCTCCTCGACGACGATCGGCTCCGCGCCGGCCTGCACGCCTTCGGGCATCGCGAGCGAGAGCTTGCGGCTCACGCGCACCTCGCCGATCGAGGCGCCCTGCGCAGGGGCCGGCTTCGCCGCCGCCTGCTCCGCCGCGACCGATTCGTTCAGCGCGCGCATGCGATCCGCGTGCGCGTTCAGGCGCTCGCGATACGTCTCCGTCTCCGCGGCCGGCGCGGGCGTGAACTGCTTGTAGCCCGCGAGATCTTCGCCCTTCACCGCGACCGCACTCGCGCGGTACGCCTCGGGGATTCGCTTCAAGTCGTCGCTGAAGGAGACGACGCCGTCCGCGTTCGTCCAGCGATACAGCCCGTCGGCGCTCGCCGCGCTCGCGAGCGAGAGAGCCACGCCACTCAGGAACATCAGCAGCCGCATTGGCACACCTCCGCGAAAAGGAAGTGGCGCGAAGCGCCTCGAGGTCGCGACGATTTCGCGAAAGCGAAAGGCAACGCGTGCGCAGCCAGATTCCGTCGCACGAGCGCGGACGCGCGGTTGACGCCCCAACTGCACCCCCCTACTGTGCGCGCCCTTCCTGTTGCGGGGTGGAGCAGTCTGGTAGCTCGGCGGGCTCATAACCCGCAGGTCGCAGGTTCGAATCCTGCCCCCGCTACCAATTCGCGACGGCTCGGAGACTCCGGTCTCCGAGCCGTCCTTCTTTTGTCGACTCATGGAGGACGCCTTCGGGCGCGAGGCCCGAGCCTCCGATCCTCTGATCGCCGACAGCGCCTGCATCCCGCTGGCGGTTTCGTCGCTCGCGGTCATCCGCTCCTTGGGCCTGACTAGGTGCTCAGCAAGGGCGCTGCCTCTTCCGGCGCGGCGCGGATGCGCGCGCCTCAGCAACCGTGCCGAGGGCACTACCCGTTATGGTGCAGGCAATGAGGCTCGACCCTCGATGTCGCCGCGAGGTGCCCCCGCGCCGTGTATGCGCGGCGCTCTGCTTGCTCGCCCTCGTCGCGGCCGCATGCGCGACCACGCGCTCGAGCGAGAATGGGCGGCTGCCCGCGCGCGAGCTCATCGTCACGGCCACCGCGTACAATTCGACGGTGGCGCAGACCGATTCGGATCCGACTCTAACAGCGCACGGCGTCCGGCTCGCGCCGGGCATGCAGGTGATTGCCGTCTCTCGGGACCTGGAAGCGATGGGGCTGCGGTACGGCACGCGCGTGCAGATCGAGGGACTCCCCGGGGTCTGGGAGGTGGCCGATCGCATGCCGAAGCGCCGGCAGCGCGCGATCGACGTCTACATGGGACTCGACGTCGCGAAGGCTCGCGCGTTCGGGCGACGCGAAGTGCGAGTGCGCTGGGGGCAGTAG
>DATBRS010000025.1:0-9509 GCA_036560185.1 Myxococcota bacterium
GCTCGCCGACGCGCACGACGTCGCCGGGGCGAATCGGGCGCTCGAGGCCGATCACGACGCCGGAGACGAAGTTGTTGGCGAGGCCCTGTAGGCCGAAGCCGATGCCGACGCCGAGCACGCCGCCGGCGATCGCGAGGCCGCGCACGTCGATGCCCGCTCCCTGCAGCGCGATCAGCGCGCCGACGAACAGCAGCCCGTAGCGCAGCAGCCCGGCCGCGGCTTCCTCGCTTCCGTTCTCGAGGCCGAGGGCGCGGAGCAGCGACACTCGCAACAAATGCGTCGCGCCGTTCACGGCGAGCCAGAGCGCGAACGCCGCGATCGGCAGCAGCACGAGATCGAGCGCCGTGACGCCGCGACCCGAGAGCGCGAACAACGGCGATTCGAGCGCGCGCATCAGCACGCCACCCACGCGCTCGCGCAGCGCAGCGAGCGCCGGGTGCGCCGTGCTCGCGATGCGCAGCGCGAGGAGCCCGCTGGCCGCTTGAAGCACGAGCAACGCGAGGCTCGCTGCGCGCAGTGGCGCGACCGGCAGGTCACTGCGCTTGCGGCGGGTGATCCACGCCTTGGTGCGGTGGCGCGCACGCCGAAGGAGCAGCTGGGCGGTGCCGGCTGCCGCGAGCGCGGCGAGGCCGGTCGCGAGCGAGGGCAGCATGCGGGGGCTCATCGTTGCGGGCCGGGGCTGGCGAGAGCGCCGTGTTCGAGCCGCAACAGCTCGGCCAGCGACCACGCTTGGAACGGGCATCCGCGAGGCGCGTGCGGCTCCGCCGCATCGGCGATCTCCGAGATGTGGCCGCTGCCCGCCTCGGCGAGATGCGCACGCAGCGGGGCGACGAAACGCACTCGCGCTTCGTCGCGCGCGCTCGAGATCTCTCCGCGCACGCGTAGCCAGCCCTCGACGAACGCGCCGATCAACCACGGCCACACCGTCCCTTGGTGATATGCGCGGTCGCGCTGTTCGGGGCTGCCTGCATAACGCGGCGCGTAGCCGGGCTCGCTGGGCGCGAGCGAGCGCATGCCGAGAGGCGTCCAAAGCGCGCGCTCGCAGGCGTCGATCACGCTGCGTGCGCGGCCTCCCTGGAGGAGCGCGTGAGGCAATCCGCCGATCGCGAAGAGCTGATTGGGACGGAAGCTCGCGTCCGTGGCTCCCGGCACGTGGTCCACGTCCACCACGTCGTACAGGAATCCGCGCTCTGGGTTCCAAAAGCGCGCCGCGAATGAAGCTTGCGCACGCTCCGCGAGCGCCTTCCAGCGCGCGTCGTGGGCGCTCGCGAGCACGAGCGCGTTCCACCACAGCGCCTGGATCTCGACGGGCTTGCCGATGCGTGGCGTCACCACTTCGGCGCCGATGCGCGCGTCCATCCAGGTGAGCTGCACGCCCGGCTCGCCCGCGGCGATCAGGCCGTCGCGATCGAGATGGATGCGATGGCGCGTGCCGCGCGCGTAGCCGCCCAGGATCGCGTCGACGGCGCCGAGCAGGCGATCGCGCTCAGCTCGCGAGATGCCGGCGCCGCTGCGCCCTTGCGCGGCGAGCAGCTCGTGGACGCACACGACGTACCAGAGCGAAGCGTCCACCGCGTTGTACTCGGGCACTTCTCCCGAGTCGACGAAGCGATTCGGCAGCACGCCGTCAGCGAGGGCGCCCGACCATTCGAGCAGGATGCGGCGCGCGGTATCGAGCCGTCCGGTGGCGAGACAGAGCCCGCGCAGCGCGATGAAGGTGTCGCGCCCCCAGTCCGTGAACCACGGATAGCCGGCGACGATCGTCTCGCCTTCCCCGCGTCGCACGACGTAAGCGTCGGCCGCGCGCTCGAGCGCGCTTGCGAAGCCGGCGCGGCGCGCGCGCTCGGCTTCTCGGAGCGACGCGGCAAGCCGAGCCGCGGAGGCGTGCGCGGGCGAAGTGCCCGCGACTTCGACGACCCAACAAGCCTCGCCTTCCGCGAGGTCGAACACGAGCTCGCCCGGCGACGCGAGATCCTCGCGATGCGGGAAGCCGCGCTCGCATTCCTCGGCGTAGTGGAAGCCGCGGTAGACGTGTGGCGCGTGGATGTACTCGGCGTTCGCGTGCATCGCGAGCGCCGGCACGCCCGGCGGCATCGCGAGCTCGAACCGATCGCCCGCGCGCTGCGGCGGCGCGAGCAGCGAAGGATGCTGCTCCACGTTTCCGGAGAGCGCGTGATAGTCGCGCCCTGCGAGAAACGGCCGCACGACCAGGCGGCCCGCGAGCGGAGCGCCGTCGGCGTCGCACAGCCGCCAGCTCACGACGACGCGCGCCGCGCCCTTCGTCGCGAACAGCTCCTGCACGACGCGGGCGCCATCCGCGAGGCGAAAGCTCCACGTCGGCCACGGCTCCGCCTCGAAGCGCTGGATGCGCTGCGCGCCATCGGGAGCCAGCTGCCCCGGCTCGTAGGATTGCGCGGAGATCGCGTCGCGCCGGCCGTCGCGCAGCACGAACGCGTCGAAGCCCGCGACCAGCGCGACGCGCCCGGTCGGCGGCGTCGTCGCGGTGAGCAGCAGCGCGTGATAGCGCCGCGTGCGCGCGAGCCCGACGGTCCCCGATGCGAAGCCGCCGAGCCCGTCGCTCTCGAGCCACTCGCGCGCGAGATTCGGCACCGCGCTCATGCCGAGAACTGGATCACGTTCTTGATGCCCGTCGCCTTGCCGAGCAGCAGGTCGCGATGCGCCTCGATCGGGAAGCGGCCGGTGATCAGCCGCGACATCGCGTCGGGCCACAGCTCGCGGAAGCGCGCGACGTCGCGGATCGCGGCCTCGAACGCGTCGCGGCCCGCATTCACGGTGCCGAAAACGAGCTGGTTCTTGAGCACGAGGTCGCGCATCCAGCGATCGGAGTCGATCGTGATGGGCGCTTTGCGGCCGGGCACGCCCGTGAACACGAACACGCTGTTCGGGCCCATCGCCTGCATCGTGTCGAACGCGAGCTTCGACGCGCCGGCGGCCTCGTACACCACGTCTATCGCCCCGAAGCGCTTCGCGATCTCGTCCGCCGCGACGTCCTGCGACGACACGTAGGTCGCGCCGATCTTCTCCGCGAGCTCGGCCTTCGGGTTCGGGGCTTTCTCGCGCGCGTACACGATCGTCTCGAAGTCGTGCGCGCGCAGCGCCATCGCCCCTAACAGTCCGACCGGCCCGGCGCCGAGCACCAGCGCACGCCGGCAATGCCCGGTCGCGCGGCCTGGCAGGTGCGGGCAGCCCCAAGGCAGGCGCGCCTGGATCTCCCACAGCTGAATCAGCGCCTTCTCCGCGATCGTGAGCGGCTCGACCAGCACACCGATGTCGCGCAGCGCGCTCGGCACCACGTTCAGGTACTGCTCGTCCTCGACGATCTCCTCGGTCATGAAGCCGTGCGCTTCCTTGATGCCGCGCTCGCGGAAGTCGCCGGTGAAGCAGAAGTCCTGGCGGCCCGCGCGGCACGCGGTGCAGTGCGCGTGCGCACACGGGCGGCGGACCATTGGAATGACGAGATCTCCGGGCTTCACGCGCGTCGCGCGCGCGCCGACCTCGAGCACTTGCATGAAGCTCTCGTGACCGATGATCAGGTGGTCGCTGCCGGCAGGCGGCGTGCCGTACTCGAACGCGCAGATCTCGCGGTCGGTGCCGCACACGCCTACCTCGACCACGCGCATACGCGCCTGGGTGTCGCTCGCGATGCGCGGCGCCGGCTCCTCGGTGATGCGGACGGTCTTCTCGGACGGGAACACGGAGATGGCACGCATCGAATCCTCCAGCGCGAGCGGAACGGGTCGCCCGGCGTGCGAGTCGGATTCCGAGAGCTCGCGCGGGTAACTCGCGCGCTCGGTTACCCGCCGAGCGCGCTCGAGCATCGGAGCCGGCACTCGGAGGCCAGATGTCTCAGGCTCTCAAGCTCGAACGCCGCGAGTTCCTCGCCTTGCTCGCGGCCGTCTCGCTCGGGGGCGCGGGCGATGCGCTCGCGGCGACTGCGGACGACGAAGTGATTACGGCCGTGACCTTCATTCACGGCATCGCCGGTCGCGAGGACGATCTCCACGCGCACCTGCTCTCGCTCGCGGCGCCGACGCGCGCGGAGGCGGGCTGCCTTCAGTACGACCTCTACCAGTCGCCCGAGCAGCCGAGCGAGTTCATGCGTCTCGAGCGCTGGCGGAGCCTCGCGGCGCTCGAAGCGCACAAGGCGACGCCCCCTCTGCGCGCGTCGTTCGCGAAGCGCACGCGCGAAGGTTGGACCACGCAGATCACCGTCTGGCGGCGCTCGCCGCGAGACACCTGAGGAGAGATCCCATGCACCGAACGACGTTGGCGATCGCGACCGGGCTCATCGCCGGGCTGGCTCTCGCGGGCGAGCCGATCCCGGACCCGGCGCAGGTCTATCCGGACAACTACCGCGTGATGCTCGAGAACGACTGTGTGCGCGCGATGGACTTCCGGCTGCGCAAGGGCGACACCGAGGCGCTGCATCGCCACCCGGCCCACGTGCTCTACGTGCTCGAAGGCTTCGAGATCGAGTTCACGTTCCCGGACGGCAGCAAGGGGCTGCGCAAGGCGAAGGCGGGCGACGTGCTCTACAGCGAGCCGGTCGCGCACTCGCCCGTGAACGTTGGTCAGACCGACGCGCACGGAATCTTGATCGAGCTGAAGAACCCCGACGCCTGCCCGCGTCCGCGGTGAGCCGCGTCGCTGAGCTGTTACGGCGGGAGCGTCGGGTCATCCCAGGTTCGTCGGAGGTCCGCGCGCTGCGCGCGGCCGGCAGACGGAGCGAGCGAGGGGAACGATGCGCGTGCTGATGCTCGGCTGGGAGCTCCCGCCTCGCTTCGCGGGCGGTGTCGGCGTCGTCGCCGAGGCCATGCTGCGCGCCCTCGCGCAGCGCGGGCACGAGCTGACCTACCTGATGCCGTTGCCGCTCGGGGCCCCGGCGCCGCGCGGCGTGCGCCTGCTCGATACGGCCTCGCCGCGCGTGGGCGCCGAGGGCATCGCGAGCCGGCTCGTCTCCTACGCCGGCGCCGCGCCCCCGATTCGCATCCCGGGCGAGGTGACACCGCCGGCCGGTGTTCCCTTGTATGGGCACGATCTGCTCGCCGAGGTCGAACGCTTCGCGTGCGAGGCGGTGGATCGCGTGGCCGAGGCGAACGTGCCTTTCGACGTGATCCACGCCCACGACTGGACGACCTTCCGCGCCGGTCTCGCGTTGCGCGAGCGCACCGGCAAGCCGCTCGTCGCGCACGTGCACATCACCGAGTTCGACAAGAGCGGAGGCCACTACGCCGATCCCGCCGTGTTCGCGCTCGAGCGCGAAGGCATCGCCGGCGCGGACCGCGTGGTCGCGGTGAGCCGCCGCATCGCGAACACTTGCCGCGATCGCTACGGCGCCGATCCCGCGCGCACGCGCGTCGTCTACAACGGCGTCGATCCCGACACGAGCGCGCCGGCGCCTCCGCCGCTGCCGCGTCCGCTCGTGCTGTTCCTCGGGCGCATCACGCTGCAGAAGGGCCCGGAGTATTTCCTAGAAGCCGCGCGCCGCGTGCTCGAGGTGCAGCCCGACGCGCATTTCGTGATGGCGGGGACCGGAGACATGCTGCCGCGCATGATCGAGCGCGCCGCCGAGCTCGGCATCGCGCAGCGCGTCTCCTTCCCCGGCTTCGTCGATCGCGAGCGCGCGGCCGCGCTCTACGCGGCGGCCGACGTGTTCGTGATGCCCAGCGTCTCCGAGCCGTTCGGCATCGTGCCGCTGGAAGCGATGGATCGCGGCGTGCCCGTGATCGTCTCGCGCCAATCGGGTGTCTCGGAGCTGATCACCAACGCGCTGAAGTGCGACCCGTGGGAGGTCGAGCGCATGGCCGAGCTCGTGGCCGCGGCGCTCCGCTACCCCGTGCTCGCTCGCGCACTCTCGGAGAACGGCCGCGCCGAGGTCGCCAACTTCGGCTGGCCGTCCACCGTGCTCCGAATCGAGGCCATCTACCGAGAGCTCGGCGTGCCCTGACGCGCACCGGTTACGGCACGCGCCAGGCCGCATCGGAACCCGCGTCGTTCGAAGGGGTCACCGCGTGCCGAGCGTCTGCTTCTACTTCCAGGTCCACCAGCCCTATCGCCTGCGCCGCTACGGCGTGTTCGACGTCGGCCGTCGCCACGACTACTTCGACACGAAGCTCGACGAGGCCGTGCTGCGCAAGGTCGCCGACAAGTGTTACCGGCCGATGAACGCGCTGGTCGAACGCTTGGTCGACGAGACCGATGGGCGCTTCCGCGCGGCCTACTCGATCACGGGCAGTGCGCTCGAGCAGATGGAGCGCTGGGCGCCCGACCTGATCGAGAGCTTTCAGCGGCTCGTGGCGACGGGCGCGATCGAGCTGCTCGCGGAGACTCACTCGCACTCGCTGGCGTTCCTCGCGTCCCGCGACGAGTTCGACGAGCAGGTGGAGCTCCACGCGAGCAAGATCGAGCAGCTGTTCGGCGTGCGCACGCGGGTCTTCCGGAACACCGAGCTGATCTTCTCGAACGCCGTGGCGCGCCGCGTGCACGATCTCGGCTTCGCGGGCGTGCTCGCCGAGGGCGCCGACCGCATGCTCGGCTGGCGCTCGCCCCACTTCCTGTACACGGCGAAGGGCACGCCCGATCTGCCCGTTCTGCTGAAGAGCTATCAGCTCTCGGACGACGTCGCGTTTCGCTTCGGCAACCGCGGCTGGGCGGGCTGGCCGCTCACGCCGGAGAAGTACGCGGGCTGGCTGCACGCGGTGAACGGCGGCGGCGAGACGGTCAATCTGTTCATGGACTACGAGACGTTCGGCGAGCACCAATGGGCCGAGACGGGAATCTTCGAGTTCATGCGCAGGTTGCCGAAGGCCGTGCTCGCCCATGGAGACATGGAGTTCGCGACGCCCTCCGAGGTGATCGCGCGCTACCAGCCGCGCGCGGAGCTCGACGTGAACGAGTTCGTGTCGTGGGCGGACACCGAGCGCGACCTCACGGCGTGGCTGGGCAACGCGATGCAGTCGTCGGCGCTCGAGTCGCTCTACGCCCTGCGCGACGACGTGCTGGCGAGCAGAGACGCGCAGGCGCTCGAGGATTTCCGCCGGCTCACCACCAGCGACCACTTCTACTACATGTGCACCAAGTACTTCGCGGACGGCGACGTGCACAAATACTTCTCGCCCTACGAGTCGCCGTACGAGGCGCACATCGCCTTCATGAACGCGCTCTCGGATCTCGCGAGCCGCGTCGGTCGCAGCGGGTTTCGCGCAGCGGCTTGAGGCGCCTCGCGGCGCACCGCAGCAATCCGCATGCCAAGGTTGTTACGGTCGCGCGCCAACGAGCATCAGTGCCGCCAGGAGGACGGCACGATGCGGCAAGCGAAGCTGGGCGAGACGTTCCTGAAGCGCGCACTCCAAGGGCTGCGCGAGGGCGACGCGCCCGAGCTGCCCGCGCTCGACGGAGCGCAGGCGCCGGTCGTGCTGCTGCACGGCTTCGGCGTCACGAGCGCGGTACTGCGGCCGATCGAGGCGCACATCCGCCGCACGCTCGGGCGGCCTGTGGTCCGGCTGCGCCTCGGCCGTCGCCTGCCGCTGCATCTCGCAGATGTGCGCCGCACGGCGCGGCGCGTCGATCGCGCGCTGACGCGGCTCGCGGAGGGCTCGTCGTTCGGCCGCGTCGACGTCGTCGGCCACTCGCTCGGCGGGCTGGTCGCGACCTACTGGCTGAAGCGCATCGACCAGGGCCGGCGGATTCGTCGCGTGATCACGCTCGGCACTCCCCACCGCGGCACGCCCTTCGCCTACCTCGGCGTGCTCTTGTTCGGCGCGATCTCTCCGGCGGTATGGCAGATGCTGCCGGGCTCGAAGCTGCTGCGCGAGCTCGAGTCGCTGCCGGTTCCCGTAGGAACGGAGCTGCTCGCTCTCGGCTCGCACGACGACGCCGTGGTGCCCGCACGGCTGGCTTCTCCGACGGCGGCGCCGCGCTTGCGCGCGTCCGCCGTCTCGCGCGTTCGCCACGTCGACTTCTTGTGGTCGCGCGATGTCTTCGCGCACGTCGCGAGCGCGCTCGCCGCCTGAGCTGTTACGGCGCCGCGCGACTGGAATCCGAGCCAGCGCGCGCCACCTGAATGCGCGCTCACCTCAGGAGAACTCCATGCCTCGATCGATTCTTCGCGCGCGGAATGCCCTCGCGCTCTTCTGCCTCGCTGCCCTTCTTTCCACCAGCGCCGCGCTCGCCGACGAAGCGCGCGCAGAGATGACGCTCGCGCTCGCCAAGAAGCTCGGCGCCGCAGCCGAGGCCGAAGCGGCGCGGCTCGGCGCCCCCGGCGGCGCGTTCGCCGTCGTCGACGACGGGGGCCACCTCGTCTACCTGGTGCGGCTCGACGGCACCTTCCCCGCCGCGGCGACGGTGTCGACCGAGAAGGCGCGCACGGCGGCGGTGTTTCGCATGCCGACCGCAAACCTCGAGAACGCGATCAAGAACGGACGCAACGCTCTGCTCGGCGTCGCCGTAATGACTCCGCTGCAGGGCGGCGTGCCGGTCACGATCGGCGGCCGCGTCGTCGGCGCCATCGGCGTCTCGGGCGCTTCCAGCGCCCAAGAGGACACTGACATCGCGAACGTGGTCGCCGCTTCCAGCAAGTGAACGCGCGCGGCTTCCGCGCGACGAGGAGCTCGCATGCGCATTCGAAACTTCTGCGTCGCTCTCGCGGCAACGCTTCCGCTCGCGGCAGCCGCCGGAGACGTCCTCTACTTCGCGAAGGCGCAGGCCGACGCCGCGTTCGCAAAGGGCATGCCCTTGACCGAGAACGCGAACTACAAGGTCCACGCGAGCCGCCGCGACGCGCCAGGCGTCGGCGAGGTTCACGTCACCGACACCGACGTGATCTACGTGATCTCGGGCCGCGCCACGCTCGTCACGGGTGGGCGCCTCGTGGACGCAAAGCAGATCGCGGCCAACGAGCTTCGCGGCGAGAGCATCGTCGGCGGCGTCGAGCGGCAGCTCTCCCCGGGCGACGTGATCGTGGTTCCGAATGGCACGCCGCATTGGTTCAAGGCCGTCGACGGCCCGGTGACCTATTTCGTGGTGAAGCCCACCGACGCGGGCGCACCGCGATGAGCACGACGCGCTTCGCTACGACTCTCGGGCTGATGCTCGCCCTCGCGGCCGCGGCAACCGCCGGCGCGCCTGGGCCTCCGCAGGGCGATCCGCTCGCCACGATCGACCTCGCGACTCGTGCGGGCACCGGCCTCGCGCGTGCGAGCTGGCGCTACGCCGACGCGAGGATCGTGGAGACGATGCATCGCGCTCCCGACGCAGAGGGCCAGCCCACCGGAGCGCCGATCGCGACGCAAACCCTCGAGCCGCGCGCGGGCCGTGCGGATTTCGACGACTCCGCCTGGGCCACGATCGCACCCGAGTCGCTGGTGACGCGCCGGGGCGGCGGCCGGATCTCGTTCAACTGGTATCGCACCACCGTCACCGTGCCGGAGAAGATCGGCGAGGTCGCGACGGCAGGCAGGACGCTCGTCTTCCAAACCACCGTCGATGAT